>JAILEM010000007.1 GCA_024687745.1 Lachnospiraceae bacterium
GATCCCTCCTGTAAGGATCTTCTTGAAATGATCGTTGAGAAGCTAAAGGGAGTAGTTAATGAGAACCGGGAATTATTAAGCGGTGTAGATGAGGTCCGTACGATAACATTTAAGGATTGTGACAGGAGAGAGATCGTATACAAGGATGAAAATAATAACCAGTGGATAAGGGTCAACTATCATGTCATAGAGAGAGGACAGGGAACTATAGACCGTCTTCTTATCACTACCTCGATAATGGATGACCAAAGTGCCCAGAAATTAGATGCTGACCGGCTGATAGCCTCACAGAAGGCAGAGCTTGAGGACAGACAGCATATGCTCTTAAATGCCATAGATGAAGCAAATCGCGCAAACAGGGCCAAGACGGTATTTTTCTCAAATATGTCCCATGATATAAGGACTCCGATGAGCGCGATAACCGGATTTTCAAGACTTGCAATGGAGGAGCTTGACGATAAGGAGCATCTTGAAGAATATCTGGGTAAGATAGTCTCTGCCGGGGATCACCTTATGAACCTGATAAACGATATTCTTGACATGAGCAGGATCGAGAGCGGAAAGATGGAGATATCCACATCACCTGTTCTCCTTAGGGATATTACCCTTGATTGCGCAGATATGGTGCGGGAAGAGATGAAGGAAAAGGGTGTCGAGTTCATCACGGACATAAAGGATATGGGGGAAGACCGGGTAGAATGTGACAAGCTTCGTTTTCGCCAGATCCTCATTAATCTTCTTTCAAATGCATACAAGTTTACACCAAAGGGTGGAAAAGTAACCCTTATCGGAAAGCTGCTTGAAAGAAGGGATAAGCTGATATATGAGATTCGTGTAAAGGATACGGGTATCGGTATGTCGGAGGATTTTATAAGGAATATATGGGAGGCATATTCCAGAGAGAAGACAAGCTTTGTGAATGAAACACAGGGAACCGGACTCGGTATGGCAATAGTGCGCAATATCATAAATATGATGCAGGGTACTATCGATATCAAAACCGAGCTTGGTAAGGGAAGTGAGTTTATCATAGTCCTTCCGATGGAGCCTTCGGATGAAGCTATTGAGGATCAGGACAAGGATATGGCTGTAGAGGAGGCAATGAACAGGTCTTATGACGGAAAGACTATCCTTGTGGTTGACGATACACCGATTAATCTTAAACTTGCAGAGCGTGTGCTTGTCAGGTTCGGATTTAATGTAAAGACGACAAACAGCGGTGTGGATGCGGTTGAGATAATAAAGGATTCCAAACCCGGAGATATCGATCTTATACTCATGGATGTGCTCATGCCTGTTATGGATGGTCTTGAGGCAACTAAAAGGATAAGGGCATTAAAGGATGAGGAGCTTTCAAAGATACCCATTATAGCCATGACGGCGAATGCTTTTTCATCGGATATAGATGAGGCGCTTAGTGCGGGAATGAACGCCCATGTACCAAAGCCCTTTGTTAAAGAGGATCTGATAACCAAGATAAACATGAACCTTAAATGATATGACAGAAAAGGAGCTTATAAGTTGTCCGAAGCTCCTTTTTTGTATAGTGTTAAATGTTTAATCCTGCTCCATGGGTTTAAAGGGACAGCTTCTGATCATTTCCGTGGCTGTATCAAAATCTACAGGCTTGCTGTAGTAGTATCCCTGCGCATAGTCGCAGCCCATATTGAGAAGCTTTTTGCCCTGGGCAGATGTTTCGACTCCCTCAGCTATGGTATGAATGTTTAGTTGATTTGCGATCGTGATCACATTTTCTATAAGTATCGATGCTTTAGGATCCTCGGTTATCTTATCGGTAAAGGATTTATCGATCTTTATTATGTCGGCGTCGATATTGTAGAGGAGTGATAATGATGAATAACCGGTGCCGAAGTCATCTATTGAAATGAAAAGCCCGGGCTTTTTCAGGATCTTTACGAAATCAATGAGTCTGTTATATTCATGATCCTTTATGCTTTCTGTTATCTCTATTTCTATTTCCCGTGCTTCAAGACTATTATCGCTTATTATTTCAAAGATCTTTTTTTCTATATCGGGAACAAAAAGACATTTTTTTGAAAAATTACTGGAGATCCTTGGGGGATTCAGTCCCATATCCTTCCATTTCTTTACGGATCTGCACGTCTCTTCGAAAATGGCAAGGTCTAACTCCGGTATGAGCCCTTCCCTGTCTAAGATCGGGATGAACTGATCCGGAAATATCAGACTGCCCTCATGAAACCACCGGCACAGTGCTTCAAACCCTGCAAGCTTTCCTGTTTTCATATTTACCTTTGGCTGGAAATAAGGGACAAACTCATGATTCTTTATGGCAAAAGGAAATGATGAGATAACATCATGGCTTAACATAAGCCTTTTTTTCAGGTCATCGTTATAGTACATAACAGATTCCCTGGCATAGTTTTTGCCTATACCCAAAGCCACATTGGCATCGTTCATCCTCTCATGAAACGGCTTATCTTCATTCTTATTAAGAAGCGAGATCCCGAATCTTGCGCCAACCTCAAAACGGCTGTGTGGAGAGGATTGAAGAGAGGATATCACGATATTTTCAGTTTTTTTCAAAAAAGGATCCAGATTATTTTTGTTTATACATACTATAAAGCTGTCTCCGCCTATCCTTCCGGCAATCTCATTCTCTTCCACCAGATTTACAAGCTTTCTGGAATAGATCCTTATGACCTCGTCACCGACACCTGCACCGACTGTATCATTTATGTACTGGAAATTCTTAAGGTTCATACATATAACTGCGATTTCCGAAGGAGGAATGAGTTTTATCATTCTCTCATACGCGTATCTGACACATATTACATTGGGAATGTCCGTAAGGGGATCAGATAATTCGGCATGCTCAAGCATGCTTTTCATATTATGTCTGCTTGCGAGAAGATATACCACATCGGCAAAAAACTGGTAATAATCCCTGTCCACATCCTCAGGTCTTATGCTTTCCTCAAACTCTATATAGGCATGAACGTATTCGAAACCGTTGTAGTAATAATCAAATTTCATTGTGAATCCGGATTTTTTCCCCGAATCATATAAGATAAACTTATTATCTACTTCCTCTGTATTAAAAACGATCTTTCCGGTCCGCTGATCCCTGTATCTGCCCTCTTCGCCGAGATTCATGTCATAATACATCTTTACAACATTGAGACTGTCGCAAAGCTCCTTATACGGGTTTCCGTCCGGAGTTATATCATTTAATGCTGTCTCATAGAGAAGAGTTTTAAGGGCATCTGTGGTTTCTTCTTTAATGATCATTTTCTTTCCTCATAATTATAAAATTATATTTTATTATAACATAAAAATGAGAGAAAGACTTATAGGAAAGAGTTGTTATAGCCATTACTTCGACATTCGGAAGGAGACTTTCCAAAATGACGTTTAAAGGCCTTGGAAAAGGTAAAGGTATCCCCATATCCTACAGATGATGCTATCTCGTTTATGCTCAGATTCCCGTCCGACAGCATTTTAAAGGCGATTTTCATCCGGTAGGTTATAAGATATTCCTGGATGGAGTAGCCGGTGGCCTGTTTAAATAATCTCGTAAGATAGCTTCTGTTAAGACCAAGGACGAAGGCAATATTTTTAACATTCACGGGCTCTGAGTATTTAAGCCTTATAAAGGAGATGACATTCTTTACATATAACAGTGAACTGTCGGAAGGCTCATCCCTTTTTTCGGCTGAATTTTCTATCATATAATCACAGATCTTATAAAGATTTCCGATGCAGTAATACTGTCTGGTATAATTCTTCAGCATGTCCTTTGCAAGCGCCTCTATCTTATCCTCACAGGAAAGAGGTGTATAAACAGGGTTTTCCGCGGTAAGCCCTGCCTCCTTAAGAATAAGGGGGATCTTAGGACCTCCTATATGAAACCATATGTATTCCCATGGATCATCCTTATCGGCCTGATAGAAGGTTTTCGTATCCGGGGGGATGAGAAAGATCTGGTGAGCGCTCACGTCGTACTGCTTTCCGTTAAGACGTATTATTCCCTTTCCGTTAAGGATTATATGGATTATTATCCTGTTCTTGACAAAATGTTCATATGAGTAGAGCGGCTCGCATTTATTTGTTCCAAGCTCATAAAGATAAAAATCATCCGAATCCTCATAATTGACAAATTTGCAGAAGTCGCATCCTTCAAGCTCCTGTGGCATAAAGCACCTCCGTGGAATGACCTGAACATAAGATCAGTGTTTTGATAATTATACTATAACCGATCGTAAAATCAAAGATTCATAGTCACACTTTGACATTCAAATATCAAATTAAGCCATTATTATACGGAACGAAAGATAATATAATCACATTACCCTGACTGATCGCGCTTTTTAAAGTTTATTTATTTTACTGATGAAAGGGTTTATGAATGAACATTATTTGGAATAAAACATCAGGTCAGTTTCATTTATACAATGACCGGATCAGCTATATCATGGGGATCGCCGTAAACGGAGAACTGACGAATCTGTATTTCGGAAAGAGGATCCATGATAAGGAGAACATGTCATATGTTATATTTCGCACGGCAATGCCAAATGTTTTGGTGGATCCTGATACCGAAAGCTATTCAATGGAGCTCAACCGTCAGGAATATCCTTCTTTCGGAACAACAGACTTTGGTATGCATGCCTTTGAGGCAGAGACTCCTAACGGTTCGGCCGTAAGTACTTTCGTGTATAAAAGTCACATGATCTGTCAGGGGAAAAAGGGGATAGAAGGACTTCCCGCCACATATGCGGATAAGGAAGAGGCGATGACCCTTGACATTGAACTTGAGGATGAGGAAGCCAGGATGAGTCTTGTTCTGTCCTATACAGTATTTAGAGATTATCCGGTTATAGCAAGGCATGCCGCCTTTAAATATCACGGAAATGAAAAGGTCAGGCTTAAAAGGGCTCTTTCATGCTGTCTGGATCTTCCCGATCAGGAATATGAGTGGATCCAGTTTTCGGGAGCGTGGGCAAGGGAGAGGATACCGTCGGTAAGAAAGTTAGGAAGCGGAATCGTTTCTGTCGAAAGCAGAAGAGGAGTATCAAGCGCAAATCATAACCCGTTTGTGATAATAAAAAGACCTGATACCAATGAATCTCAGGGTGAGGCTATCGGTTTTTCCTTTGTGTACAGCGGTAATTTTATCGCTGCAGCGGAGGGGGGATCCTTTGGCAGGCTGAGAGTTCTTATGGGAATACATCCAGACCGCTTCTGCTTTAAGCTTTCGGGTGGAGAGAGCTTTGAAACACCGGAAGTGATAATGGCATATACCGATGGCGGACTTAATGATCTTAGCAGGAGCTATCACAGACTTTATAACAATAATCTTGTGAGAGGCAGATGGAAGAACGAACCAAGACCTATCCTCAATAATAACTGGGAAGCTACTTTTATGGATTTTACCGAAGAGAGGATACTTAAGATAGCATCTAAGGCAAAGGAAGCCGGTGTTGAGCTTTTTGTTCTTGACGACGGGTGGTTTGGTGAGAGAAATGATGATTTTGCAGGGCTTGGAGACTGGGTTGAGAATACAGACAAGCTTCCGCAGGGAATGGCCGGTCTTTCAAGAAAGATAAATGCTATGGGACTTAAATTCGGATTCTGGATAGAACCTGAAATGGTCAATCCCGACAGTAATCTGTACAGAAGACATCCTGACTGGGTGCTTTCTTCTCCGGGAAGGAAGCCTTCCTTAGGCAGACATCAGCTCGTCCTTGATTTTTCAAGAAAAGAGGTCGTGGATCATATCTATAACATGCTTTACAAGGTAATAGACGGGGCAATGATCAGCTACATCAAATGGGATATGAACAGGTCATTAAGTGAGGTGTACAGCCAGACTGCAGAGTCTGAGGAACAGGGAGGAGTTTATCACAGATATGTTCTTGGAATGTACAGTCTGTATGAAAGACTTATAGCTGCATTTCCTGATATCCTTTTTGAATCCTGTTCCTCCGGAGGAAACAGATTTGATGCCGGAATGCTTTATTACGCCCCACAGGCATGGTGTTCCGATAATACGGATGCAATAGACAGGATACGCATACAGTACGGTACATCCTACGGATATCCGATAGTGTCTGTAGGTTCACACGTATCTGCCGTTCCAAACCAGCAGACAGGGAGGAGTGTATCTATAGAAACCAGGGCAAATGTGGCTTACTTTGGAACCTTTGGATATGAGCTTGACCTTAATGAATTAAACGAAGAGGAATTTGAAAAGGTCAGGGAGCAGATCCGGTTTATGAAGAAATACCGCTCTCTGATCCAATTTGGGGATTTTTACAGACTGAGATCACCCTTTGAAACCGATCAGGCTGCCTGGATAGTTGTTTCGGAAGATAAGAATACGGCACTGCTTGGGTTTTACTGCCTCAGGGCCAATGTCAATATGCTTCCCGGATTTCTGAAGCTTTCAGGCCTTGATCCGGACAGGCTTTATATGATGGAAAATGAAAAATACTATGGAGATGAGCTCATGAATATGGGGGTTGCCATATCCCGTTTTTATAAAAAAGGATTTACCATAGCTGAGGATCATACGTCCTTTGTTACTGTGATAGAGGCCATCGATCAGGGTATATAGGGAAGAAGAGGGGGAAGAGCATCAAAAGAAGTCATGTCACAAATTGACATCAAAAGAACACGAAATACCATTTTAAAACCCTCAACGGTTGTTTATCATAAGATTGCGATCAGAAAGGGAAGATGACCTTTGGTCATAGGGAGGATGATCCTTGGTCATAAACAAAAACAATATTTATTATTTTGGTTATTCAGGAGGAAAGCTTTTATGAAAAAACGAGTAATAGCAATTTTATTAAGTGCTTTGACGGCAGTTTCGATCGTTGGCTGTGCCGGCGCCGGAGCAGCAGCACCCGCAGCCGATGCAGGCAGTGCTGAGGCTGTGGAAGAAGAGGCAGAGGCAGCACCGGCAGAAGAAGAGGCTGCACCTGACAGCATAGGATCAAGTGTTGAAGGGGAACTCTCCATCACCATCTGGGATGAAGGCCAGAGAGAAGGTCTTCAGAAGATAGTTGATAAGTGGAGCGAAGAGTCGGGAATAAAGGCAACGATCCAGGTTGTGGACTGGAATAATTACTGGACACTGCTTGAAGCAGGAGCAACAGGCGGAGAGCTTCCCGATGTGTTCTGGATGCATTCCAATGTAGCACAGAAATATATGGAGAACGATATGCTCCTTGATCTTACCGACAGGATAGCATCAAGTGATAAGATCGATATGAGCAATTACTATGAGGGTATTGTTAATCTTTACCAGTCAGACGGAAAGCAGTATGCAGTTCCCAAGGATATCGATACAATAGCTCTTTGGTATAACAAGACTATATTTGATGAGATGGGAGTTCCTTATCCCGATGATACCTGGACCTGGGAAGATTTTGCGGAAAATGCAAAGAAGCTTACGAACGATGAGCATTGGGGATATGCCATAGCTCCCGGAAATAACCAGGAGGGTTATTACAACACGATTTATTCAATGGGCGGTTATGTTATCAGTGATGACAAGAAGACATCAGGTATGGATGATCCCAACAGTATCAAGGCTGTAAAGCTCTTTACAGATATGATAGCAGAAGGTTCCTGCCCCGATCTTGCAACTGTATCCGAAACAGCACCAAATGAACTTTTAAGCGCAGGTAAGGTAGCTATGTCAATAAACGGATCATGGATGCTTGCAGGGTACAGAGATAATGAATATACGGCAGAAAACTGTGATGTTGCGGTATTACCTTACACATCATCACCTGACGATCGTGTATCCATCTATAACGGACTCGGATGGGCTGCTTCAGCAAACGGAAAGAATACCGATGCTGCATGGTCACTTATAGAGTATCTCGGTTCCAAGGAAGCACAGATCGAGCAGGCAGAGCTTGGTGTTACAATGTCGGCTTATAAGGGAACCTCAGATTCATGGGTAAACAGCGTTTCATGCTTTGATCTTAACGGTCATATGAAGATGCTTGATGCAAAGCTTGTATTCAGACCTTACTCAAGAGATACTACAGTTTGGGAAGATATGATGATCGAAAAGCTTCAGGATGCCTGGACAGGTGACAAGCCTGTAGAGGATGTCTGCAAGGATATAGCGGAAGAGATGAATGCAGCTCTTGCAGAGGAATAAAAAAGAAACTAACCGGTATTTGGTGGGTTACTAAAAATGAAACCGGGTGTGTCAGGGAAAGCTTCCCCGGCACACTCGCGGTTTCAGGATGATTTTCAGGATAACAGGAAAAGATCATTTCAGGACTGATGATCTTTGTTAAATAAAGCGTTAAGGAGTAGCAAGTGAAGAAGAAGGCTTCGTCAAGACAGATCAGTGAATTTATATGGGGATGGATATTCATCCTTCCGACAATGGCCGGACTTATCATATTAAATATCTACCCTATGATAGATACGATCAAGCAGAGTTTCTTTAAGGCCGGTGATTTCGGGAAAGGGAACGAATTCGTAGGATTAAAAAACTATGAAAAGGTCCTTTTGGACGGTGAGATATGGCAGGCTCTGTGGAATACCGCAAAATACGCGATAGTTGAGGTTCCTGTATCTATCGTCATAGCCCTTTTGCTTGCAAATCTTTTAAATAAAAGATTAAAGGGCCGTGATACATTCAGGACGATATTCTTTCTTCCGATGGTAGTTGCTCCCGCAGCTGTGGCAATGGTATGGAAATGGCTTTACAATTCGAATTTCGGTCTTATCAATAATGTTTTTAATATTAAGGTGAACTGGATATCAGATCCAAAGATCGCCATCTATTCAATAGCTGTTATCGGTATATGGTCTGTTCTGGGTTATAATATGGTTCTCTTTCTCGCAGGGCTTCAGGAGGTTCCCAGGGATTATTATGAGGCGGCCTCTCTCGATGGCGCAAACGGATTACAGCAGCTTTTGCATATAACTATACCGCTTATATCACCCACCATATTTTTTGTCCTTGTAACAAGGATAATAGCAGCTATGCAGGTTTTTGACCTGATCTATATGCTGATAGACCTGAACAATCCGGCATGGAAAAAGACGGAATCACTTGTCTATCTGTTTTATAAATACTCATTTGAACAGAGTAAAAAAGGATACGGCGCAACAGTAGTTGTCCTTCTCCTTGCAGTGATCCTTATACTCACCGTGATTCAGCTTATAGGACAGAAAAAATGGGTTCATTATGAGTAGGGGGGTAAGGCTGTGAAGAAGACTGTATATTATGCGATAATATATTTTATACTGGTGATCGTTTCGATCATAATGCTGGTTCCCTTTTTGTGGATGTTTCTCACCGCGTTCAAAACCGTTGCTGAAACAATGCAGGTGGATCCCTTTGTGATAGTTCCGAAGGTCTGGCAGACACAGAATTTCGGAAATGTTATAAAGGCTATGGACTTTGTGAGACTATATGCCAATACCTTAGGTATGATAGCTCTTCGTGTCTTCTTTGCATTATTTACATCAACGCTCAGCGGATATGCATTTGCACGACTTAATTTCAGAGGGAAGAATCTTATGTTTTCCCTTGTGCTTCTTCAGATGATGATACCTGTACAGATATTTATCATTCCCCAGTACGTCATGGTAAGTAAGCTTCATCTTACAAATACGATATGGGGACTGGTTTTTCCGGGTATAGTATCGGCATTTGGAACTTTTCTGCTTCGTCAGGCCTATATGCAGCTTCCGAGAGATCTTGAGGATGCAGCAAGGGTAGACGGATGTAATATACCACAGACTCTTTTCTTTATCATGGCTCCTCTTACAAGGTCAGCCATCATAGCTTTAGGGATCTTTACTGCGATATTTGCGTATAAGGACCTTATGTGGCCGATGATAGTCTGCCCCGATAACAGGGCAACTACACTTGCGAGCGCGCTTGCAAAGATGAACGGCCAGTACCAGCAGAAGTATCCCGAGCTTATGATGGCTGCCCTGATCTCCTGTGTGCCCATGATAGTTATATATATATTATTCCAGAAGCAGTTTATCGAGGGTATCGCTACCTCGGGAGGTAAGCTGTAGAGAATCAGGATCCCGGTTTTTAAGACGGGATTTATACACTGATCTGTAATTTAGTCTCTAACACATGTTAGTTGTTCCTCGGAGGTGCTTATGGCGCCTCCTTTTTCCTGTTGTGATCCTTAACGGATTTTTACGTTCGATGTCTGTTATCTTTCCTGAGATTTTCCGATGGAATTGCAGGTCTTAATTTGGTATACTGTTTTGCGACAGAAGGAAGTATACCGAACAGGGCGGAGGAACTAACAAAGAAGCATTCGCAAAAGAAATGAGATACGGGGGTAAGGAAAATATGAAAACAGACAGGATATGCGGTTTTACCTTTGCGCCCTTCTCACCGGCGGGAGTTATCGCCACAGAGGAGGCAAAGGAAAGCCTTGGAAGGATGAAGGAACTGACAGCTTCAAATTTTGTGATATTTGCGCCGGCCGGTTATCAGGATAACGCAACCTCGGAAGAGATAGATTTTACATCCATAAAAACAGTTAAAGATGAGGAACTAAAGGATATCATCAATGAAGCGCATTCCCTGGGATTAAAGGTTGCTCTTAAACCCACGGTAAACTGTAAGGACGGAACGTGGAGGGCACATATCCATTTCTTTGACGAGGATGTGGTATGCGAACCCAAGTGGGGCAACTGGTTTAAGTCTTACACAGAGTTTCAGCTTCATTACGCAGAGTTGGCTAAGGAGACAGGATGTGAGATGTTCATCGCCGGTTGTGAGATGGTGATGTCAGATCACAGGGAAAAGGAATGGCGCAGACTGATATCAGATATAAAGACGGTTTATGACGGACCTGTTTCTTATAACTGTGATAAATATCAGGAGCATAATGTCAGCTGGTGGGATGCGGTGGATGTTATATCCTCAAGCGGTTATTATCCGATAGATGACTGGGAAAGACAGCTTGACAGGATAGAAGAAGTGGTAAAGAAATTCAATAAACCCTTCTTTTTTGCCGAAACAGGCTGTATGTCCACTAAAGGGTCAGCGAAGGTTCCAAACAACTGGGAGTTAGACGGGGGTGTGGATCTGATGGGACAAAAAGAGTGGTATGAGAAAATGTTTGAGGCCGTAAGAAAAAGAGACTTTGTAAGCGGAGTGGTATTATGGTCATGGACTGCAGATCTTTATGACAGTAAAGAGGCGGAAAAAGAACCCGGTTATGATGTTTTTGCAAAGCCGGCCATGGATGTTATATCGAATAATTTTAACAGATATCAGCATGTATGACTGTTTTGGAGGGGCCTTTTCTGCTCCTGCCCCGAATATTTTTGAAGGAATTCTTCAAGGGGTATGGGCTTTGAATAAAGATATCCCTGAAGAAAGTCGCAGCCTATATCACTGAGGATATCTGCCATCTCCTCTGTTTCGATCCCTTCGGCAGTTATCTTGAAGTTCATCTGCTTAAAGGCCTGAACCAGAGCGGGAAGAATGCCGTCAGGCGCGTTGCAGTGAGCACGGACTATTGACATATCAAGCTTTACATTGATAAAAGGACAGCGCTTGATCCTTGATACATTGGAATATCCGCTTCCATAGTCATCAAGAACGAAGCAGAAGCCATCCTTACTCATGTCCTGCATCTGGTTTTCAAGAAGCTCGTAATCTACCATCGACTCCTCGGTTATCTCTAAATGGATGAGTTCGGGAGACAGGTTGTATTTATCTAAGATAGACATAAAATTGTCTCTTAAGTCCCGACGCATACACTGGATGGGAGAAACATTAACATTGACCCATGAAAGCCCCATGGACTCAAGCTTGTGCTCATTAAGGAAACGGCAGGTTTTTTCATAAACCTGTCTGCCTACATAATCGATCTGTCCGTTACTTTCGGCTATCGGAATAAACTCCCCGGGGGATATCAGTGTGCCGTTTTCGTCACGGATGCGGGCCAGGGCCTCAGCACCGACAATTTTCCTTGTTTTTGCATCTACAAGAGGCTGGAAAAATACCTCTACCTTATCCTGTTCGATCGCTGTATCCAGGGCCAGCTTAACAAGTCTCTGACGCTTCAGACTGTCCAATTCTTTGGCCCCTATCTTAAGATAGGCATCAGGAACGGTTTCCGTTATCTTAAGCGAGGAAGCTAAGGCATTGAGAACAATGTCAAGAGAGTTATTCTCTGCAGATACAGAAAGAGAAACAAAACCGGCCTCCAAATAGAATTCCATATCCTCAGTGTTCCAGGGGTGGCCAAAACGTTCCCTGATCTCCTCATGTATCCTGTCCATATCCATTTTTTTGTCGCTGTGAATTAAAAATCTTCCGCTTCTTACGTAAAACACGGTAAGCTTGGGATATTTTTTGGTGAGATAAACAGCGATCTGACTGGTGCAGCTGTCCATCTCACGACGGGAATACACCTCTCTCAGTTCGCTGAAATTGCGTATCATAAATCCCAGGATATCGTACTGATATCTGCCTGCCCTCTCATTAAGCATCCTTTCCAGTGCCTGTGTATTAAAGACTCCGTATTCATTACGGTAGAGATTATGGTCTTCGAAGGACTGAAAAATAATGATGATGGCCAAAAGGTAGAAAAGAAACATTATTATGTATTCGGGAAAGAGCCGTCTCACAATGATACCCATAAAGAGGGTCACATTATAGGCAAGTAATGCGAATATTTTTCTGCGCTGGAGGTTATTTTTCCGGATAAGGATGAGCACCAGTGAAAGGATGATATAGAAGGCTGAGCAGAAATAAATGATATTATAAAGGGGACCGCTGTGATAACCGTTGGAATCTATGTAAAAGACCGCACCTGTGAAAAAGCTTGAAAGAGTCACAAGTACACTGATAAGGCCTGCAAGGACAAAGAGAGGATTAAATCTGAATGAACTTTCATCATAGGAGTGAAGTTCATTTAGGGTAAACAGGAAAAAGGTGAAAAACTGGATAAAAAAGAAAATGAAAAAGAGCATATTAAGCAGATACAGAAGCCATACAGGGTAAAGATAATAATTTTCATCAGCCTTGCTCGATAATACGTCAATAACAAGATGAAGCAGATTGACTATAAGAAGGACCAGAAATATCCTGTTTCTGTTGATGGGGAGACGGGGGCGCGAAAAAAAATAAGCAAGAAATAAGAGCAAAACAAAAAAGTTTGGAAGGATATAGCTATAGTTCCACATATTTATCACCTCATGACCACAGGGTCCGGACAAATCATAAAGGGTAACTAAATTATATTATATCACATATCAATGTAACATTTGAATATATTTAATATTTTCGAGTCTTGATCACTTATTTTAGAAAATGGACGAATAAAATCTCAAATGGTATAATTATCCGGAAATCATAAAAGCATGTCATAGGGAGGTCTGGTATGTCCGGGATATCGACAAATAAACACTCCGTTGATTTTTTCAGGGACGAGATAAGGAACGGATTTTATGTTCCTACTGCCATAAAGCAGGCATGGGCGGCAACGCTTGATGTTCTTGCGCATATTGATGATATCTGCAGAAAACATGGTATCAGATATTTTGCAGACTGGGGCACTTTTCTTGGCGCGGTGCGTCACGGAGGGTTTGTGCCCTGGGATGATGACCTTGATATATGTATGCTTCGAGATGATTATGAAAAATTCAGAAGGGTTGCGGACAGTGAACTCCCGGAAGGATATGTGATCCATGATTATGAAAGACAGAAGGATCACTGGCTTTTTCTGGCAAGGGTAGTTAACAGTTCAAAGATGTGCTTTGAAGAGGAATATCTGGATTCTCACTATAATTTCCCCTGGCTTGCGGGAGTGGATATATTTATTAAGGATTATCTTTATAATGATGACGAAAAGGAGATAAGCCGGGATAAGGATATAATGAAGCTTATAGCCGTTGCCGATGGTATCGTCAGCGGGGAACTCAGAATGAGCTCAGCTCTTCTACAGATAAAAGAGTTCGAAAAGAAGTATTCCGTGCAGCTCTCCCGGATAGAAGATGTTCATGATCTTGCTGTAGCTTTATACAGGCTTGCGGAGGGTCGTATGTCTGAAGTTAAGCCAAAGGACGCTGACCGTATCGGTCAAATATTTCCGTGGGTACTGAAGAACGGCCCCTCAGCGGCTGAGGATAAAGAGCTGTATCTCAGTCAGATCCGTCTGCCGTTTGAGGATACGTCAATACCGGTTCCGGCGTCATATAATAAGGTCCTTGGACGAAGATATCACAACTATAATGAGATACATAAGGTCTGGACTGCCCATAATTATCCTTTCTTTGAGCAGCAGAGAGAGGAGATAGAAAAGCTTTTGGGTGAAAGATTCCCGGGCTTTTATTTTGAATCCTCCATGCTTGTTCGCAATAAGACCGATAATAGCAGGTCTTTTAAGGAAACCGCAAAGGAATGTCTTAAGGAATTGGTCTTATTGTTAAATGAAGCTAAAAAGCTTCTTAAGGAGGGAAGGCTTGATGAATTTTTCGCTAAAGCCATGGATTCCCAGCAGCTTGCGGCAGATCTCGGAACTCTTATGGAGAATGTTAAGGGAGAAGAAAGAGAATCAACCATACGTTTGACAGAAGCACTTCAGGATTATTGTGACGCGATCTGGGAAGAGAGTCAGGAAATATCAGGAATTATAAATACTGAAGGATATCAGGATATTTCAACCGACCGGAGTGATAGCGGAATTGCAGATTTATTGCACAATCTGGATAAGGATGAACTTCCTTTGAGTAAAGCTAAGCTTGATAAGGTCTCTGAAAGTGTAAGGGAAAACATCACAGACAGAAAAGAGATACTTTTCCTTCCTTTAGGATATAAGGAGTGGAAGACACTTGAGCCTTATTATGAGAATCTGATAAAGGATGGGGATAATGAAGCGGATATTTTTGTTGTCCCGCTTCCCCTTATGAAAAAGTCATTTACCGGTAAGGTTTCCATGTCAGATGAAGAAATTAAGAGATCTGTCGGTATCGAAGGATACCCTGAGAATATTGACTATACGGACTGGTTTGCTTATGATCCTGCTCTTCATTGTCCGGATGAGGTTTATGTACAGGATGTATATGACGGGGCAAATCCTTTTCTTACAATACCGTCTGCATTTTATATAAGAAACCTCCAAAAATACGCAGAGAAGATAATCTATATCCCTATAGGAGATACATCGGAATTTGACAGCAGGGATATAAATGATATCTATAACATGAAGCATTACGTAACGGCTCCCGGAGTGATCTATTCGGATAAGGTTCTGGTACAGTCTGAAAATATCAAAGAGCAGTATATAAATGTTCTGACAGAGTTTGCCGGAGAAGATACGAGATCCCTGTGGCAGGAAAGGATCGGATTAAAAGAAGATTATCTCAGTGCCGGAGGAGTCAGGGATAATGAAGATACTTCTTCTTCGGGGGATCCCTCGCGCAGCTCAAAAAAGAAGCTGTTGTTTTGTATCGGAGCCAATGAACTTTCCGAGAATGAGGATGTGCTGTTTGACGCTCTTACGGAAAGATTTGGGATATTGGATGCTGAAGGAGACGGCATAAGTGTGACGATCGTCCTTTATCCGGGCAACAGGGAAAGCTGGAGGGAGATAAACGATACTCTCTCAGAGCAGATCTTTGAACTTATAGACAGGTTTGTGGCAGGAGGGAAATGCGAGGAGCTTAAGCTTATCCCATCTGAAGCGGATAAGACAGTCTCCGGCTTTGATGCATATTACGGAAGCTCTTCCCCCCTGGTACCTGCCTTTATCATGCAGAAGAAACCTGTAATGTTGGCGTGCTATAAGATTTAAGGGTTATGTTTTGTTCAGATATATTCCTTTTCTATTTCTTTTGCCCTGCGGTTTAAAAAGCGGTTTACGGGAACATGTATATCGTGCTTTTTTGCAAGCTTTATAAGTATACCGGAAAAAGCATCCACTTCACCGGGCTTTTTATTTATGCGATCCTGGGCCATTGATGGCATCTTGTCGGGATTAAGCGTTTTTATGATATCAACATACATATTAAGGTCGGACTCTGAAAGGTTTATTCCCTCTGCGTTGGCAACTGCTATTACTTCTCTCATGGCAGATATAAAGATAAGATTCGGTTCTCCCTCATCTATGATTCCTCTGTAGGTTGTGTCATATACCATACAGGTCTGGTTGACTCCGACATTCAGCATGAATTTTCCCCACATGCGGTACATAATATCATCTTCTATAACATAATCAAGAGAAGAGCGCCTGAGAACATCGGTAACCGGTTCAAGACAGGCCTTGTCCTGCCCCTCAGGAACGCCGATGTGAAGCTCTCCGCTTTGGCTGAAGGTAAGGTCTCCGCCGAATTTTACAGCATCCATGCCCTGGGCTACGGTATATATGATATTATCCTTTCCATACCTTTCTGCGATTATTTCCTCACTTGATATCCCATTCATCACAGACATTATGATCGTATCGGGTCCTATGCTTGATTTCATGATATCTATAGCTTCTGGAAGACCGGGATATTTTACTGCTATGATAACAAGATCCACGGGCTTTGCTTCTTCGGGTGTTATCATATGAAAATCGCATTTTTCGCCGTTGCAGATAAAATCAGCATCTTTATATTTATCAAGACGCACGCTGTCCATGACAAAACATACATTTTCATATCCGAGAGCATCGGTCAGAGATTTTCCGTATAACATTCCGAGAGCTCCGAGTCCTATGATGTTTACAGTGTTTATTTTTTTCATGTGTACCTCCCTGTAAATATTTGCAGCTTAAGGCTTAGTTTCCGTTATTAAGGATATAATCTGTATTGCCCTTAACAGCGAATAAGATCAATGGGTTATTTGTTAATTTATATTGATATTTTACGTCAGAAAGCGTTATTATGTATATAAGAATTTTTAAGGAGATGAAGGGTATGGGTAAAATGAAGAAATTATCGGGATTAAAAAAGCTTATCCTTGGAGTTTTGATCGCAGCAGGTTTAAGTATTACAGCTGCTCCCGCAAAGGTCAGTGCGCAGGTCTATGTTCTTCCGGACGGGACGGTATTCGATTCTGATTTTTATGCCAATTTATATCCGGAGATGAAGGCCGGGTATGCAAACGGCAAATATCCCGAAAGATTACTCTGGCATTATCTTACATACGGAATAAGAGAAGGAAGGCTTCCATCACTCTATTCAACAGCGGTTCCGTCACCGGCAGTTTCAAGCACACCTTATGTTTACCCTGCTGGATTTTATTGTGTTGTGCCTGTAAATTCGCTCTATCCCTACACACCATATATATATAATACCTGTCTGTCACAGTGACAGGGATAAAAAGAATGCAGATAAGAGCCGATATATCGTGGAAATATCGGCTCTTTTATATTATAATCTAATTTTGTAAGAATAAAACACGTATGCAGGAGGAACAGACATTGAGTGAAAAAAATATCATTTTAACAGGAGACCGCCCCACGGGACGTTTGCATCTCGGACATTATGTAGGATCCTTAAAGCGCAGGGTTGAACTGCAGGATTCGGGAAAATACGACGAGATATATATTCTGATCGCGGATGATCAGGCACTGACGGATAATGCGGATAACCCGAGAAAGATAAGGGACAATATCGTAAACGTGGTCCTTGATTATCTTTCGGTAGGTATAGATCCTGCGAAAACAACGATATGCGTACAGTCAGCGCTTCCCGCTCTGCATGCGCTTACATTTTATTATCTGAATCTGGTAACGACTGCCCGCCTTTCGCGTAATCCTACCGTAAAATCAGAAATACAGATGCGTGGATTTGCGGAAGAGGGACTTCCTACAGGATTCTTCATATATCCGGTATCCCAGGCAGCAGATATCACTGCATTTGACGCAAATGTTGTGCCTGTCGGGGAAGACCAGTTACCTATGCTGGAGCAGGCAAGGGAGATCGTTGAGAAGTTTAACAGGGTTTATGGTGAGACACTGGTGCTTCCCAAGGCAATGATCCCCGAAAACGAGATGCAGAGAAGACTTCCCGGCGTAGACGGTAAGGCAAAGATGAGTAAATCCCTCGGAAACTGTATCTATCTTTCGGATGATCCAAAGACCGTTAAGAAACAGGTAAACGGAAGGATGTTTACGGATCCCATGCATCTTCAGATAAGCGATCCCGGTCATATTGAGGGAAACGTTGTATTTACTTACCTTGATGCACTTTCAAAGGAAGAGGATTTTGCTGAATTCCTGCCCGATTATGCCAACCTTGATGAAATGAAGGCTCATTACTGCAGAGGCGGACTTGGGGACGGTGTATGCAAGAAGTTTCTTATAAATGTTCTCGAAAAGACACTTGTTCCGGTTCGTTCTAATCGGGCAAAATGGGAAGCCGATATCGATTCCGTATATGATATCATAAAGGAAGGGACAGATAGGGCGGTTGAAAAGACGAACGAAACACTGGCAAGGGTCAGAAAAGCGATGAAGATCGACTATTTTGAGGACCGTTCCATAGTTAAGGAGTGGAACGACCTTTTAAAGAAGGCAGATCAATAGATGAAGAAATATATAGCGGCAGAGATATTTTTGCAGATATCTTTCCTGTGGAATAAGCTGCGAAAGGAGAAAGGTTGATAATAAGAAAGTATGACCTTCAGGATATCCCTGAGCTTATCAGAATATGGAATGAAGTTGTGGAGGAAGGCGTAGCATTTCCACAGGAAGAAACTTTGGATCCTGAAGAGGGCCTGTCTTTCTTTGCTTCACAAAGCTATACGGGAGTTGCGGACAGGGATGGAGAAATCCTTGGCTTATATATCCTTCATCCGAATAATGTCGGAAGATGCGGACACATATGTAATGCCAGTTATGCGGTATCAGCAGGCTCGAGAGGACAGCATATAGGTGAGAAGCTTGTACTTGACTGCCTTCAAAAAGGGAGGGAGCTTGGGTTTAAGGTTCTTCAGTTCAATGCTGTTGTTGAGAATAATGTTCATGCCAGGCATCTTTATGAAAGGCTTGGATTTGTACAGCTTGGAACAATACCCGGAGGCTTTCGTATGAAGGACGGTCACTATGAAAACATATGTCCCTATTATCATATTCTATAGACACCGGGAAATGTCCATGATAAGAGGTTGTTTTCCTGTCCGTATCATTATATGGTAAGTATAGATGATAAACAAAGGGTAAAGACCGGGTTTAGGGAACAGGTTCAGGGAATGAGAAAGGAGGAATCAATGCGATACATATGTCAGATATGCGGGTATGTTTATGACGATGATAAGGAAAAGATCCCGTTTGATCAGCTGCCGGATGACTGGAAGTGTCCGCTGTGCGGCGCAACAAAAACTGATTTTAAGGCAGAAGCATCAAAGTCGCAAACACCAATGACACAGATACCAAAGGCAGCTGTTAAGCCCGTCGGAGATAATACAGGGGCATCAGAGGCAGCTGATATCAAAAAACTGTCTCCGGGACAGCTCTCAGCCGTATGCTCTGATCTTGCAAGAGGATGTGAGAAGCAGTATAAGACGGAGGAAGCAGGATTATTCAATGAGCTTGCCGCCTATTTTGCTTCCGTAACACCGGCTGTAGATGATGCAACGGTGGAAAATGTGGCTAAGCTGTTGCAGGAGGATATAGATAATTATCCAAATGTCAGAGCGGTGGCTGACAGGAATAACGATCGCGGTGCGGCAAGGATCTGTGTATGGGGAGAAAAGGTCACCCGTATGCTTTCCTCACTTGTAAACAGGTATCTTAATGAAGGAGAAGCAATGCTTGAGGGTACAGATATATGGGTCTGTACCGTGTGCGGTTTTGTTTATATAGGTGAGGAGCCTCCGGAACTTTGTCCGGTATGTAAGGTACCTCCTTATAAGTTTGAAAAGATAGAAGGGAGGGCATGAGGATGGAACAGAAAGCCGTAAGAAATTTAAGACTGTGTACCAAGGACTGTCTCTGTCTTTATGTTTGCCCATATGGTGCAACAGATACCGAAGACAGTGTTATAGATACGGAAAAGTGTAACGGGTGCGGGATATGTGCAAAGGCCTGTCCGAGCGGAGCCATAAGTATGGTGCCTGTGGAATATCCTCCCCAGCAGCCTAAAACTGATGAGGTAAGGGCAACACTCAATGAGCTCGCCCAAAGCAAATCAGACGGAGAGGTCATGGCAGGACAGATAGCGGGATCCACAGATAAAGCCGGACTTAAGAGGCTGATGGAGGCTGTGGCAAGATCTGAAAGACTGGTTGCGGAGGATATCGTAAGAGAAGCGGGATTTATGCTGCCTCAGAGCAAAAATGCCCATGATCTTTTAAGGATGCTTACGGAAAATCCGCCTTCTTCAGAGTTCCCCGTAAGGACAGCTGAGAAATTACTGGAAATGATACCTGACAATGATAATAAAGATGATAAAGAGGAAAAAGGAGAAAAGACAATGGCAAAATGGAGATGTACGGTATGCGGTTATATTCATGAAGGAGATCAGCCACCTGAAGAATGTCCTGTATGTAAACAGCCTGCAGATAAATTTGAGAAGATAGAAGAGCCTAAAAGCAATAATCCCTATGCGGGTACTAAGACTGAGAAGAATCTTTGGGAAGCATTTGCAGGAGAATCCCAGGCAAGGAACAAATATACTTATTTTGCTTCTGTAGCAAAGAAGGCAGGCTATGAGCAGATCGCAGCCCTTTTCCTACAGACAGCTGATAATGAGAAGGAACATGCAAAGCTATGGTTTAAGGCACTCGGAGAGCTTGGTGATACTCCCGCAAACCTTCTTCATGCGGCAGAGGGAGAAAATGCAGAGTGGACGGATATGTATGAAAGGATGGCAAGAGAAGCTAAAGAGGAGGGATTTGACGAGCTTGCTGCCCAGTTCAGAGGAGTTGCTGCGATCGAAAAGATGCATGAAGAAAGATACAGGGCCCTTCTTAAGAATGTGGAAGCCATGGAGGTATTTAAAAAGAGTGGTGTGACCATGTGGGAATGCCGAAACTGCGGTCATGTTGTTGTAGGACTTGAGGCACCTGAAGTATGTCCTGTATGTAAGCATCCTAAGGCATATTTTGAAGTGCGCAAAGAGAACTATTAAATACGCCAATTCCGGCCGGTAAACTTTCTGTTTACCGGCCAAATTTTCTTATTATGTTAAGGACAGGGGATAAATATGTCTGTCCAAAAAGGTTCAGATGGTTGAGCAGATGATACAGATTATATATCTCCCGTCTGTCTTCATAGCCGGGGATCCTTTCGATGACCTCATAGTAGCTGTCATAAAAGACCCTGCTGAAGCCACCGAAAAGCTCAGTCATCGCGATATCTGCTTCAGGATGTCCGACATAGACCGCCGGATCGATAAGAACAACTTTTCCGTCAGCCCCTGTCATATAATTTCCTGACCATAGGTCGCCGTGCAGAAGAGAGGGCTTCCAGGGCTCTGTAAGGATGTCCCCGAGTCTTTCGAGAAGACGGTCGAAGGCTTTTAGGGAAGAACTGTCAAAATACCCCTCTGCTAAGCGAAGCTGAGGTAAAAGTCTGTGCTCTCTGAAAAAAACGATCCATTTTTCCTCCGGAGTGTTTTCCTGTCTGCCTCCTCCGATATAATTATCACTAATAAAACCAAAGTTCTTAAAGCCTGTATAGGCAGAGCAGCTGTCAAGATGCATCGCAGCCAGCTTATGTCCGAAATCTTCATGGAAATCGGGTGCCTTTGGTGAAGATCTGATAAATTCCATTAAAAGAAAAGCTTTTCCCTCATCAGATCCGTATCCTATGAGCTTTGGCACATCGATCCTTCCTGTATTGCCTATAGCCAAAAGTCCTTCTGCTTCCCTGAGGAAGAACTCTTCATCTTTTTCACCGTTCATTTTCAAAAAGAGACAGTTTCCGTCTGAGAGGTTAAGCATATAGGCATCGTTTATATCCCCGCCATGCACCGGGTTTATTCGCAGGATATCGGTTTTTTGACCCAAATGCTCCATAAGGGCATCCTGCAGAGATGAAAATCTTCTGATCGATAAATTATTGTTAACGGATCCATCCATCAGAAGTTGCTCCCGTTCCATCCCCAGTCAGTGGATGCGGCATATTTGACATACATATGATCCGCAGATACATTAAAGAGCTCACCGTAAATTTTGGTCAGTTCCGCGGTCATCCGGGTAAAAGCATCCGGGTCAGAGCTTCCGTAGATATTGACACAGATAAAGGCGAGAGGTTTACTGTCATCCCCACGGAAATACATCTTCTGTTCATCCTGAAGATCTACCATCAACCAGGATTCACTCTTTCCGGGAATTATGGAAATCGCCTGACCAAGGCGCTCCTTAAGGGTTTTCTGCTGCTCGGGTGTGGATTTTACACTGATCTTTGATTCGATAAATGGCATAATGGATACCTCCTCTTTATGAAAACGTGGTTAGTCTGCTATTTTCAAATGATACCATATTGATCCCAAACTTAACAGACAAAAGATTTATCCCGGAGGCTGATTTCTTCGTATTATTAGGTGTAAAAAACTATGAAAGATGGTATATTGAAATATATAAGTTATCAGTATGCCGGGCAGCCGTTCCCATAAAGAGTGAAAAGCACTGTGATAAAAGTAACTGTAGTGGTTCCGGGGATCAGAGGATGAAACAGATGAAAAAAGAAAACGGGATGAAGATGCAGATTAAATATCCGGACAAAGAAGTCTCAGAGTACGGCAAAACGGTGAAAAGACTGAGATATTACTGGCGGGTACTGATAATAATCCTTGTATTCTTTACCATTATAGCATTTTGCGTATCAAGGATAATTTCTCACAGGCTGCGGCCCGAATCTTATGAGCATTACCAGCTTCTTGCAAATGATACCGCTGGAACCATAAACTCCTGGCTTGCTTCCAAAAAGGAGATCCTGTTAAACCAAAGGATATCCCTTGAGATGATGGGAGATTACAGCAGAGAGCATCTGACCTCTTTTCTTGAGAATACCATAAAAGGGAGAAATGATACAGATGAAATATGCGATCTGTATTTTATTGATAAGGATGGAGTCCTCTCTACCGCCAACGGTTATTATACGGATTACGATCTTCGCAACAGGGATTATTATAAACTCGTTCTTTATACGCGTGAGATATATTTTACCTCCCCCTACAGAGATATCTCAACGGGAAGCTATATAGTAACAATGTCCGCAAGCTGTAAAAACCCTGACGGAAGCATCGCGGGAGTTCTTGCGCTGGATATTTATATCGATGCATTTCTGGATCCTGTCAGATATACAAATGTTCCTGATGACAGTTATATTTTCCTGATAGACAGTAATTACGGATTGGCCTCACATCCTAACGAGGATTTCGGTTATGTCGATGAACGCCCAAGGATACTCTCCGATCTTCGGTTTGATATATATCATTCTGTAAAAGAAGAAATTGAAAAAAAGGAATTCGATATGGTCAATTTACGGGATTATGACGGAGTGGAAAGGGATATGTTCATCAGTGATATCTCATCCTGTGACTGGTGTGTGGTTGCTGCCATATCCGATGCGGAATTAAAAAGCTCCGAAAGACTTATGGTCGGATATACGATCGCTGCACTTTTTATCACGCTTTCAAGTGGAATAATATGGACACTGTTTGGCGCAAAAAAAATGATGGATCAGCTGAATGACGCTATCGGGGAGGCAAATGCGGCAAATGAAGCAAAAAGCATATTCCTTGCAAATATGTCTCATGAGATAAGGACCCCTATCAATACTATTCTCGGAATGAATGAGATAATTGCGCGTGACATAGCAGAAGCGGATGATATGATATCCAAGGGTCAGGATATTAACAGGGACATGCTTGATGATATATCTGTTTCATCAGGAAATATTCTGAATGCGGGCAATAGCCTGTTGACGATCATCAACGATGTTCTGGATTTTTCCAAGATCGAAGCCGGTAAAATGGAGATAACAAAGGGAGAATACAGTCTCGGTTCGGTTCTTAACGATGTAAGTAATGCGATATATTTCAGGGCAAAGGAAAAGGGACTTGAATTTATAATGTATGTGGATGAAATGATCCCTGACAGACTCTATGGGGATGAGTTCAGACTGCGCCGTATAATGCTTAATCTGCTTGGAAATGCGCTGAAATTTACGGATGAGGGAAATATCCGTCTGACAGTAGAGAAAAAATCCAGGGAAGATAAGGATGGGGAATATGATATCGATCTTCTGATAAAGGTCAGGGATACAGGTATCGGTATAAAAAGAGAGGACCTTGATAAATTATTTAATAAATTCGAAAGACTTGATATGAAGAGAAACAGCTCTATAGAAGGGGCAGGTCTTGGTCTTCCTATAACAAAAAACCTTCTTGAACTGATGGATGGGACAATAAAGGTCGAAAGCGAGTATGGAAAGGGGTCGATATTTATGGTATCTGTTCCCCAAAAGGTAATATCGCCCGAGCCCGTAGGTGATTTCAGGGAAAAATTCAGGGAAAGCATACGGAGTGAAACAAAAGGCGGGGAACTTTTCACTGCGCCCGATGCGCTCATCCTTGCTGTAGATGATACTACCATAAACCTGAAGGTGATAAAGGGACTGCTTAAAAGGACAAAGATAAGGATCGATACCGCAAACGGGGGAAGGGAAGCTGTTGAACTTACAGAAACAAAGAAGTATGATATCATATTAATGGATCAGAGAATGCCGGATCTGGACGGGGAGGAAACCATGAAGTGTATCCGGGGCTCAGATAAGAGCCTTAATAAGGATACCTGCTTTATATGTCTTACCGCTGATGCCGTAAACGGTGCAAAGGAAAGATATCTGAATAAGGGTTTTGATGATTATCTTGCAAAACCTGTGGACGGGACAGAACTTGAGCGAAAGCTCCTTAAATATCTGCCTGCTGATAAGATCCGTGAAAGGAGCGGGGAAGAAGAAGGAAAAAACGCTGACACCGGCAGTAAAGAAGCAGGAAGGAACAACGATCTGAGTACGGAAGAAGCTTCAGAGCTACAGAGTGTTTATGAAGAGAAGGTCATATTAGCTGATGATAAGGAAGAAGCCCTGAAGGTAATGTTTGAAAATGCCGGGATAGATTACGGGGAAGGGCTTAAAAACTGTATGAAGGATATTGAGCTTTACAGGGATATCCTTCTGGATTATGAAAAGAGTTATGACAGTCTGTCCGAAAAAATGGAAATGTACTGCAATAATAAAGATCTGAATGCCTATGAGGTTTTGGTACATTCACTGAAAAGCTCATCCCGTGTGATAGGAGCAGACCATCTTTCGGAATTGGCATTTGAGCAGGAAAACAGGGCAAAGAACGGTGATCTTGAGAAGGTGATCGGCGGATCCCGGGATATGATGGAAACATATGGCAGTGTTGTGGATTGTATAAGATCGGCTTTTATAAAAGGCCTGTTACGGGAGGGATGATCATAAAATGAAAGATTCAAGTTCAAAACAGTTTATTACCTCTGTGGTACTGATCTTTATATTGCTTTCTCTTATGCTTACCATGATATTCAGATCCTTTTATAAAACTTCAGCCATGGAGGTAAGAGACCTTGGTGTCAGCAATCTGAAAAGCCAGGCTGCACAGATAGGAAGATATCTGGATAAGGGAGATAATGTGCTGTGGTTTGCCGCCGGAAGTGTTGAATATCTCCTATCGATCAATGCCGATCCTGAAGAGATAGAGACTTATCTGATCAAAGAATCAGATCAGATGAAAAGGCAGTATGATGAAAACTTTACCGGTATCTATGGTTATATTGACGGAAATTACGTTGACGGATCACGATGGGAGCCGCCTGAAGGATACGAGCCCCTGAAACGAACCTGGTATACGGAGGCGATCAAAGCAAACGGAGAGGTAGTCCTTTCCGATCCTTATATAGATGCACAGACAGGAGAGATCATAGTATCCTACAGTCAGATGCTTGACGATGGGGTAAGTGTACTTGCTTTGGATATCATAATGAATGAAGTCCAGAAAAGTATGGAAAATATAACCATGGGCGAAGTGGGGTATGGTTTTATCGTAGATGAAGAGGGCCTTGTCATTGCGCACACTGACAGGAGCAAGACAGGGACGAACCTTCTTAAGTCATCCGAATGGAAGAAGATTCTTGAGACAGTTTATGAGGGTGAAAAAAGTGAATATGAAATGACGGTAAACAACGAACGCTGTACCGTTTTTACCGCACCGGTCACCCAAAACTGGCATATGATAATAGTTGCCAATAATACGGCTCTTTTTCATAAGATAAGGCTTCAGCTCCTGAACGGAATAATACTTGCCTTTGTTATTTTCATGATAATAGTTGTGTTCTGCGCCCTGGCTGTAAAAAAGATACGAAAAGCCGAAAAAAGCAGACAGGAAAGTATCAGACGATTAGAGCAGATGAATACAGATACGGTCAGTGCGCTGGCATATACGATAGATGCAAAGGACAGATATACCAGCGGTCATTCACAGCGTGTTGCGAAATATGCCGTTATGATAGCAAAGAAGATGGGTAAATCCAGGGAAGAGCTGAATGCCATCTATAATGCAGGCCTTCTTCATGATATCGGAAAGATCAGGGTACCTGAGAGTGTGATCAACAAAACCGGAAAACTGACAGAGGAGGAATTTGACTATATACGTATACATCCGGGCAGCGGATATCACATCCTGCATGATATCCAGAAGGATGAGAGTATAGTATATGGCGCAAAATATCATCATGAGAGATATGACGGCAAGGGTTATCCCAATGGACTTAAGGGTAAGGATATTCCCGAAACGGCAAGGATAATCGCCGTTGCAGATGCCTATGATGCCATGGCAAGTGACAGAAGCTACAGAGCCGCGCTGCCTCAGGAAAAGATACGTGAGGAGATATGTAAGGGAAAGGGGACCCAGTTTGACCCTGAAATGGCGGACATTATGATATCGATAATCGATGAGGATTACAGATATGAGCTCAGGCAGAAGAAGGGAATAATACGTAATGTCCTTGTTGTAGATGATGACCCTATAACATTAAAGATCGTTGAACGTATACTGTCGGATATGGATGATGTGGCTGTCTTAACCGCACGAACGGGTGATGAAGCAATTACCTTAATTCAAGAAAAGGACATAGATATTGTACTTCTTGACCTTAAATTGGAGGAAACGGATGGCTTTACACTGTTGGAAAGGATAAGGGAGTTTAAGGATCTGCCTTCTATACTTCTCACAGGAGACAGGAGTATGGAAACCATTAACATGATAAGAGAGCTTAAAATGGACGATTATCTTACAAAACCGTTAAACTATGCCATAACAAGGGAGACCGTATACAGCGTTTTGCATGGTATAAGATGATCTGTTTAGATATTATAGAAGTATTAGCTCAGGATACATTCCTGAGGAGTTTTATTCCAATAAATATTTTACCAGAGGTGAACATGAAATGAATTTTCTAAAAGATAAAACCCAGAAAAAGCAGTTTATAATGACATATGCAGTATTTATAGCAAACGGAATGTTAGCTCTCTCATTAGGCTCTCTTCTTCCCTTTATCAGGGATCACAGAGGGCTTGATTATGCTTTCTGCGGACTGATCGTGAGCCTGCATTCTGTCGGGAACCTTATTTCGGGATTTGTGGCGGGAGCTCTTCCGATGCTTATAGGCAAAAAGAAAAGTATAATGCTCTTTGAACTGTTTTTCCCGATATCATTTTTGATAATACTTTTTGGAAAAAGTAATTTCCTTCTTGCCTTTGCATTTTTTGCAACAGGTCTTGCAAGGGGGGCTGCAAGTAACTACTGTAATACAAAGATCAACTATATTGCAACGGGAGTTGCCTGGGTGCTTAACGGTCTGCATGCGATGTTTGCTATCGGAGCCTTTGTTTTCCCGCTTCTTCTGATGTTCATCACAAAGGATTCCGGAGAAATGTGGGTTTATGCCTGTGGATTCATGATAGTCCTTGGAATCATAACCTGTACCCTGTACCTGATGATCCCCGAAGAGGAAGCAGTGCATTCTGATCGGGGCAGGGAATCTGAGTCTGATAAGTCATCGAAACCTTCAAACCGGGATCTGTTCGGTTTCTTTAAAGAGCCGCTCTTCTATATCTGTACGGGAACTCTTTTCTTTTACCTTTGTGCCGAACAGGGCGTTATAGGATGGATGATAACCTACTTTAAGGATACGGGACTTCTTCCCCCAAATCTTGCGCAGAGCACGGCCAGCATACTCTGGGTGATGATCCTTCTTGGAAGGCTTTCGACTGCTTATGCTTCAACAAAGGTAAAAAAGGAAAACCTCCTTCCGGCAATGGGATTTGGTATCGTTATCTTTTTCATAGTCCTTATCATAAGTAAGTCAACAGTTCCAATCATAATCGGTATAATGGGATTTGGGTTCTCAATGGCAGGAATTTATGCAACCACTGTTTCCTTTGCGGGAAAGCTTATCAGGAAATATTCTCTTGCATGGAGCTTTATCCTGACAACGGCAAGCTTAGGGTCCATATTGATGCCTTCGATCATAGGATTGATCGCAGATACCTTTGGTATCGCAACAGGAATGGGTACGGTTGCGGTTGCTCTCGTAATAGATATGGTTCTTATATTTGTGCTTGTAAGATATATAAAGAAAACCACTGCCAATTCTGCGGGGAAAATATCATGAGAGGATGGAGGCAGGGGAAAATGAATAAAGGAACAGTATTAAGAATAAGCCTTTTATTGGTACTTACACTCACAGCTTCGTGTTTTTTGTCAGCGTGCTATATGACAGGGGTACAGGGAAGTGTTCAGAATGCTGCAGAGAATGCTGCAGAGGAAGACAAAGAGGGTGATGAAGTCTCTGAAGTCTACAGCTATACAGAGTATCCGCTTGAGAGAAATAATGTTAAGCTGCATCTTGACTGTGTGGAAAAGGAAGGGGACAAAGCAGGGAAAAGCATTCTCCTTGTTCACGGGGTGACCTATTCATCACACGAATTTGATATAGATTATAAGGATTACAGTCTTGTCCGTGCACTCGCCGATGAGGGATACTCGGTATGGAGGCTTGATATCGCAGGCTTTGGTCGATCCGGTGAGGTTGAGGATGGATTTATGCCGGATTCTGATTATGCTGCTGAGGATATAGCTGCAGCGGTTGATGAGATCGTAAAGATCACAGGCCATGAAAAGATCGATCTGTTGGGATGGAGCTGGGGTACGGTAACTGCCGGCAGATATGCATATGACCACAGTGAAAGGATCAATAAGCTCGTACTGTATGCACCTATATTATGCGGTATAGGGGAATATGAAGTGACAGAGCCCTTCCATCATAATGACTGGGAACATGCAGCGGATGATTTTCAGAAGGATGAGAACGGGAATTTCGATCTTACGGTCACAGATCCTGTTGTGATCGAAATGTTTTGTTCAAGCTGCTGGCATTACGACAGAGAGTCAAGCCCCAACGGAGGAAGAAGGGATGTGTGTGTCGATCCGTCAAACCTCCTTATAGACCTTGACAGGATCGAGGTTGAAACACTTGTGATCTGCGGAGATAAGGATCCGTATCTCAATTACGATCTTGTTGATAAGTCGATAGAGCACCTGCCCGAGGGCTCAAGGCTTGATAAGATAAAAGGCGGTTCCCACGTTGTATATATCGAAGAACCCTATTATAAAGAATTCCAATCCAACCTCCTCACCTTTTTGAGCCAGGGGGACGGAGTCGCTGGTTCATGAACCAGTGACTCCGTCCCCCTGGCTCATTATATTTTTGTATTTAGAAGGAAAAAATGATAAAATAAAGTATTAGGTGGGTTTCATATAGTTACGTTTTATACCTTAAGATGTGTAGAAAAGGGGGTAAATATGGATTTTCAGAAGATAGTTGACGGAATGCATGCGATGACCTGTGTGATCTCAGTAGAGAGACTTCCGGATGACAGATATGGCAAGCTCCGTATAGTTACGGGAAATAAGGCATACATAAGTTCAATTGAAAATCCTGCACCTGGGACGGAAATGTTACGGTATAAGTTTGTCCCGAATTCCGAATATACCGATTATTTGAGCAGAGATCTTAATTTTGAAGATTTCTGTTACCAGGCTGCAATAAAGAAAAAACTCCTTCATTCCTATGTTCAACCTGAAAGGATGGATGTATGGATCAATATGTCGTTTATTCCGTTAGCAGCAGAGGATGAAGGGGATCTTTGTTATTGCCTCTATATAATGGAGATAAACCTTGAAGCCAGTGCTGAACGATTATCAAATATATCCGGGGATATTGCATCCTCAGTTCTTGAGATATGTATAAGACTCAGCGGAACAAATGATTTTGAGGCCACAATGAAGGATGTGGTCGATGATATACGAGATCTGTGTGATGCCGAGCTTTGCTGTATCCTTGTTATGGATGAGATCGAAAGATCATGTTATGTTCTTGCCGATTCGATCAAAAATGGATCAGTCCTCCTTCCGATGAACGCATTTATAGATGACGATTTCTACGATATAGCCGAGTCCTGGAAGGATACGATAGCAGGCAGCAACTGCCTTATAGTCAAGAATGAGCAGGATATGGAGGTTGTAAAGGAAAGAAATCCCGTCTGGTATGAGTCGCTCAGATCGGCGAATGTAGAAAATATCGTTCTTTTTCCCCTAAAATCGAGAAACCAGCTTTTAGGATATATGTGGGCAGTTAATTTTGATCCGGAAAGAGCGATCAAGATAAAAGAGACAATGGAGCTTACAACCTTCATAGTCGGTTCCGAACTTGGAAACCATCTTCTGCTTGACAGGCTCAGCATTTTAAGCTCAAAGGATCTGCTGACAGGGGTTATGAACCGTAATGAAATGAACAATTACGTTGACAGATTAAGCCAGGGGGAGATAAATACCTCGGTAGGAGTTATTTTCGCAGATCTAAACGGTCTTAAGACAGTTAATGATATCGAGGGTCACGCTGCAGGTGATCTGCTTTTAAAGAATGCCGCCTCAGCGCTTAGGGCTGTTTTTAAGGAAAAAGAGATCTTTCGTGCGGGTGGAGATGAATTCGCGATCATTGTTAAGGGATTGAACGAAGAACAGCTTAATGAAAAGCTTGAATGTATCAGGACAGAAACGCAGAAATATGACAGGCTTTTCTTTGCTCTCGGATGTGCGGTTGAGGAGAACGGATCCAATGTCCGTGTGGCCTTAAGACTAGCCGATGAGCGGATGTATGAGGATAAAAAGAGCTTTTATAAGATGAATCCCGAGAAGGAAAATGATGAGAGACGCGATCGTGCCAATATGAGGAGATCTGACGGACAGATACGTGAACGAAGTATCATCATGGAGATGAATTACGATCATCTCACAGGCCTTCCGAGTATGACATACTTTTTCGAACTTGCGGAAAGCGGAAGAAGAAGGATGCATGATGATGGCATACCCTCGGCTTTGGTATATGTAAATTTAGGAGGTCTCAGATCATATAATAAAAAATACGGATTTGCAGAGGGTGATGTTCTTCTGAAAGAGTTTGCCGCAATCCTCAAAGGGCAGTTTTCTGAGGAAGCCTGCAGCCGTTTTGGCAAGGATGATTTTGCCGTTTATACAGAGGAAAAGGATCTTGAAAAAAAGCTGAAGCGTGTATTCAGAAAGATGAGAACTGCAAATTCCGGTAAAACGCTTCTCGTCAGGGTTGGAATATATCCTGATTCAATGGGACTTGTGGAGACTGCGATCGCCTGTGACAGGGCAAAATATGCCTGTGATCATTCAAGGGACAATTTTCATTCGTATATAAATTATTATGATCAGGGAATGCTTCAGGAGGAGATCAACAGACAGTATGTCGTGGAAAACATTGACAGGGCTATCAATGAAAACTGGATAACGGCATTTTACCAGCCGATCATCAGGACAACAAGCAGAAGGGTATGTGATGAGGAAGCTCTGGCAAGATGGATAGATCCCGTAAAGGGAATGCTTTCTCCGGCCGATTTTATTCCCATACTGGAGGATACGAAGCTTATTTACAAGGTGGATCTTCATATTGTAGACGTAGTGCTTGAGAGGATCAATAAAATGAAGCAGATGGGCTTTGATGTTGTTCCGATATCAGTCAACCTCTCAAGAACAGATTTTGAAATGTGTGATATAGTCAGTGAAATATGCAATCGTGTGGATGCGGCAGGGGTTGAAAGAAGACTGATCACCATAGAGATAACGGAAAGTGTCATAGGCAGGAATTTTGATTATATGAAGGTGCAGATAAGCCGCTTTCAGGAACTGGGATTTGAAGTATGGATGGATGACTTCGGAAGCGGGTATTCTTCGCTGGATCTTTTGCAGGAATTACAGTTTGACCTGATCAAATTTGATATGCGTTTCATGAGACAGTTTGAGAACAGTCCCAAGTCAAGAGTCATACTCTCGGAACTTATGAGGATGGCAATAAACCTGAACATAGAAACAGTCACTGAGGGAGTTGAAACGGCCGAACAGGTTGATTTCCTAAGTGAGATCGGATGCAATAAAATGCAGGGGTATTATTTCCACAAACCAAGCCCCACTGAAGAGGTATTTGAAATAATAAAAAGAGGAGAAGAGATCAAATTTGAAAATCCCTCAGAGACTCAGTATCACAAGCTGATCAGCTCGGTAAACCTGTATGACCTTGGATCGATTTCCAATGATGAAGCCGGATCAGCCGTGCATTATACAAATACGATGCCCATGGCCGTTATAGAAACCGACGGTAAGGAATTCAGTGTGAAAAGAAGTAACAGATCCTTCCGTGAATACAGAGAGAATTATCCGGAACTTATAGAACCGGTCAGAAACGGAGTGCTCGAATGCAAAGAGATCGCGCAAAGAGTCTTCCTTGATGAGGCATCAAAAAAAGGAGAAAATTTTCATATCCTTATAAGGAAGATAGCGGAAAACCATATGGACGGTGTGGAGGCTTTTGCTGTTGCTGTTCTTGATATAACTGCGCCTGATGCTGATCTTCAGATGCGTCAAAAAGAAACCATCGACAGACTCAAAGAGGAGACAGTCACATATTCAAGAATAGCTGCACTTATAGGTGATTTCCTCGCTATATACACAGTAGATCCTGACACCTGTAATTATATGCAGTACAATGCCTCAAAAGATTATTCAACATTGGGACTTCCAAGAGCAGGTGTTGATTTCTTTGAAGACACAAGGAAGGAAGTAAAGAAATGGCTTGTTCCGGAGGATGAGGAACGCTTCATGTCTGTTTTTACAAAAGAAAACATCCTTAAGAGGACAGGAAAAGGGGAAGTCTTTTCAGTCGATTATTCTCTTGTTATAGGAGGTGTGGCTACAGGGCTTACCTGCAGAGCAGGTCTTGTGAATGAAAAGGAGGGAGCTCAGCTGGTAGTCGGCGTGATCAAAACCCCCGTCGAATAAAAAAATAAAAAAATGAGCCAGTGACTCCGTCCCCCTGGCTCATTTTTTTTGCAACATAGTTAGCCGAGGCTAACAAAATGAGTTATAATACCGGTATAAAAAACATCGAAAAAGAGGTGGAAAGTTTATGAGATCAGACAAAGAATATAAGAACCTGACAATAAAGGAGTTCACAAAAGCTGCAGATATATATGAGACGGGACATGCAGGAATCTATGAGATGTGTAAGGATGACTATCCCTATATATCATCAGAGCTTGAGAAGGAGGAATACCATGATCTTCTGGACTGCGGGTGCGGAACGGGACCGATGATCTCCCTTCTTTATGAAAAGGATCCTGCAAAGCATTATACAGGCCTGGATATCACCCCGAGAATGATAGAAGTAGGAAGGGCAAAGAATCTTTCAGGCGTTGACTGGATCGTCGGGGACTGTGAGGACCTTCCTTTTGAAGAGAATTCGTTTGATGCTGTCATCTGTACAAACAGTTTCCATCATTATCCAAATCCCCAGAGATTTTTTGACAGTGTAAAAAAAGTATTAAGGCCGAAAGGACGTCTTATACTTCAGGATTATACCGCGCCGAAGGTCGTTCTGTGGATAATGAATCATACGGAAATGCCTTTGGCCAATCTGATCGGTCACGGAGATGTGGCTGCCAGGTCACTTGACGATATCAGAGGATATTGCGAGGCAGCGGATCTTAAAATAGAAAAATTAAAGCGTGCAAAGAAGTTCAGAATGCATCTGGTGGCCAGGAAGAAGGCATAAGCATAATACAACTACCTGATCTGTAGTTGACGGCGAAGGACACTGCATGATACACGGAAATGCAGGTTGTATAAAATAAAATACATGATATCATATAAACATTATAGAGAATGTGAGGTATGGGATATGGGAAATTCAAGCCGGATATCAGGTTATCTTTATATAGAATATCTGCGCGTATTATGTGCGTTCGCAGTTATCATTGTTCATGTTTCCGGTGCCAATTGGTTCAAAATCGAAATCGGATCCACTAACTGGATCGTTCAGACATTTTTCAACCTTGCGGGAAGATTCAGCGTTTGCGTCTTTTGTATGATCACAGGGGCGCTGCTTCTTCGTCCGGGAAAAGACATCAGTATTCATGATCTTGTATCCCATTATATCAAACGTATTATGATCTGTTACATTGCATGGGTTATTCTTTATGCAATACTCTATACAATTTTGGATCATGAGAATTTTCAGTATTTTATTTTACGTTTGTTCAAGCAGCCGGATCACCTATGGTATCTTCTGATGCTTACAGGCTTATATCTGATTTATCCGATATTAAATATAATAGCCAAAAACCGGGATGTAACCCGCTATATGATATTATTGCTTGTAGCATTCGGAACCCTTAATACGGTTTCAGGTATTACAGGTTTCTTCGATGAATTAGCTTCAGAAAGCTATCTATATTCACTATGGAAACCCTTCCTTGGTAATCTTGGAACAATAAATGTAGCCTTCGTTCCTGGATATGTTGCTCTGTTTTTGCTTGGACATTATATACATGAATACGGACTCGGATCCTGGCACAAAGTAATAGTGTATTCTTCAATACCGGCACTGCTCCTTTCTGGTCTTCTGACTGTGTGGATATCAATTTTGACCCAAAGAGGTGTATACACTTTTATGCTTGAGGCAAATCCGCTTGTTTTTCTTGCTTCTGCAGGTATTTTTGCTTTCTTCAGGGGAAATGGTTCTGAAGCTGTGAAAGCTGAGCCTGGTACTCCAATATCGAAAGCTATGGTCTGGATCGCGGGTAATACTTTCGGAATATATCTTATCCACTTTGCAATACGTGAGATTATGGCTAAGGGCTTTGATTTCGATGTAGCAAGTTATCCTGCAGCTTTATCTGTACCCATCAACTCTTTATTGATTTTTGCCATTTCCCTGCTTCTTACGGCACTTCTTAAGAGGATACCGGGTGTTAGGAAAATATTGTCATAGTTTTATCCTGATTATGATAGCCGGTCGATAAAAACTTTGGGATTCCAATATGACTGTATTCTACTTTCCGGGGAGAAGAAAACCATATTATCAGCTATATTTTGGTAAGAAGAATCCCCGGATGAAATCCGGGGATTCTAAATTAATGCCAACAGAACGGTTTGTGATGGTTTATGATTTATATACGAGTTCTCCGTCAATGAAGGTTGCCAGACACTTGGCATTTTCAATTTCTTCAAAAGGATCGTTCATGAAATCTTTATCGAAAACAGTGATATTGGCTAATTTTCCAATTTCGAGGGAGCCCATTCTGTCCTCTGCGTGCCAGGAGTAAGCAACATTTATTGTCAGTGCTTTCAGGGTATCTTCCCTGCTAAGGCATTCATTGGTATTCTTTCTCTGCATTTCTATCCCATGAGATGGAAGATATCTTATGTTGCCGTAGCAGACAGACTGTGGAACGCTAAAGGCCGGAGAAACAGGGAAGTCAGAATGTGAAACAACCACAGCACCATTATCCTTAAAGGATTTTACGGGATATCCTTCATCAGCTAATTCCTCACTAAAGAATTTCACGACTACGTCATAGTCATTATATGTTTTTTCTACCCACATCATTGCGCAGACAGGTATAATATTATAAGTTCCAAAACGACGGATAGTATCAGGCTCAACCGCTTGCAGATGAGCGATTGCATTCCTCATGTCAAAATTACCGGTGGATTCTTCAGCCTCTGCAATCGCATCAACCCATGCCTTGCTGGCTGCATTTCCGATTGCATGAATATGCACGTTCATATTATGCTCAGATGCGGCTTTAACCAGTCTTACCATTTTATCGTGATCATTAAACCTTGTTACACCTCTGTATCCGGGTTCATCTGAATAGTCTTCAAGCATCCACGCAGTCCTGAGTTCTATTGTTCCATCACAGAAAACCTTTGCTCCGATCACATTAAAATGATCGCTGTTATGTTCTTTGGCTAACCCGGCAATTCTTTCAATCTCTTCTTCGGGAGTATCGGTGTTATCCTGAACAAAACTGCCGGCAAATGTATATAATCTGAGTTTACCTTCCTTATCAAGTTCAAAATATGCTTCCGGTTCAACAGCGGATGATATTTCAAGTCCGGCATCGTATGCACCCGTAAATCCCATGGAAAGTGCATAGTTCTCCCAGCCAAGGATTGCTTCTTTAAACTCATCGACTGTCATCGAAACCTGTCCGCGAACAAAAAATACAGCTGTTTCCGTGATGTAACCGGTGGGATCACCATTCTCATCTACATTTACACAATCTGTCCCAAATTTGGCAACAGCTTCCCTGTTTATGCCATACTTTTCCATCGCTTTTGTGTTGATCCACATGGCATGCCCGCCAAAATCAGTGCAGCACATAGGCTTGTCAGGACAAATGGCATCCAGCATAGAAGCAGTAGGATATACTCCATGAATGGAAAACCCCATTCCGTTATACTGTTCTCTGTCAGGATATGCCTCCATATACTCCTTCATGGCTTGAACGCAATCCTCAAGACTAGCATTAATGTCCAAATACGCCAATCCGTTCATGCGATAACCGGCTCCGCCTGTATGGCAATGTGCTTCCAAAAATCCGGGATAAACAGAATTCTTTCCGTATTCACACACTTTAGTGTTACTGTCGGAAAGCTTTTTTGCCACTTCTGCATCACCGACATAAATGATCTTTCCATCCTTTACGGCAACCGCCTCTGCATAAGGCTTATGCTCATCCATGGTGATAACGTTTCCTAATACGATCAAATCAGCATTGTTATTCATATTTTTCTCCCTTCTGAAAAAAATGTATATATACATTATCATACAAATAACTTCAGAAAAACGTTCCATTTTGTCACACTATGCCCTGCAGTATTCCTAGCTTAAATGAAATAGTAAATTCCAGTTTCAAAAGTATTTGATAAAATACGGATTTGAATTCCGC
>JAILEM010000082.1 GCA_024687745.1 Lachnospiraceae bacterium
TTCTGGTTGTCGAACTGCTTTCTGTAGGTGTCCCCGTCAAGATCGGCATTGCCCTCATCAAATATAGCCTGAAGCTTTAACTGGTCGACCTCATCGAGGAGGGTCTTGTAATTATTCTTGGCTGTATAATAATCCTGTAATACCTCGGAATATTCGGTCGATGCCACCGTGTTTTCCGAAGCGATGCCTGAGATCTCGTTAAGATATTCAAGATATGATTTACGCGATGAATCGAGACTTGTATTATACTCCTTGAGCGATGTCTCTTCCTGCTCCATGAGATATTTAAGATCCTCAGACTGTGTCCTCAGATTGAGCATATCCTCAAGAGCTGCATTATATGCCATATTTTCCTCATCCGTATGGGCATTTACATCCCACTCCGCGTACTTGGCATCAAAATCAGCCTTGGAGCTGTAATACTGCTCCGCGGCACTGATATAACTGTTTTTGGCCTGCTGGTACTGACTGAAATGACTTTCGTAATCAGACTCTGCCTCCTGATATGCAAGCTGTGTCTTCTCATCGGTCACGCTTAAGGTGGCAAAATATTTTTCCTTATAGGTTGCAAGAAGTGTTTCCTTCTCATCAAGTAAAGCCTTGGCGTCGTTGAGCTTCTCCTCCTTCATCTGGAGATTGGCTTTGGTCTGCTCTGCCGTCTGGTCATTTTTTTGGGCGTTAAGCTTTATCTGCGCCATCTGCTCCGAATCGGAAGTAACGACATCGGCCTCTGAATCAAAGGTCATGTTTTCGACATTCTGTATCCTTCTGTCGATCTGCTGAAGCTGGAAATAATCATCCTCCGTACCAAGGGTGCAGAGAAGATCATCCTTTTCTATGATATCCCCTTCCTTAACATGGATATCAACCACAAACCCGTCTGTCTGGGCATATATAGCCGCCGCTCCCCCGCTGTTTGTGTACATCCCCTGCGTATCGATGCTGTAGGGAAGACTTCCTTTATATCCCCATACCACAAGAACCAGAATGATAATAAAAGCGCCGACTATAGACACCCAGACGGCCGGTGACACCAAAATAATGGCCCGGTCAAGCCGATCCTCTGCAGCGATCTTGTTAAGCGCTTCCTCGTTATATACTCCCTTCAATTTTGACCCCTTCTGTTATAAAAAATCAACAGATACCCGATAATAAGATATTCCGATATTTACCGGATATCCAAATATTCCTTCTCTGAGAAGTTCCCCTCTTCCCAAAGAAGCATTTCAAAGACCTGACCTTCCCCTGATCTAGTCTCCGAATTTCTTTTTCAGCTTATCCTCTGTAAGCGGAATGATCAATACCAATGCTAAAGTCTGGATCACAATAGCGATAACGACGCAGATCACCTGAGTATTAAGATCCTTCCCAAGAGCAGCTACGCCGCCTATTATACCTATAATGAACGTGATCAGTGCGCATTTAAGCAGGAAATCAGCCATGACCTTTTGCGCATAGTCCCATGCCTCCTGACTGGACTTTGATCTTCTGCTTCTGTAACCCACAGTCCCATTGATGTCCCTTTTAGGCTTTTTCTTACCTATAAGGCCTACTATCAAAGTTATCAGAGGAACTATCAATAACACAACCAATATACCCTGCATGCTGTACCGCCTCTCTTTGGTAAACATAACTATACAGCATCATCATAAACTGTTTATTTTCTTATGTCAACCATTAAATTTCATTGTTATCTATAAAAACTGTCAGTCTTTATCTAAGCTCCTTGATATTTGCGGAAGATAGTCTCTCATGGATCTTATGCTTATAAGAATAGTGGAGGAATTGTGGAGAATAGCCGCAGCCGAAGGCTGTAATATCCCAAACACTCCAAGCAGGATAAGCATAAAATTAAATCCGATTATCGTCTTATAATTGGAGTCGATCCTCTTCATGAGTTTGTTGCTGATATCTTTGAGAGTCAGAAGAGAATAAAGATCATCGGCAGAGATCGTTACATCGGCTATCTCCCTGGCAATGGCGGCTCCTGAGCTGATGGCTATACCTGCATCTGATTCAGAAAGCGCAGGCGAATCATTTACACCGTCTCCTACCATGATAACTGTTCTTCCTGCCTCCTTTTCTCTCTTAATATACTCAGCCTTATCCTCCGGAAGGACTTCAGACATATATTCATCCACGCCCACCCTCTCTGCAACAGACCTTGCCGTCCTGTCGTTATCGCCGGTCATCATCACTATCTTATCTATCCCTGCAAGGTGAAGCTCTTCAACGACATCCCCTGCTTCCTTTCTGACAGGATCCTCTATACAGATGACTGCAGCAAGCTTCGAGCCTATCCCGAGGTAAAGATGTGAATATTCATTGGGGATCGAGTTAAATTTTCTCTTCTCCCCTCTCGGGATCTTTATGCCCTCATCCTCAAAGGCAAAATGATAGCTTCCTATTATGGCCTTAGTTCCGTCTATGCTCGAAGATATTCCGTGAGCTACGATGTATTCCACGTCGGAATGCATTTCCTCGTGATTAAGTCCCCTCTCCTCTGCCGCTTTTGTCACTGCATTGGCTATGGAATGGGGGTAATGTTCCTCTAAGCAGGCCGCTATCCTCAGTGCCTCATCCTCCTCATATTTACCAAAGGGTATGACAAGCCTGACCTTTGGCTCACAATGAGTCAGTGTCCCTGTTTTATCAAAGACAAGAGTATCGGCCTTAGCTATAGCTTCCATGAACTTACCGCCCTTTACGGTAATATTATGAGCGGAGCATTCTCTCATCGCAGAAAGCACGGATATCGGCATTGCAAGCTTTAGCGCACAGGAAAAGTCTACCATGAGTATCGATACGGTGCGTGTTACATTTCCCGTGATAAGATATGTAAGGGCAGTTCCGAGAAGGCTGTAGGGAACAAGCTTATCGGCAAGATGAGATGCCCTGTCCTCGCTTTTTGACTTAAGCTTCTCTGACTCCTCTATCATGCTGACTATCCTGTCATATCTTCCCTCTCCCGAGACCTTTGTGACCTTTATCACACATTCCCCGTCTTCGACTACGGTTCCCGCATATACAAGATGTCCCTCACTCTTATGTACCGGTGAAGACTCACCTGTCATCGATGCCTGGTTGACCATGGCATCACCCTTTAAAACGATGCCGTCAAAAGGTATCATACTGCCCATTCTTATGACAACTCTGTCATCTTCCTTTATATCTGAGGAGGGAACGAGTATCTCTTCTCCTCCATCGCCCTTTAACCACACCTTGTCCACATTAAGCGACATGGTGCTTGCAAGGTCCGCAACGGATTTTTTGTGCGTCCACTCTTCCAATATTCCTCCGATCCTTAAAAGAAACATAATGGAGGAGGCTGTCTTATGATCGCCTGTCAGGAATGCCACCGTGATCGAGGTCGCGTCAAGGACAGGAACCTCTATCCTTCCCCTTGCAAGACACTTTAACCCTTCCAGAACATAGGGCACTGCCCTAATATATGCCATTACCTTCCTTACAGGAAGCGGTATGATAAGTTTTCTTAATAATCTTCTGATAACGGTAAATACAAGCTTTTCCTTATATTTTCTGCTAAGCTCCCTTCCTGTATTGTCGGGAACAAGGGCAAGCGCCTCTTCGTCTTCAAAGCAAAAATCCCCGAGAAGCCTTATGATATCCCTTCTGTCACCTTTATAGTATATGCTTACGTCGGCTGTCATATCATAAACCGTCACCGCGGTAACATCAGAATTATTTTTAAGGTAATATTCAAGTATATCAGCTTCCTTAAGCGTCATGCTCTTTATGGCAAGATGAACTCTCATGCGTCCTTTGGACTCATGCTTTATCAAACATTTCATGTAAG
>JAILEM010000089.1 GCA_024687745.1 Lachnospiraceae bacterium
CCGACTCTGTAACCTCCGCTGCTTCTTCGCTTTTAACTTCGGTTGCTGCAGGCTGTATGTACGGAGCCAGGGCCGAAAGATCGTAGCCGGCACATCCTGTAAGAGCAAAAGCAAGTAATAAGGATAAACCGTTGTAAAAAATATTTCTTTTTCTACTCATTTTCTTCTCCTTTATAAATTTATAGTCAAGATTCGCGAAGCATTTTAACTCAGTCGGAGTTTATACTCCTACTCCGACTGAGTTAAAACAAAAATATCCCGATAGGATAGATATTATCTTACCATATCAGGATACTTTTGTAAAAAGGAAAGAACACTAAGGAGCTGTTATCAAGGCAGGTTTATGAATCTTTTCTTGCCACGCAATGAAGTCTGAAAAAACCTCTTTTCTCACCTGACTCCAGTCTGAGACCTGCTCTCCTGCACAGATCCTCCACCTCCTCAACGCTGTACACATGAACATCTCCGTGTCCTACATGATTAACTATTGGAATTTCCACATTATTAAAAAACCATCTTACGGGAGCAGTCTTTGCTGTCATATCCCTGAGTATAAGCCTTCCTCCCGGTCGAAGCACGCGGTAAACGCTGTAAAAAAAATCCTGTACATTAGGATAATGATGAAAGCTCTGACAGCAGATCACGGCATCAAAAGATTCCTTATCAAAAGGAAGATTCTCGCAATCACCTACTACAAGCTTTACGTCATCCATATTCTTTGCCTTTGCAACCTCGATCATCTCAGGTGTCAGATCTATTCCCGTATAATGCTTATCGGGATATTTTTCATGCAACAGTGACAGCATCGGCGCAGGGCCGCACCCACAGTCCAGAAGATCCGTGAAATCTTCCTTTTCCAACTCCTCAAGTACATCCGGATAATCCTTCTTACACATTTTATAGACTCCGCCCTTATCGGTCTCATAAACCTTTGCGGCCTTTGTAAATTCTTTTAAGGAAAGCTCCTTAAATTCTTTATCTGTCATAAGTATTCTATCTCCTGTCTTATATTTCGCTATATCGAAGTTAGCTCTGACTAACCACATATTACAATATTAATTGCAAAAATACCATCTCATAATAAAAATATTTATAATAATATATTTCCTATCCGAATCCGTGCACAATCACGCGGAACGTTTAACTCAGTATCAATAATGATAACAAATACATATACAGGTTAAAAAAATCATACCACTGTTTTATTGATATGACTATATACTTCATTTTTGATCGAACCTATCCGTAACAGTAACTCTTCCGCCTCATCACCATCAAGGATCTTAACAAAAGCGTTTCTGCCTGAAAGCTTCAACGGTTTACCGTTTATGTCTACAGAACCGTATTCCGCAAAACAGGCTTCCGACTCTCCGGCATCAGGATCGCCCCACTCGGAAAACCGTCTTCTGTCTATGCTTTCATCAAATGAGCAGCTGATATAACTTGTTTTTCCTGTAGGACGCCACGGTCTGCCCAAAAAGACCGACTCCTTTCTGATTCCCTCTTCTCCGCGTATCTTACACCGTTCAAAAACTATCCCTATATCTCCGGGATTTTCACCGGGAGCACTTATATAACCATTGATGTCTTCATTTCTGTTTTTGACCGTGATAATACATTCTTCAAATACAGCATCCGCTCCTCCAAAGATAAAATCAACATCCCCGGATATCCTGCAATTTTTAAAGTATTGAACAGTCGGCTTTCTCTTCCACAGATGTCTTGGTCCGAAGAAGCCTCCGGGCTGTCTGACACTTTCGGGAAGAGGTGACATGAAGAGTGTATCCTGACACGAATCCATCAATACATTTTCCATTAGAACATAATCCGCATCAGAATAAACGCTTATGGCCTGACCGGCTTTTTTATAACCTCCCGCATCATTTTTAACTGCAAGATTTTTTAAAGTCACCATTTTTCCGCCGGCAAACATGGTATAGCTTCGAAAAGTCCCCCTTCTTGAGCCATCCTCAAGTATATCCTTCGCACCGTCAGACCATATAATGACTGTCTTATCACATCCTTCACCTTCTATCGTTATGTCGGATTTTTCAAAAAATATCTTTTCCCTGTATTCACCCGCATCAACCTTTATGATCGCCTTTTCACTATACGGAACCGCCTGAAGCGCCTCGCCCAGGGTATGATAATCCTTATCTTTACCGACACTTATGATGATCATAAAAATTCAACTCCTTTAACCTGAATCCTGTCTGCATTTTTCGAATCTATATCCGTATCCTCAGAGGAACGGATCTTAATATCATCAAGTATCAGTTCTTCTACATTCCTTACATATATACCTCTTCCGCTCATAGGCTCAAGATCATCCATCATCAAAGGTATCTCTTTTTTCCTCTCGTCTTCATTCTTAAATGTAACATCTATATTTTTAAATATAAGCTGTCCTATCTTTTTCTCCGGCAGCCCGTATGCGCATAATACACACACATCTACACCGCTGCAGGTAATACGGGAAGCCTTTACGGATCTGATCTCCGGAGTCATATCATCAACAGGAAGCTCTCCCTTGTTCTGACAATTGTCACTATGCCCGTCGGGATCACAGAAATAGAACATATTTACCGTAAAAGGCATCCTTACATCCTTCATGATTATGTTTTCAAATTCAATATTTTCGAGTACAGATCTTTTTCCCCTGCCTCTCCTTGTCTTTATCCTGAGTCCTCTGTCAGTACCATCAAAAATACACTGAGATATATAAACCTTTCTGACTCCGCCCGCACATTCACTTCCTATCGTCACACTGCCGTGTCCATTCTGAAGCAGACAGTTTCTTATCTCCATATTCTCAGAAGGCTTATGATGTCTTAAAGCCATATAGTATTTTCCCGATTTTATTGCGATACAGTCATCTCCCACGGATATCCTGGTCCCAATTATTTTAAGATCATTACAGCTCTCCGGATCCACCCCGTCAGTATTTGGCGAATCATAAGGATTAGATATGTTTAAGGATAAAAGTCTTACATTATCACTGTAATAGGGATGTATGGTCCAGCAGGGAGAATTCTTTACCGTAATACCCTGAAGCCGTATATTTTCACATCTTTCCAGAAAAATCGTCCTGGGTCTCCAGGCTCCTCTTTTTATCTTAGGATCCATCCACCAGTCTGATGCAGGCGCATTACCGTCTATTTCTCCTTCTCCGAAGATATCTGTATTCTTTACATCGATACCCGTTAACAGGGAGGCATAAGCATCCAGGGGATTTCCCTCCCAGGTACCGAGATTATACTCATCCTTTTCGTCTGTATTAAAGATCATTCCCGGAAGTATCGGATAATCATCCCTGTTTTCATCCCCCAGTAAGATACTTCCTTTCATGATCCAGATATTCATATCACTCTTAAGGAAAAGCGGACCGGTATGATAAATCCCCTCCGGAAAGCAGACCGTTCCCTGTGGGGGGCAGGCATTTATCGCAGCCTGTATGTACACGGTATCAAGCTTTTTACCATCTCCCTTTGCGCCAAAGTCTCTTACGTTTAAAAGAGTACTCTCTTTTTTTGTCCTGATTGTATGACTGTGACCGGCTTCTCCCTCTGCCTTTACCCTCACCGTATACTCTGTGTCCGGTTGTAATCCGTATATGGTATTCACATTAAGAGATGACGAAATAACCTTCTCATCATCTATATAATAATCCACCTCTTCATCGATCTTATAACATCTGTCATTACTAAGTTCTATGGTGATACTTCTTACCAGTATGTCAGTTATTCTGAATTCCAATATCTTATCTCCGTTTTCTTTTCACTGCTATGTTTTATATTTCTTCTTATTTATCCTGTTTATCTTAATGTCCGGTATTATCCTTCCTGTTTCATCTCATCTGCGAGTATCTCTACATATGCCATGATCAGAGGGCCTGTTCCTTTTGCGTCATTCTCGACAACAGGCTCGCTCAGATAATACTCCACACTTCCGTCTCTGTGGTTATCCCCTCCAAGACCGGCCATATAGCATATTCCCCTGAGTCTTGGTGTCCCGTCTTCATTCTTGGACAAATTCCTTTCGGTGATACCATAAAATATTTTTCTTCCTTCTTCTTTGAATCTTGCGGGAAGATATTTAAGTCTTGCTCCCTTTAAAAAAGCATAGGCTATGAGCGCAGATCCCGATGTTTCAAGATAATTTCCTTCAACGTCCGCCCTGTTTATGACCTGATAGAACATATGACTGTCTTTATCGATATATTTTAACAGACTGTCGGAAAGCTCCTTTAAAATATCCTGAAGGGTACGATACTCATAATACATCTGCTCCCCCATTGCTTCCGCAGTATCCACAAGGGACGCGATAAACCAGCCGGTGGCTCTTAACCAGAAGTTACTGCTTAAGCCCGTATCCTTATCAGCCCAGTACATCTGTCTGGATTCATCATATCCATGATAATACAACCCCGTTTTTTCATCCCTCATAAGTCTTCTGACATTCTGAAACTGCCTGAAAGCATCAAGACATCCGCTCATCTTATTATATCTGTGTTCATATTCGGTATAAAAAGGCTGCGCCATATACAGTCCGTCAAGCCAGACCTGATACGGATATATTTTTTTATGCCAGAAGTTTCCTTCATTTGTCCGGGGATGCGTCTCCAACTGGTCTCTTAAGGTATCCATAGCCTTTCTGTATTTTTCTTTCCCTGTAATGTCATACAGCGAAAAGAGAGCACATCCCGGCTTTATCCTGTCTATATTGTATTCTTCTTTTTCATAGGTCTTAATCGTTCCGTCGTCGTTGATGAACCAATCCATAAAAGAATCCGAAAACTCAAGATATTTTTTATTTCCTGTCATCTCATAAAGCCTCATCAGAGAGGATAACATACAGCCGTCTATATAATTCCACTTATTGGCCTTCTTGCTGTTTAATACTTCAATATTCCACATGGGATGTTCGGCATCTGAAATATCCAAGAGATGCTCTATATATTCATTTAAAAGATTTTTGGTTTCTTCCGTAGTCATTTTTTCTCCTTTCAGATCAGTCCATCAAAATATTTTAATGTATCTTCAAGCATTTCATCATGGAAGTGATGCTCTCCCTCCCTGATATCATGTCTTAAAAATTCCTCTTTTCCAAAGAGATTATAAATCCTTTTAATGATATCCATCTGTTCATAAACATTTATCATACCTCTTGGGCCATTTAGATGATCATCTTTACACGACTGTATTAACAGAGGCTTTGGCGCATACAGAGACAGGATATCTCCCATATCAAAGTGTTCAAACAGATCCGGTACGTAATTACAGGAACAGTTCCCGTTTAGTATCATAAGCGAATCCCTGAACCCATAAAAATATCCGCTTATTATCGTCTGTTTTATCCTGTCATCCAGAGCTGCAAGATAAAGCGTCTGCATTCCCCCTCCGGAAAACCCTATGCATCCAAGCTTAGACAGATCAAAATCTCCTCTGCTTTCCAGATAATCTATAAGCCGCATATTGTCATAGGTTAAAAGACCTATTACCGTAAGCCCCATCGGAAGCGCCATATTTGCAAGGTTTCTGCAACTGCCTGTCAAGAATTTTTCTGGTTCATCTCCTTCAAGATAAGCATCCCTTCTTTCACCGAATCCCCTTGCATCCGGACATACGGCTATATAACCGAGTCTGCATAATTTCATTCCGTAATCATAGTTAAAAAAATCTATCTTCTCCTTTACGGCAGGTATATCATAACAACCGGCAACCGAGTATTTCCCACCTCCCTGATGCCCGGGCAGAGCAAGAAATGTCCCTTTGGATTTATACTTCGGGATCAGGATATATACTGACATAAATACATCCTCTTCCGTCTCTATTACAACCTTTTCACGTATTATGCCACCTTCCGGATACACTCTCTCTTCTACACTGCTGTAAGGATCACATTTTTTAATCCTGTCAATCTTTATCAGCTCCTTAAGCTTGATCCTTGATTCTTCTGCCCAGGCTTCATATTCGGCTATACTGCTTCCTTTAAATTCATCATTTCTTGAATTTCTTTCATATCTCTTTATGAAGCTTGGCAAAGAACTGTAATATCTGTCTATATGTATGGTTCCAAACTCAGTAATATCCATTTCCACCCTGTCTTTCGATTCTTCTGTGATCAAACGGTCTGTGAAGTAATATATTTATCAATCCGAAAGTGCGCTTGAAAGCCTGTAAAAATACCCCTTTTGTTCCACCAGTTCATCAAATGTTCCGTCTTCCGCTATCCTTCCATCCTGCATCACTATTATCCTGTCGGAATTTTTGACGGTTGAAAGCTTATGCGCAACTATAAAGGTTGTTCTGGCAAAAGAAATATTGTCTAACGCTCCCGACACTTCCTTTTCGGATATCGCATCAAGTGCCGATGTGGCTTCATCAAGGATAATGATCTTAGGATCTCTTATCAGCGCTCTTGCGATCGATATCCTCTGTTTCTGGCCTCCCGAAAGCCTGTCGCCATGTTCCCCGACCTTTGTATCAAGTCCGTCCGTAAGGTTTTCTATAACCTTCTTAAGCCCCGCCTCTTCTATCACTCTGTCAAGGGTCGCATCATCAATACCATCAGTACCATATAGGATATTCTCCCTTATAGATCCGGAAAAAAGAACTGTATTCTGAGGCACTACCGCAAGGCTTTCACGATAACTGTGCAGATCGATATCCTCGATCGGATTACCGTCTATGAACAGCCTTCCGGAGGTCGGCATTATAAATCCGATAATGAGATTGATTATCGTTGTTTTACCTGCGCCCGACTCACCTACAAAAGCTATGGTCTGACCGGCTTTAACGGTAAGATTCAAATTGTCTATAACAATTTTATCGGTTCCGGGATATTTATAACTGACGTGATCAAATTCAAACTCTCCCCTGACATCCTCAAGCTTTAATTTTCCCTCATTATCCTCCATATCCTCAAGCATCAGCACCTCACCTATACTGTTTACCGATTCGAGACCCTTTGATATTGTCGGTATGAGGTTTAACAGGGATGTGATCTGTCCTACAATCGTCGTGAAATAGCTTTGATAAAGAACAACATCACCGGTATGTATCACGCCTCTCACAGAAAGAAATGCTGTAAATACAAGACAGACCACCTGAAAGAGCTGAAAACATACCCAGCTTACAGCACCGAAATTTGTCTGTACCATATCGAGCTGATAGCCTTCCTCTGCTATATCGTTGACATATCTCTCCATTCTTTCCACTTCTCTCGTCTCAAGAGCATGAGCCCTTGTGACAGGAACAAGTTCTACCATCTCCATAACCCTCGCACTGGCAGACTCGACCATCTTACGAAATTTCTGATTATGGATCTTTATCGGCTTTTTGAACAGATATACAACTCCGGCCGCTACGGGTACCAATAGCAGGAAAAAAATGAAAACAACCCTGCTCTTAAATACAGTTACCGAAAGAGCAACTACAAGGTTAACGATGATATTGATCAGATTAACAAACAACTGATCGGAAAGTGTCTCTATGGCTTCAACATCTCTTATTATCTTAGACTGTAATCTTCCCGACTGAATATCCTTTTCCGTTAATATGGACATTGACTGTATCTTACGGATCAGTGCATTCCTGAGCCCCGCTTCCACAGCTCTTATGGCCGATGCTCTGAAGTGTACATGAAGGTAATTCATCGGAAAATTAAGGATAAGCAGAACAGCTACAACGGTGGCATTTAACACGATCAGACGGTTTACGTTTTCTGCTCCTTCCGTAATGTAATTGATTATATTTGCCGTAACTATAGGCATTATCCAGGCCGGTGAATGTTTTATAATATAAAAAATTGAAGAAAAGACAAAACAATGATATTTTCCCTTATACAGCCCTACAAGAGTCTTTAATGAATTCCCCCTGTTTTTTTCATAACAGTTGAGTAATGTATCCGCATCAACAACATTCTTCATCTTCATAGAAATAATCCCTCATTCTGCATAAAAAAGGTTTTTCGCTGTTTTTTCCTTCATATGCATATAATCCGACCATAGCTCCGGTAAATCTTTTTCCCTTTTTTATTCCCTCATCACAGAGATAATAAACATTTTCCAGTGTATTAAAGGTATGCTCCGTAAAATCATCATTAATTTCATCAGTTATAAATGAATACTGAAGTATTCTCTGAAGGCCCTTTGTCTTCATCATCAGTTTTATTCCTGACGTATCAGGTGCACATCTTTCCCTTAAAGATCTGCTGTCCTTATATATAATATCCTGTTCGCCTATATGTTCCAAAGAGAAAAGATATAACTCTCCCTCTGTCTTCCTTATGCCAAAGAGACAAAATGTATTCTCATCATAATATCCGGTAATTCCGCATTCCTGCCCGTCTGCAATATCCATATCAAGATTTATGGATACTTCTGTTCTGAAGTCATAGGAGGTCTGTCTTCTCAAGACCATATTCCTGCTCTTTATTGAAGATAACGGATATCTGCTTCCCCTTATCTCAAAATCGACCCTGATATCCTTCCGGGATTCTTTATTATCGCCATCAGTATCACTTTCATTATATTTATCTATTCTGACAGCGGTACATTTAATTTCCCCCTTATCAAACCCCCTTACAGTCATATATTCGACAGGCAGTCCTACTGCCGAAAGCCTCGTCACATCGTTAATTTTCTCCCGCTCCCGGGACTCTGTTTTAATATCTTTAATAACGGGTTTTCTCTGAAGGACAGAGGGGCCTTTTAATCCATTAACTATCGGCCAGCCGTCCGCGGTCCACTCTATCGGATCGATCGCTGTCTCTCTGCCAAGTAAGCTGTATTTATCGGCATACCTTCTTCCACAGAGATATACCATATAATAATCCCCCTCAGGAGTACTCACCATATCTCCGTGTCCGCATCTTTGTATCGACGCTTTTTCATCTCTCTGTATCATAATGGGATTATAGGGACAGGGGATGTAATCACCCATCAGTGTTTCTGATCTCATCACGGTTATCCTGTGTCCCATCCCCGTACCGCCTTCTGCAAGTAACAGATAATAATAACCGTCTTTTTTATAAAGATGCGGCCCCTCCGGTGCCCTCTTCATGTCTCCGTAATAAAGGAGAGAAGGCTCCCCGATCACCTTCGTTGCATCCTTATTAAGCTTTAAAATCCTTGCTCCTCTGTTAAGAAGCATATATCTCTGACCATCATCGTCGTTAAATATACTCGGATCGATCCCGTCTTCTTCTATATATACAGGTTCACTGTACGGACCCTCCGGTTTATCGGAACTCACAACTATCTGTCTTCTGTATACAGGTGGTACATCATTGTACCTTAATGTGGCTGTGATATAGAATTTTCCTTCGTAGTATGAAATATCCGGGGCCCAATAGCCTCTTCCTCCTCTAAGCCCGCCAAGTCCCGCAATATCAGGATCTGTAATGGCGTATCCTATAATATTCCAGTGGATCAGGTCTCTTGAATGCGAAACAGGAATACAAGGAAAAAAAACAAAGGAAGAGTTTACCATATAGTAATCTCTGTCAACCCTGACTATCGAAGGATCCGGATAAAATCCTCTCCTTACAGGGTTTTTATAATATTTATCAATACTGCCGTATCTGTCATTAATAAACCCGGCGACCTCCTCATTGTTGTTTTCTATTGCACACTCCCACGGTGTAATACCATTTTCATCGGATGAAAGAGGATCCATGCCACATTTTCTCACAAGGTACTCAAATACCTCCCCGGATCCGGATTTTGCGCAATAATGAAGAACATTCCTGTTATGATCATCTTTTTCATTAAGGCTTATCATCGAATACTCTACGATGTACCTTACTATGTCAGGCTCTGAATGCCCTGCCGCCTCAAAAAGATGCTCTCTTGTGACCGACATAGGTTCATTGACAAGTATTTCCTTCACTTTACTAATATCATTTTCCAGTATTGCCTTTAACAGATTATCCATTTTCTCTTAACATCCATTCCTGTATGAAAACATTATTCCCTGTAAACATTATTGATAATATTTTTTTCATCTATAAGATCTTCATTTATAACAGACGTACCTGAATGATCGTTAAGTGCACTAAGCACCTTAGGATCGATCAATGATGAATAAATATCATCCATTCTGTATAACTCTTCCGCGATCAGCTTTCCAAAGGCCATTGCGCCCTCATATTTTAAATGAGTATTGTCCTCCTGGCCTTTGGGACACCAGAATGCCTCTCCCGGCTTTAAATGCATAAAATATCTGACAGAAGCCTTATCCCCTCTTCGCTCCAAAAAGGCTCTGCTCAAAGACCAGAGATCTATCACCGGCACATCATACCTTCTTCCCGCTTCAAAATATGCATCCACATAGGGTTTATGTGCCGAAGGAGATTTCAGTGTAAACCCATCTTCATTAAACAACCGCCTCTCTACCGGCGTGATAAAAACCGGATACGCTCTCTTATTTTTTGCCGATTTTGCAAACCTGCCAAGATTTACAATAAAATCATCATCCGGATCCGTATATCTTAAGGGATCAGCGGATTTCTCATCATTATGACCAAACTGTATGAACAGAAAATCGTCTTCGGTTATCTCATTATATATAGTCTCAAGTCTGCCCTGATCTATAAAGCTTTTGGTACTTCTTCCGTTTACTGCGTGATTATATATCACGACATCCGAAGCCGTATATCTGTCAAATGCCTGCGCTATGCCGGTCTGTGGATAGTTATGTGCTTTGTTCTCTGTATTTGTGGAATCTCCTGCCCAAAAAATAATACGCATATTTACCTTTCTTAATCCTCATCCATCTTTATGGATACATAAAAGATAAGATAAAAACAGCCGGTGCCGAAAGGCTCCGGCTGTTTCAAAATATAAATTTAAGCAATGATCATAATTTATTCTTTAACAGCTCCGATATTAACACCCTGAACAAAATACTTCTGTAAGAAAGGATATAAGATCATAAACGGAAGTATTGCCGAAACGATACCCGCATTAAACAGCGTTGTCTGAGATACGGCATATGCTGTAGTGGGAGTATCACCATCCATAACCATATTTCTTAGCTTATACTGGAAATTAACCTGATCAGGATCCATTATATATATCTTAACCGTTGAGTAATCATTCCATACCGTTACCGCAAACATAAGTCCTATGGATGCAAGTGCAGCCTTCGATAAGGGAAGTACTATCTTAAAGAATATTCCCATGGGAGAACAACCGTCTATTTCCGCTGCCTCATACAATGAGTTGGGAATGTTCTCAAAGAAATTCTTCATAAGCACCAGGTTATACACATTCATACCATGCTTAAAAACAAGTATCCACATACTGTCGACAAGTCCTATCTGCTTCATGACGAGGTATTCAGGTATCATTCCTCCCGAAAATATCATAGTGAAGAGAAGGAAATAGGCCAAAGCATTTCTTCCCGGAACTTCGTTTTTAACAAGAACATAACCGCCTAAGGTTGATAATACAAGCCCGAGTATTGTTCCTAAAAGTGTCGTAAGAACTGAGTTGATAAAGGGTCTGTATAAAGCATGGGTACCTATTATCGTTTTATATCCGTCAAGAGTAAAATCTCTTGGAAAAAGTCTGAACTGATATACTCCGACCGAATTCAGCGAATCGACCAGAACCTTCCATATAGGAACCATTATGATAAGTGCCAGTAATATAAAAACCGTATAATTTACAAGATCAAATACTCCAAATTTCCTTTTGCGGCCTGCAACCGCATTTTTATCTTTTGCCATGATCGCCAGCCTCCTTATATAATCCCGCGTCCACGGGTCTTTTTACTCAGCCAGTTGCAGAACAGTACAAGAACACAACCGACTAAAGATTTGAATAATCCCACTGCCGTTGAATATCCGTAATTCGGAAGCGCATTGGCAAAGGTCTGACGATAGATATATGTTGAAATAACATCTGCCTTATCATAAACCGCCGGATTATATGTTACGAATACAGACTCAAACATATTCATAACCTTGGCAAGATTTAAAATAAGTACGGTGATTATCGTATTCATAAGCGCGGGGATGGTGACATAACGGATCTTCTGCATCCTGCTTGCTCCGTCTATATCAGCAGCCTCATAAAGTTCAGGGTTTATTCCCGATAATGTAGCCAGGAATATGATGGTTCCCCAACCTGTTTCCTTCCATAGGTTAATGATATAGAATATCGGTCTCCACCACGCCTTATCTGCCAGGAAATAAATAAATTTCGTGGTGTCTCCATGAAAGATCATATTATTAACCATACCTGTTGAAGAGGGAGATAAGAACAAACTGAATATAGAAGCCACTACCGCCCAGGACATAAAATGCGGAAGATATATCACTGTCTGCAGCACCTTCTTGACTATCAGATTTCCCATTTCAAAAATAAATACCGAAACGATAACTGATGCCAGGGTTGTTATGATCAATTTGATAACACTCAGTTCCAATGTATTTCTGAAGGATGTCCAGAAAGCCTGAGCCCCCAATCCGGTAAACATTTTTTCAAAATTTGCCATTCCTATGAATTTAGGCTGTCCTACGGGCTTATAATCAAAAAATGCAAAGCGAACGCCAAGCATCGGCCAGTAATAAAATATAAGCACAAAGATAAGCACAGGAAGGAACATAAGGTAATAACCTCTGCAGTTCCATATTCTTATCCCCAGAGGCTTCTTACGGATAACTATTCCGCTTTTCGAGACTTTTTGTTTTGCCATACTTCTTTCCTTTCAGAAATATATTTTGTTTCTTTTTTAAAATTTGTCCTGCCCATGGTCATCCACAGGCAGGACAATATTCTTTATTTAGCGATTCTCAGCCTGTATTATTCTGCTGAGTTAAGCTCTGCCAATATCTGTTCTATGATAGGACCTACGGTAGCCACATAAGTCTCCATAGCTGTATCAACATCTACACCGTCTACTATTACCGAAGATACCATTACGTCTTTTGCATCCTTGATAGTTCCGGCTGCCTCTGTAAGAGTAGCTGATGAAGGTGATGCCGGAGCATCCTTCATATGAGCCGTAAAGAATGCATTACCTTCTGCTGCAAGGCTTGTTGTTGAAACGAAATCAGAGAACTCATCTGACATTGAAACGATAGTAAGTGCAGGGTCAAGATGATTCTTTTTCCATACTGTATTAGGATCGTTAGGTGACTGCTTAAGATGGAATTCACCATCGGCATATTCATAATCCTTCTTCTTCTCAGGATCATCTGCGTTTGTTGTAAATGACTCAGCCTTTGTTGACCAGTGAACATCCTCTGCTCCGTATGTCCAAAGTATCTGACCCCTTCCTCCGTCGAGCATTGTTTCAAAGAAAGCATCAAATATAGCCTGCTCACGTGCATTGTCTCCGTCGCCGTCATCTATGATAACCCATACGGGAGCTTCTCTGTTTATATAAGCGCCTACTTCTGCGATGGGCTCAATCTCTACTATCTCTGAATCAACGTCATTCTTTGAAAGGCTGTCTGTAAGGTTCTGATACCATGTACCTGCCCAGTATGTGAATACACCAGCCGAACCTGTCTGATCATTTGAGAACCACTTTTCACGTGCGTCCTTTGTTCCTGCTGTAAGTGTCAGAGGATCGATAACTCCATCTACATATGCCTGATGTAATCTTTCGAGTGCATCCTTTGTAGCCTGCTCCTGGAATCCATCAATCCAGGTACCGTCCTTCTGATAGATCGCCGGATAAGCATCCTGCCAGAACTCAGGAAGATAATTGATATATGGAGCTTCATCACTCTTTAAGTATCCTGCTGCAATAACACCATATGTATCTCCGTCTGTTCCGTTGCCATCGGGATCCTTCTCATGGAAAGCCTTAAGCATTGCATAATAATCATCAAAAGTCTTGATGGTTGAAGGATCGATCTCTACATTGTCAAGCCAGGCTTTCTTAACATATGTAACGCAACCGTTTCCATATGTGGGAGCTATTCCGTAAAGCTTTCCGCCACCGATCGCCTTAACATTCTCGTTAACTTCGGGATAAAGCATACGGGACTGGAAATCCGCATTATCATATGCTTCTGTCATATCCCAAAGAATTCCTGTGTTTAAATACTGTGTGTACATTGATGCGGGCATTATCATTACATCGGGATAGCTTCCTGATGCAAAGATTCGTCCTACTGCATCAACATAGCCTGAATGATCCTGCTGCTGGATATCAAGATGAATATCATGACCTAATTTTTCGGATACATATGCATCCCACTGATCATTGAATTCCTTCTGTCCGCTGTCTACCGTAGCGGTAAGTGTTCCGTCAACAACCATTGTGATCTTGTCAAGTGCATATTCTCCTGCTGTTTCAGCCGGTGCTGCCTCTTCTGCCGCTGCCTCTTCTGCCGGAGCCGCTTCTGTTGCTTCTGTTGCCTCAGATGCTTCCGCTGCCGGTGCTGCTGCCTCACCTGAACCGCCACAGGCAACAAGAGAAGTCATCATAGCTGCCATTAATACAACTGCAAGTAATTTCCTCTTCATATTTTTCCTCCTAATCAAGATTTGAAAATATCCATACATTTACAACATTTATATATAACAGATCATTATGTGCAAAATGTATAAATATCTTTTATTATTAAAAAAAATGATATAAAAATATTCCAAAAATTACAATGATAAACTTGTTCTTAACATTGCAAAACTTGTTCATTTTGAATCCGAATGACAATTATTACCTCCTTCCATATTCCATAATATAAAAAAAGCCGCCTGTTATGACAGCTTTTCGTCAGGACTCGCTCGCCGGATTTTGATCTGCTTTGCAGACATATTTCCTGTCCGACAGGGAATATCAAACTTCCCTTTTCAGCATTATAACATTCTTCCAGTCGAAAAAACGGCAGATTATCCTGCAATGCTCTTCGATCTGTTTCCAGGTCATATCATGGATGAACGGTTCACAGATACAGGTCCAGAAGGAAGAAAGCAATACATGGAATTCCTCTCTCGTAATTTCCGCATGTGCCAGTGAACGCTTAAAAGTCTCATCATAAAACTGTTCATAAGCATAACTCATTTTTATAACGAAATCATGGGAAAAATTTTCATACCTTGTACCTGCAGCCCGGTCGATAAGCAGCTTAAACTTGTTTTTATATTCATAAAGCAGTTTAAACAACGGTATCATCGAATCGTAGGTCATAATCCATGAATCATAGATCTCATCATCCGAAATAAGCGAAAAATCTATATTGGAACGCTTCTCAAGAAAATCATTCAGCTTCTGCTCTATCTCTTCAACAACAGCACTGAACAGATCCTCTTTACCCTTGTACCGTTTATAAACAGCACCGGTTGTTATATCTGCATTCTTACAGATTCTTTTTAATTCAGCCTTAATGAAACCATACTCCATAAACTCCTTTTCCGCGCAGGAAAGCAGCCTGGGATCGATACTTTTATCCGGTACAGACATAAAATCCTCCAATTGATCATATCAGATCAAATATCGATAATACAATTATCGATTTATCATACTCTCAGCAAATTGTCAACAAAAAACCGATATATGCCGGCCTGACTATGATTCGTTTACAAGCTTGCCACTCATATGCTCCGGGATAAATTCCAGACACTGAACCCTGCCAAAGGATTTTTTCAACTCTTCTTCAAGATATTCCTCATCATCGATAAACTTCCTTACAAGCTCTGTACATATCTTCCTTGCCCTGTTTTCATCCGTTACAGGCTTTATCCGGCCGAAAAGAATGATGCTTTTTACATTCAGCGACCATTCCCCGGGTTTACAATATCCCTTATCGTATACACAGTAACTTGCCTTATCGTTAAGAGCTATCGAATCTATTTTCTTCCCTTCCTTTGCTCCATGAAAGTATAATCTGCCATCCTCTTCGCAAAACCAGTGATTAAGCGGTATACCATACGGATATCCATCCTCTCCCAGGATGGAAAGTACCCCTCTTTTTTCGTTTTTTAAAACTTCAATACACTCTTCCTTTGAGATTTCCTGCCTGAAACGTCTCATCTTTCGAAACATACGATCATCCTCCCGGATCTTTTTATTGCTTTACTAAATCTGAACATCTACAGATATTGCACTTAACGTATGTGCACTGACGGAACAGACATCTGCGGTTGAAATACCGGCAGACGACAGAGCGCTGCTTAATGATGATATATCGGAATTCATTCCGGATACAACTGCTCCCTTATCCATCTGATATTTTATCATATCCTTTAAATAATCCATATTTGCCTTTATTATCGCCTTATTCTCCGCATCCCTGTGCTTTCGTTTAAGATCCTCAAGGTCTTCTTTACTCATATGAGGATTTATTATCTCCATATTTTCCAGAACTTCCATTGCTTCCTCTAATTCCTTCAGCTCCTCTTCCCCAAATTCCGATATCATCTCATTTATTTCTTTTATATTTTCTTTTGAAATATTCCTGCCCTCTTCCTTCATCATTTTTTTGAGGTCACCGGTCATCTCCTCTCTCTTTTCAAATATCTCATCTGCCTCTACCGAGAGCTTTTCCTCTTCGTGATAAACTATCGAGCTTCTTAATTCTGAATTGGAGTTTTCTCGTTTTTCAATATTTTCATCTCTTTTCATGGTAACATTAACAAGTTCTTCAAGCTCAAGATGGTTTTTTTTCTTTCTGGCAGCCATCTCCATACGCTTTGCGTGGGTCAGCGCCATACGCAATTCCTCCGGATCCCCGTCACCGTTTGTGATCTTTCTCTTTATCTGAAGTACCTTTCTTTTTGCACTCAACAGAGCCTTCCCTGCGCTAAGTGAAGACTTTGCCCTGATAATGAGTGAAGCGATTTCCTTATAATTATAGTTAACAGGTTTTTCAAGATTTGTTTTGTCATCTTTATCTGAAGTGCGTGACGTCTCAAGCAAACCGCTGTCACTGAGACCGAGGGGATTTGAATAACTGTTTTCGTTCTTATCAGTTGTCTGATTAAGCTCCCTTATAAGCTCATGAATACGCCGTGATCTTTCACTTTTTTCTTTTTCGGCTTCAATACTTCTTTCATTATTTGATGAATAAGCAGCTACATTGGAACCACTGCGATCATCCTCGCCATAACAGGCGTTTTTTTGACCTGTGTTTTTCGATCCCTGCTGTTCATATGAGAAAAGGGTTGAATAAAAAAGCTTAGCTGACTGTCGATTTGAAAGTACTCCAAAAATACCCGCCATTTTTCTACCTCCCTGTAGACTTATGTGACGTCAACATCCATGTATGACTTATAGGAACAGATAATTTCATATGATTAAAAATTTATTTAAAATTATCCTACTCTTTATATCGGCATTTTTTTATTATCCATAACCTTTTTATTCCCAAAAAGAAT
>JAILEM010000104.1 GCA_024687745.1 Lachnospiraceae bacterium
AATACAGGGACACATCCGGAGTTTGGTGTGGCTATGGATGATGCGAAGGAGGCAGGGGTTGAGATTTTATTCCTTACGTGTCATGTAGAGCCGGGAGAATTAAAACTGTTGTGATATTAAACGCATAGTTCATATCATGAAAGAACTATTCCTGGTATATTTATAGTAGGATCCAAATAGTGGGATTCCGATCACGGATTCTGGCTGTGATTCCTGCAATAACAGGAGGGTGATACATATGGTAAAGCAGATAGTCAGAGATCAAATCTTTCTTAGACAAAAATCCGAACCGGCTACAGAAGCTGACAAGCAGGTGATTGAGGATCTGATGGATACACTGGAGGCAAACAGCGACAGGTGTGTTGGCATGGCTGCAAATATGATCGGTGTAAAGAAACAGATCATCGTTGTAGCTGCAGGACCTTTTATATTCCCTATGGTTAATCCGGTGATCACAAAGAAGACCGGAAAATATAAGACAGAAGAAAGTTGTCTGTCCCTGGACGGAGTAAGGTCCTGTACCAGATACAAGGAGATAGAGGTGGATTACCTGGATCAGGATTTTAAGCCTCAACATGGTAAGTACAGTGGCTTTACGGCACAGATCATACAGCATGAGATACAGCACTTTAGCGGAGAACTGATCTGATCAATGTAGGGTTTTCTGCATCGCTTCAAACATAATATCCCGATCAACCTCTTCCATGAGAGTAAAAACGAATTCTTTCAAAAATACATAAAGCCGGCTCCTCCACGAATACGCCGTCTTCATAATACATATCTTTGAAGCGATGAGTTCAATAAGTTATAATAAAAAAGTAATTACAGCTACCGGTAAGCTGCTGTTTGGGCAGTTTTTTGCCGGTCAAATATGATGCACAATTACTTTAGACGGATAGGAGAAAAACGCATGGAAAACAGGATGTATCAGGTTTCAACACTACAGGCACTTGCATTGGGATACAGTCGGGCTGTGATAAAGGTGGGAGAGCTTATCCGTGAAGGCGATACGGGACTTGGAACCTTTGAAGATGTAAACGGAGAAATGATCGTCATGGACGGACGCTGCTACAGGGCTGATCAGAATGGGAGTGTATCAATAGTTGTTCCGGAGACAGGGGTTCCTTTTGCAGCGGTGGCAAAACTGTACGGAAAACAGGAATTTACGCTAAATAATATGCCTGATATCACATCGATGCGGACGGAGCTTACAAGGAAGATCGAAGAGGTGTTTGGGCTGAACAGTATGCATATAGTCAGGATAGACGGGGAGTTTGAAAAGGTGGATGCCAGATCCGAAGCGCCCTACAGATCGCATCATATTACGTTAAAAGAAGTTCTTGGACAGACTCAGAAGGCTTTTATTTTTGAGAATATCAAGGGTTCGTTGATAGGGGTATATTTTCCGGATTATATGGATGGTATCAATATGCCCGGCTGGCATCTTCACTTCCTTTCTGAAGACAGGTCAAAGGGAGGACATGTTTTTGATGTAAGTATGCGGGAGGGAGTGGCAAAAGTAGACAAGATCAGCGATATATCCATAAAGCTTCCCAAGGAGGCGGCTTTTGACACATATTCTCTTAAACAGGATCTACAGGCTGAGATCAAGTCGGTAGAGTGAATCATCACATGACAAATAACCGGATCGATAAGTTTTCAGGGGGGATGATCAATGAAAGGACGGGTATAGTCTGTGAAAGAATACGGCCGAAGCGGTAGCAATATTGTAAATAAGTTTTATCAGTTTTTGATACCTACAGTTTTAAGCGGTATGGCAACATCACTGAGTGAATTTGTAGACAGTATAGTTGTTTCGCAACTTTTAGGAACCGAAGCCATGAGTATGGTAGGTATGGCATCACCTGTCATGTTTGTCTTTGCGATAATAGTCATATTGATGGGGGTTGGAGGTTCTGCCGTGTATGCAGAATATGCCGGCAAGCTCGATAAAATCAAAGCGGAGAGAACTTTTTCGGCAGTTTTGATCTTTTCTGTTACGATTTCTGTGGTACTGGCAATCGTGGGAATTGTTTTTATAAATCCGTTGTCAAACTGGATGTGCAGAAATCCGGAACTCATTTCTCAATTTACGCCATATACTGTTGTATTGCTTTTATCAGGGATCCTTATCATTCCGGTATCGGTGATCGCTTCTTTTTCACCCGCATTTGGAAGTCCGCAGATCGGAACTGTGGTAGTTATTATTTCCAATGGGATAAATCTCTTGATGGATGTTGTATATATCAGAATTTTTGATGCCGGATTGAAGGGTGCGGCAATGGCTACTTTTACCGGAAATTTGATCGGATTACTTTTTATCCTGATCATGATCTTCAGAAAAAAACTTGCATTTCCGTATACTAAAAGCAGTTTGGACAGTATTCGGCTTTTATGCGAAGCAGCAGCGAAGGGGGCTCCTGCTTCCATCAGTCAGTTAGGGTTTTTAATAAAAATATCATTTTGTAATCAGCTGGCAATGAGGATAGGTGGGATGGCGGGTATCACAACATTTACATTATGCATCCAGTCTCTTTCTGTCGTTTCCATTGGGGTGTCCGGGATCGTCGATGCTATGGTGCCTATAGGGGCCACGCTTACCGGACAAAGAGATTTTAAGGGATTAAAGGCACTCATAAAAACGGTTCTTAAAGTTCAGCTGATATCTAATATATTATTTACGGCGTTTTTTCTGGTCTTTCCGCAATTCTTTTGCAGGCTTTTCAATTGCACCGGAGAGACGGCTGCGGCAGCCATGATCGGGATACGTATTTTCTCCTTTATGTTTGTTTTCAGAGGGTTTGTGCTTGTGTTTATTTATTACTATCAGATCAGTAACAGAAAGATCTATGCGTCTGTTATCAGCTGCGTTGATGGATTTGCCGGCTCGACTCCCCTATACGCTCCACTCAAAAAACAACGTAAAATCAATGGATTGCAGGTTCATACAGGATTACGAAAGGCCGCCCGATCAATTGATCGGACGGCCTTTGCTCTGTATAATTTAATCATTTTGGATATGTCAAAAAAAACCAACCATACCTGCTGTTGACAATCGGATTTCAGTTTTGCGGGCTATTAACAGATTGTTCATAATTCCTGTTTCGGACACAAAAAGAACGCTTACTTCGTGTAAGCGTTCTTTGTTATATATCAAACCAATAAATCAACCATATCCCTTACTAAGTTATATTCCGGTATAATCGTCTATCAGCCTTTGAAAGTATTAAACCAAGCTCTCTCTTCAAACACTTTTTTCTTTGGTACCAAGGGTTCGCTTTCAGCCACTCCTACCGGTAATATACATACAACTTCATAATCCTTCGGCACCAAGAGAATATCAGCTATTTTGTCACATATTCTATCTTCATCTGTAATATGACCTTCATACCAGCAGCTTTGATATCCAAGTTCCACGATTGTCAGTAACATGTTCTCAATTGCGGCAGAGTAATCCTGAACAGAAAAACATCTGTCTCTATATGCATTTATCCTTTGAGTTAATACCACAATTATCGCAGGGGCCGTTTCACATACTGGAGGATCTATAACCCCGATAAGCTTCTTTAATATATCTGGATCATCCACTGCAATAAAACTGGTTGTTTGTTTATTACATCCCGATGGAGCAGCCATTCCTGCTTCCATTATTTTTACCAAATCATCTTTGGGAACCTGTTTAGACAGATATCTTCCTCTGTAGCTGTGTCTTTTATTTATTATCTCTATTACATTCACCGCGTGATCCTCCGCAAACCGCCGCTTTGTCGTTCTAATTTATCCTGAAACATATAACTTATAAAGTCATTCTCATAGAAGCCACGCCATCAGTACAATTCATTTCTTCAAATCCCATACGCTTATATAATCCATATCCGATGCTCATCACTTCTGGTTTGGTAGTAAATGTGACCTCTTTAAAGCCTAATTTCCTGCTTCTATCCAGCATCTCATTCATAAGAACTCTCGCATAACCTTTGCCCTGATAATCCTTATTCAGCATCCAACATATAGGAGAAAGCATCTGCTTGGCATTGCACTCTGCCCAGAAATCCGCCACATCATGATTAGCTTCATTATTTATGATTTCTGTTTTAAAACTTCTTACCAATGCTATAAATTTCTTCGATTCTGCCTGTACAATTTTGTATTCCATTGTTTTTCCTCCATCTACTGTAATTTTTAATACAAGAGGATTGAAAAGTACTAATTTGGCATTACCTTCTCTGGCAGTGCTAGGTGATATGCCATGGAAACGGGTGAAAGCTTTTGTAAAACTTTCCGGAGTATCGTACCCATACTTCAGTGCAATATCAGTGATTCTGATATCAGTATCTACTATTTCACTTCCGGCCAGAGATAATCTTCGATTTCGGATATAAGCATTCGCTGTGATTCCTGTTAGGAAGCTGAAAGCTCTATGAAACTCGTAGCTTGAAATGTGCACATGCTTTGCAACATCCTCATAATTGATTTTCTCAAGAAGATGCTCTTCCATATAGGTAATTGCTTTTTGCAAAGACGATATCCACTCCATACTTTTCCTCTCCTGTGATGCAATTATAGATGGGATGAAAAAATGTTACATTTCCTACTTTGCGTAGTTTTGTCAACTATAGTAACAGTTCTAAAAACCACGATTT
>JAILEM010000118.1 GCA_024687745.1 Lachnospiraceae bacterium
TGTTATAAGTCAGAATGCAAGAATAGTAGATCCTAAGCTTGCAGGAGGTGCTTTGCTTGACGTAGGAGTTTATGGCATCAATTTTTCCTTAATGCATATGGGAAAAGAGATCGATCATATTGAATCTTCCGTTCAGATGACAGATACAGGTGTTGACGGTCAGGAATCGATTACCATATTCTATAAAGACGGAAGAATGGCTGTCCTGACTCACGGAATATATTCAAGATCAGACAGAAAAGGGATTTTTTACGGAGAAAAGGGATATATGGTAGTTGAGAATATTAACAATCCAAATGCGATAGAGATATATGATACCGACGATAACCTGATAGAAAAGAAATCAGTTCCTGAGCAGATCTCAGGATATGAATATGAATTTGAAGAGTCCAAAAAGTGCCTTGAAAAGGGAATGACTGAAAGCGATTCAATGCCGCTTGATGAGAGCATATGCATGATGGAGATCATGGATGGCATCAGAAAGGGATGGGGACTTGTTTACCCCGGAGAAGATCTGCACGGTTAAAAACGAAAGCCATATCAAATGTGAAAAGAGAGGATCAGAGCTATATGAATGAATTTGATCATCCTGTGAAGATCAGTAAAAACAAACATTATTTTACAAAAGAAGACAAACCGTTTTTCTGGCTGGGAGATACAGCGTGGCTTTTGTTTACCAATATTACGGAGGATGAGGCCTATGTCTATCTTAAAAACAGAGCCGAAAAGGGATTTAATGTTATCCAGTCTGTTCTTGTCTATGCAACTGAGGGGCTGAATGATAACAATAAGATGCCTACACGTAGATACGATGTGGAGAAGGAAGAATATTGGACGCATTGTGATAAAGTGATCAGAATTGCAGAAGAGCTTGGATTATATATGGCTCTTTTGCCTGCATGGGGAAGCATTGTAAAAAATAATATCCTTAATACGGATAATGCGGAAAAGTATGCAGACTTTCTGGCAAGGCGATATGAAAACAATAAAAACATCATATGGATACTCGGCGGAGATATTAAACCTGAAGGATATGAGCCTGTCTATGAGAAGATGGCTCAGGTTTTTAAAAGGATAGATCCGGATAAGCTCATTGGGTTTCATCCGTTTGGAAGATGTTCCTCCAGTCTTTGGTTTAATGATGCTAAATGGCTTGATTTTAACATATTCCAGTCCGGACACAGAAGGTATGATCAGTGTGAGCTTGGTGCATGGGATGATACTTCTAATATCATGTCCATGTACGGGGAGGATAACTGGAAATATGTAGAGTATGATCTGTCGAAAAGTAACAGACCAACTCTCGACGGAGAGCCGTCTTATGAATGGATAGTCCAGGGACTCCATGATGATACCCAGCCATACTGGATAGCAAAGGATGTTAGAAGATATGCGTACTGGTCTGTTTTTGCAGGGGCAGCAGGTCATACCTACGGTGATAATTCGATAATAATGTTTTTTGATGGAAATAAGGATGGCGTAGTCTACGGCGCAAAAGAGCACTGGAAGGATTCTCTTCATCATGCCGGTTCGGGACAGATGGGATATCTTAAGGAGCTCATGCTTTCGGTTGATTTTCAGAACGGGAGTATAAGAGATGATCTTTTGGCAGGTGGGCAGAGAGAACGCTATGAAAGAATAGCGGTTTTTGCCGGAGAAAATTTTCTTATGGCATATAATTATCTGGGAAAGGATTTTTCCTTAAATACAAAAGATTATATTGGAAAAGATATATGGCTGTTCAGACCTGCTACGGGAATCTACAGTTATATGGGAAAAGTGGATAAGGAAGTTTATGATCATAAACAGATACCATCCTATAATGAAGATACGGATATGGTACTTTTGATCAAATAGACGAAAATAGGCTTATGGGAAAGATCATCGACTGGGGACTAAATAAATTAGGGTTTTTCAGATTGCCGATCCAGCGGCAGATTTTTCTTGCGCTGGTGTGGCTTTCTGTTTTTACATCTGTAATACTGGGAATAGTAGTCTACATTGTTTCAAGAAAAACGATAGAGGAGCAGTATAACAAAGCACACGAAAACTCTCTTGGTGTTGCAAGTGAGATCATAGAGTTAAATCTGAAATCAGAAGTTGAACAGGCAAGAAGTCTTTTGTATTCACCGTCATTTATAAACTGTTTTACGGTAGAAAACAAAGGAAGTACATATTTTACGGCGTCTGCAAATCTGGAGATCCAGGATCAGTTTTTAAAGATCATTTCCTCCAATACTGAGATAAGGGACATACTTGCCGTAAATTGCGCAGGAAATATAGCTTTTGCTTCGCAGAATGATTCAAACCAAAAGGAGATCATAGATTATTATCAAAACGGAAATATCCTGGATGAACCATGGATAACAGCAGCTGAGGAGAACAGTGGAAAAGAGATTTTCTATGCAGGCAATATAATCTTTGAGGACCAGGATGAAACCTTTTCTCTGGTAAAAGAGATAATCGAGCCGGCAAGCTTTAAGAAGATCGGATTTCTGGTAATGAACATCCGTAAGGAGGATGTTTTTTCCAAGGCATTCGGAGCAAGGGATGAAGGATACGGAACGGATTATGACCTGATCATGGCTGAGGATCGTGACAGAGAGGGTGAATACTGTCTGGTTTATTCCACCACAAAGATAGATCCTGAACAGTTTGAGGATATTGTGGGAGCTTTTTATAAAAAAAATGAACATAAGAGTCAGCTTTTGTTTACATCGGCACATAACAGTTTAAGCGGATGGGATGTTGTAATAGCGATATCAAAAAAGGAGCTGGCTTCCAAAAGCAACTATATAGCTCTTGCATCCATATTGATAGGATTATTGCTGATAGCACTGAGTCTTCCTCTTTCCTATCTGATATCAGGATATATCACAAAACCTTTATATATGCTTGAAGAAAATATACTTGAACTCGGAGAAGGAAGATATCATGTCGATGCAGAGTTTGATGACAGTGAAACGGGACGGATCGGCCAGAAGTTTAAGGATGTGGTCAATAATAATCTGGAACTTAAGAACAAGCTTATTGAGACCAATCTGAGGGAAAGGGAGGCAGAGCTGCTTCTTATGCAGTCACAGATCAATCCTCATTATCTCTATAATACCCTTGATTCACTATATATGATGGCGATCATCAAAGATGAGGATGAGATAGCGGAATTTGTGCAGGCATTGTCAGAGAATTTCAGACTGAGTCTCAATAAGGGGAACAAACTGATAATGGTTCAGGACGAGATAAGACGGATACAGGCCTATATGAAGATACAGAAATACAGATTCGGGGACAGATACACGCTTGAGATCAATACAGGAGCGGAGTTGTTAAGGGAGAGGATATTAACATTTATACTTCAGCCTCTTGTTGAAAATTCCGTTTTCCATGGATTGGAACCAAGGGCTGATAAAGGAAGGGTTACGGTTACAGGTACGCTAACTGACAGAGATATCAAATTCGTCGTAGAGGATGACGGTGTTGGTATCAAAGATATGAAAGCCCTCGAGAGCGGTTATGGGGTAAGAAATATAAAAGAGAGGATCAGGCTTTTTTACGGCGAAGGTTATGAGCCGGTTTTTGAAAACACAGGAGCGGGAACAAGAGTTACGATAGTTGTTCCAAGACTGACGACGGAACAGATAATGATGGGAAATTCCGAGAATAAAATATAAGAGACAGGGGGATATATCATGAAAAAAATGGTGATAGTAGATGATGAAACTCTTGTGATCGAAGGGATAAAAGCGATACTTAAAAAAATTGGTGCTGATGTAGAGGTGGTCGGATTTGCAAAGGATGGAATGCAGGCACAGAGAGTTATCAGAAATATGAAACCCGATATTGTGATAACCGATATAAGGATCCCGTATCTTGACGGATTGTCACTTATAGAGGAGTGTAAGGAATTCTGTCCCGATACGACATTTATAATCATCAGCGGATATGAGGAGTTTGAGTATGCAAGAAAAGCAATAAGACTGGATGTGCTTGATTATATTACAAAACCTGTAACAGTTGATAAATTAAAAGCTGTACTTGACATGGCTGAAAAAAAGGATTCAGAAGATGATACAGACGGGGATATACAGGAAGAGGAGAGGCAGAAGCCTGACAGTGGACATAAGGCTATAGATCAGATAATCGAATATATAGAGAAAAATTATAATAAGGATGTGGGACTCACTGAATTGTCAGAGCTTGTGGGAATGAATCCTGCATATTTAAGTGCACTTTTTAAAGAAACTCTTGGCAGGACATATATAAAATATCTCACGGGAATCCGAATGGAGAAAGCCTGTGAACTCCTGGCAGAGGGAAATAAGGTATCTGCGGTCGCATCTATGGTCGGGATCAATGATGTTCATTATTTCAGTGAGATATTTAAAAAATATAATGGTAAAACTCCCAGAGAATACAGGGATTCCGTTACAGATTAAAAAACAAATCTAAAAAAATTCGACACAATATATAAAATTTCCCCTATTTCACAAAATTATTTAGGTGTATTGTACATATTGTAAAACATCCGGGGTAACCCGGAAAAAAGAATTTGTGTGAAAATGGAGGATTGTATGAGAAAGAAGATTTTGGCAACATTATTAAGCACAGCAATGGTGCTTGGCGTTTTGTCAGGATGCGCCGGCACAACTACAGGAACAACTGCTTCTGAGGCACCTGCAGAGGCAAAGGAAGAAGCCGCAGCAGATACCGCAACTGACGCAGCTGCTTCAACATCAGATTTTTCAGGAGAAGATCCGCAGCTTGAAAAGGAATTCCACATTCTTTCTATCTGGGCTGAGGACAATGATAACGGAGTGCTGATCAACAGTATCTGCAAATCTTATCAGGAAGTAAATCCCAACTTTAAATATGAATATGAGCTTGTTTCTTCGGATGATTTAAGACAGAAGGTTGCTACTTTGGTTGCATCAAATGACCTTCCGGATATGTTCGTTTATGAATCGGGAAAGCCCATCGTTGATCTTATTGAAGCAGGACAGGTAGCAGATATCGGAGCAATGCTTTCAGAAATAGGATCTACAGATTATGTAACACCTTCAGCAACATCATTGCTTGAGACGTTATCAGGTACAGATACTATCTATGATCTTCCTCTCGGACTTAATGTAGAGGGATTCTGGTATAACAAGGCTCTTTTTGAAGAAGCCGGAATCGAAAAGGCTCCCGAAACCTGGGACGAATTTGAAGAGGATTTACAGAAGCTCAGCGATGCAGGTATTCAGCCTCTTTCATGCGGTGCAGCCGACAAGTGGGGAGCAACCCGTCTTATCAACGCATATACAGTAAGAAGTCTTGGCGCAGACGCAATGAAGAATGCAGCAGAGGGAACAACATCATACACAGATGAAGGTTATGTAAAAGCAGCAGCTAAGATCCAGGAGTGGGCAAACAAGGGTTATTTCGGAGAAGGTGTTAATACTGTAGATATGAATACAGCAGGTTCAATGCTTATGACAGGCAAGGCAGCTATCTTCTATAACGGTTCATGGTTTGCATCAAATCTTAATGATACAACAGCAAACGCAGCAGGAGAAGACGGAATAGGATTCTTTAACATTCCCGTAGTTGATCCTTCGGTATCTGCAGCAGATGCTTATTCAATGAACTGCGGTAATATCCTTTGCTTAAGCCAGGCTAAGACAGATGAGGCTACAAAGTGGTTTGTTAAGTATTTTGTTGAGCATCTCGGTGATGTAGCTATGGAAACACAGGGATCCATCAAGGGTTATACTTATTCTGCACAGGCTTCGGATATGTCAGGTTATACACAGCTTGTACTTGATGAGATAGGTAAGGCACAGAGTGCATTCACATGGTATGAAGCAACAATGGGTTCAGAATTATCAGATGCAGCACAGAACAATGTTCAGATGCTGTTATCAGGAGAAATGACACCTGAAGATTATATGCAGTCAATTCAGGATGCCGCAGACATGGCAGCTAACTGATCAGTATCAGCTGGTTAAAAAGGATACAAGCGGGCGGTTATATTTATCGCTCGCTTGTTTTACGAAAAGGATGATTTAAAGGATGAAAAGAGTACTTGGAAATAAAGGAGCAGTCACATTATTTGTGGTTCCGGCATTATTTTTATATTCGATCATAGTTGTCTTGCCCGTGCTTTGGTCGTTTTACTATTCATTTTTTTCCGGTTCACCGGGACTTAAATGGGAGTTTTCGGGAATAAACAATTACATAAAGCTATTTTCTGATAAGAATTTTCTGAATTCTTTGCTTGTAAATCTGAAGTATATAGGAATAGTTATGATAGGTCAGGTGGGCGGAGGTCTGCTCATGGCTCTGATGTTTAAATTCTGGCTTAAAAAGTTCAAGAACGTAGTAAGGACTATCGTATTTTTTCCTGTAGTACTTCCGACAGTTGCAGTAGGTCAGCTTTTCGCAAAAATCTATGAGATTCAGCCAAATTACGGACTGTTAAACTCTCTCTTAAGTGCTATCGGACTAAGCAGTCTTGTTCAGCCATGGATAGGTCAGGCATCGACAGCTCTCGGAGCATTGGAGGTAATGGATATCTGGACAGGTATAGGATTCCATTCGATAATTCTTTACGGTGCCCTTTTGGATATTCCGGATGATGTGATCGAAGCAGGAAGGATAGACGGTTGTAACGGATGGAATCTGTTTAAATATATCCTGGCTCCGCTTTTAAGACCTATGATAATAACCTGTCTGGTATTCAGCTTTTCAGGAACGGTTAAACTGTTTGAATCCGCACTTGCTCTTACCAACGGTGGTCCCGGAAATGCAACCAGATCTCTTTCAATGTATATGTATTCGGTAGCATTTACTTATAATAAGGTCGGATACGGATCCGTAATAGCGATATTTATATTCCTGTTATGTATAACAGGATCCCGGATCATCAACCTTTTTGACAAAAAAGAAAGCTACTATTAGAAGGAGGTACAGGTAATGTCAGAAAAAACAAAACGAGGGATCAGCAGTGTGATCATAAAAATAGTAATACTGATCATATGTATAGTTGATATCTATCCTATTTTCTGGATGTTAACAGCTTCACTCAAGCAGCAGTATGAGTGGTCCGCACATCCTGCATATGCACTTCCTGACGGCTTTTACTGGCAGAATTTTGTTGATGCATGGACCAGAGGACACATGTCGGTATTCTTTAAGAACTCACTGGTTTATACACTGGTCTCACTGATATTCATTGTTATATTTTCAGTGACCGTGGGGTTTGCTGTAACCAAGATGCAGTGGAAGGGTAAAAAATTTGTAGCTGATTATTTTCAGTTAGGGATCATGGTCCCTGTGGCAACAGCCCTTATACCTCTGTTTCAGATTTATAACCGTTCCGGACTGTACAATAAATCAGGGTCTTTGATTATTTCCTACGTGGCTTTTGGTTTATCGCTTTCCATATATCTTGTGACAGGATATCTTAGGTCATTTCCCGACGAGATAATGGAAGCGGCTGTAATTGACGGATGCGGTATATATAAACTTATGTACTATGTGGTTGTTCCGCTCATGAAAAATGCCATTGTAACAGTCCTGGTACTCCAGTTCTTCTTTAAGTGGAATGATCTGCTCTTTTCAATGACATTTGTTTCGAGTACAGATCTCAAGACGGTACAGACCGGACTTATGTATTTTTCCGATGAATTCGGATCCAAGAACTGGGGAGCAATATTTGCCTCGGTATCGATGAGTATATTACCCATGCTTTTGCTTTATACGATCCTCAATAAGACAATAATCGAGGGAATGACGGCAGGAGCGGTAAAGGGTTAAAGGAGAAGACCATGTTCGAGGAAGAAAGAGATATACTTTTTTTTTACATAGAGAACAATATTGATGGAGTCTTAAAGGATTCGGTGGGATTTATCAGATATCCTTTTACGGATCCGGGCTCTGTTTATGACGGTAATGTCTGGGACTGGGATACCTACTGGTGTACATACGGCCTTTTGCCGTTGCGCAATAGTATTAAGGGTGGCAGAATTGCAGATAAGATAACAGAACACTGTAAGGGAAATGTTCTAAACTTTTTTGACTGGCAGTTGGATGACGGATATATACCCATGATGATAGAAAACGGGGAATGGCCCGAACCATATCTGAATATCCAGCATAAAAAGGGATATCTTATGAATATGCATAAGCCGTTTTTATGCAGGCAGATATGTGCGATCAGTAAGGAGATTGGAGATTATTCATGGGTTAGAGAGTATCTGTCCTCTATCGACAAATACTTTGACTGTTACTATAACAATTATTTTGATAATAACTGCAAACTATTTGTCTGGCGCGATGATATCATGATCGGTATGGATAATGATCCGGCTTCCTTTGGAAGACCAAAATCATCTACGGCAAATATATTTCTCAATAGCTTTATGGTAACTGAGCTTGAGTCTGCAGCAGTAATTTATGAAAATTTCGGTAAAAAAGATAAGGCATCGGAGTTCAGAAACAAAGAAGAGGCTTTGAAAGAGGCTATTCACAGTGAATGCTTTGATAAAAGAGATAAGTTCTTTTACTCTGCCGATGTGGATATCTGCACCAGGAAATATGACTGGTTCCATCAGGGACTGGGAGTTTTTTGGAAGAGTATCCCTATAAGGATAGCTGTATGGTCGGGATTTCTTCCGATGTCGGAGAATTTTGCCACAGAAGAGGAAGCAAATGCACTGAGGATACATTATCATGATGAGGAAGCATTTACTAGCGAATATGGAATATGTACGCTTGCCAAAAATGAGAAGATGTTCAATTTAGAGGCTACAAATAATCCGTCAAACTGGCTTGGCCCGATTTGGCTTGTGGCAAACTATTGTGTCTTTAAGGGGATGCTTAATTATGGCTTTACTGATGAGGCCACTGATATGTGCAGTAAGAGTATTAAACTTCTGGCAGATGATATCAGGAAAACCGGAAGTATGCACGAATACTATGATCCGTTTACCGGAGAACCGGTAATGAACGGTGGATTTATCAACTGGAATATACTGGCTTTGAATATGATAGAGGAACTGAGATCATATATAGAGGATAAAAGGAGAGAAGGATGAAGATAGGAGTTGTTTATACAAGTACAACACCGGAGCTTATCGAGGATGTTAACAGGGAGATAAAGGGTGTGCTTGGAGGAGATGTGGAGATATACGCCCAACAGGATCCCTCGATATTAGCAGATGTCAGGGATGCAGGTTATGTTACTCAGGCGCCGGCGGCAAGACTTATCAAAATGTTTTTGAATGCTGCCGAAGAAGGATGTGAGGCGGTACTAAATGCCTGTTCGTCTGTCGGAGAGGTTGCAGACAGTGTACAGGTGATGGCAGCATATATAGGAATGCCCGTAGTAAGGATAGATGAAGAAATGTGCAGAGATGCCGTAAGAAAGGGACTTAAGATAGGTGTGATGGCTACGCTTCCCACAACACTTATCCCGACCTGCAATACCATCAACAGGATGGCAAGAGAATGTAACCGTCATGTTGATGTAAAAGAATGCCTTGTTGAAAATGCCTTTGGCCTTGATCAGGAAAAGTTCAGGGAACGAATGAGTGCATCGGCCGAAACTATAGCAAAGGATGTTGATGTTATAGTGCTTGCACAGGGGAGTATGGCATATTGCGCGAATTACTTAAGTGGGAAATTCGGACTGCCTGTTCTTGCAAGTCCTTCATACGGTGCAGAAGCACTTAAGGCAGCACTTATAAAAAAAGGAGTAATAAATGGATAAGGTCATTTTGTCGGTAGCCCCGGTTTGCGCTACTCCACATGATATAAATTCGGCAGAGATCGCTGAAGATGTCTATGAATGTTATAAGCAGGGAGCCGCAATGGTACATTTGCATGTAAGGGACAAAAATGCAGCGCTCACACCGGATCTGTCTCTTTTAGAGGAGACGGTCAGATTTATCAGGGAAAAATGTGACATAATAATCGAAATTTCTACGGGAGGAGTTTCCGATCTTACGATAGAGGAAAGATGTCAGCCTGTTTACGCAGACTTTACCGAAGCTGTCAGTCTGAATGTAGGATCTGTAAACCTTGGTAAGAGTGTTTATCAAAATCCGATCGATGATGTAAAATTCTGCGTAAGAGAGCTGACAGCTCATGGAAAGTTTCCCGAGACCGAGCTGTTTGAGCTTGGGATGGTTAATACCATGGCAGGACTTGTCGAAGAATTTGATTTTACATCTCCCATACTTTTAGCCCTGGTATTTGGACACGAAGGGGAACTTCCCGCAACAGAAAATGCATTGAGGCATATGGTTCAGTATGTTAAGGAATGTTTCAGAGGACGGGAAGATATAATATGGGGTTATACTCAGGCAAACAGAAGAAACTGGGATATGATGAGATATGCCTTAAACTATGGGGCAGGCTCATTAAGGGTTGGCTTTGAGGACTCAGATTATCTTGATGATGACACAAGAGTTGATAAGAACAGCCTTATAGTCAAAAGGGCAGCAGAGCTTATCAGAGAATGTGGTAAGGAACCCGCATCTGCCATGGAAGCAAGAAGGATACTTAATATCAAGGGAGCTTGAAAGTACAGGATACAGGGGATTTTACAGGATATGGAAAAGCTATCGTATATTGATATATCAGACAGGGCCAAAAAGATCAGTCTTGACCATGAAGATGATATAAAAAATGCTAAAAATGAACTGATAAAAAGTGCGGAAAACTTTAAAATGACATGGGTCGTTCTGGATGACGATCCTACAGGTATTCAGACAGTTCACGATATAGCCGTATATACAGACTGGAGAGAAGAAACATTAGTAACAGCCCTTCAAAACGAAAAGGGAATGTTTTATATCCTTACCAACTCCAGAGGGATAACTCCTGAAGCTTCTGAAAGATTACACAGGGAACTGATGGGTAATCTTATTCTGGCTTCGCAAAAGAGTAAGGTTTCGGTTTGTGTAATAAGCAGAAGTGATTCTACTTTGAGAGGACATTTTCCGCTCGAGACGGATATTATCAAAGCGTGCATGATGGAGGGGCTTAACGAAGAAACGGATGGTCTTATACTTGCACCGTTTTTTTATGCCGGAGGAAGGATGACATATGAAGATGTGCATTATGTGAAATATGGTGATGACCTTATCCCTGCAGGAGAAACCGAGTTTGCAGGGGATGAAACCTTTGGTTATAAGAGCTCTGATCTCAAAGAATATATTGAGGAAAAAACAGGTGGAAAAAGAAAAGCCAGAGACGTTATAAGTATCCCATTGGATATGTTAAGAGAAGGAAATGTAGACGGAGTGGAAAAAGAGCTTGACAGAGCCGTTGAGGGAACTCCGGTCGTTGTAAACGCACTTGAACCTGTGGACATTGAGGTTTTTTGCGCAGCTTTGTACAGAAGTCTGAATAAAGGAAAGAGATTCGTATACCGTACCGCGGCAGATTTTGTAAAAGCCGTAGGGGCTGTTACGGATAAGGACCTTTTGACAGGAAAAACCCTGGGTATTAAGTCACAAAAGGGTGGAATAGTTGTCATAGGATCGCATACTGACAAGACGACCAGGCAGCTGGAACGCCTTAGAGACTTTAAAGATCTTACCTTTTTGGAATATGATTCGGATAGGGTACTTGACGGAGGACTTATGGAGGAGACAAACAGAGTTGCAAAGCTGGCTTCTGCTGAAATTGATAAGGGCTTGACACCTGTCATTTATACGAAGAGAAAGGTGCTGACTCTTCCGGATGATACAAAGGAAGAAGCACTTATAAGGTCTGCGAAGATTTCGGATGCTTTTACCGGTATAGTGGCAAAACTTGACTGTGAGCCGGCTTATATCATAGGCAAAGGAGGAATAACCTCCAGTGATATCGGAACCAGGGCATTAGGAGTAAAAAGAGCCCTTGTAATGGGTCAGATCCAGCCCGGAGTTCCCGTATGGAAAACAGATAAGGGAAGCAGATTTCCGGGGATACCTTATATTATATTTCCGGGTAATGTCGGGGACGATGATACGCTTTTAAATGCAATAATTGCTTTGACTGATTGAGAAAGGAAAGACATATATGCTTACGGATACACGCAAAAGTAAATATGCAAAAGCAACATCCCTAAGGGCAGAGGATACAGAATTTACAGACGGTTTTTGGAAAAGCGTAAGGGATGTTATATTTAATAATACTGTCCCTCAGCTTGAGAAGATGTTTGATGCAGTTGATATCAGCCATGTAGTTGAAAATTTCCGTATCTGTGCAGGCGAGGCAGAGGGGGATTTTGAGGGAACGGTTTTCGGCGACGGTGATTTTTATAAATGGATGGAGTCGGCAATGTACAGTGCCGTTCTTAATGATGATAAGGATCTGTCTGACAGGATAGAGAAGTATATAGATCTGATCGGAAGAGCTCAGAGGCCGGACGGATATATTTCTACCAAGCAGATAATCGGTGAGATGAATAAAAGCGGTCTTGGCCGTATGGGAGATATCAATGATTTTGAAGTATATAATTTCGGCCATCTGATGACAGCGGCAGCACTTCATTTAAGACTCACAGGAAGAGACAGTCTTTTAAAAATTGCTTCGAAAGCGGCAGATTACCTTGACAATATGTATAAGGAGGCAGAGGAAAAGGATCAGGTACAGACTGCAGTCTGTCCGTCTCATTATATGGGACTTATTGAGCTGTACAGAGCTGTGGGTGATGAGAAATATTTAAAGCTTGCCCAAAAGGCAATAGAGCTCAGGGACTCTGTTAAGAATGGCCTTGATGATAATCAGGACAGGATAGCTTTGAAAAAGCACAGAAAGATAATGGGACATGCGGTAAGGGCAAATTACCTTTATGCGGGAGTTGCGGATCTTTACCTCGAGAAGGGTGGAGAAGAGTATCTTGATGTTCTGAAAAGTGTCTGGAGAGATCTTCTTACACATAAGATATATATAACCGGAGGGTGCGGTGCTCTGTATAACGGAGCTTCTCCGTACGGGAATTTCTTTGACCATCAGCTGATCCATCAGGCATACGGGTATGATTACCAGCTTCCGAATATATCTGCTTACAATGAAACCTGCGCAAATGTGGGACTTGTTATGTGGGCATATCGGATGTTCATGATAGAACCGAAGGCTGAATATTTTGATGTTATAGAAAGAGTAATGTTAAATACAAATCTGGCTTCAATAAGCCTTGACGGAATAAAATATTTTTATGAAAATATGCTTGAAAGAGTCAAGGATCCGGGATTTGATCCTGTCTGGCCACTTCACAGGACAGAGTATATAACCAGTTATTGCTGTCCTCCGAATCTAACAAGAAATCTTGCGCAGAGCTCGGAATATGTATATGCTGTCAGCGGGTATAAAATATATACCGGATTATATGCCGCTACAAGAGCCCATATAGTACTTGACAGCGGTCTTGATGCAATTATTGAGACCAAAACGGATTATCCTTATGACGGTAACATAGGTTTCACTTTTTCGGACGTAAAACAGGATGGTACGGCAGAGCTGGAGCTAAGGATACCCTCCTGGGCAAAAAAAGGGAGGATAATCATAAGAGACCGGAATGGAGAGAAGATAACGGAAATAAGTGAAAAGATGTCGGGAAAATATACAGGTGTATATCTGGATAAGGTTAAAGATTCTCAGGTGATCATATCGCTTGATATGCCGGTCAGATATACCGTAGGTCATGACAGGATAGAGGAATGCAGGGGAAGAGTTTGCATGGAAAGAGGTCCTCTTGTTTATTGTATGGAGGAAGGGGATGCGGGAGAGACAAAACTTGAGGATATATTCCTTCCGGTAAGAAGAACAGGGTTTAGTGAAAAACATATTCAGATAAAAGGCAGAGATATTCTTTCTGTTGAGGGCAAGGTGAAGGTTTTAGTCGGAAATGACAATGATGAAAACAGTCTTTACAGAGAAATGCCTGATATCAGTTTTAAGGAAACAGAGGCAAGATTCATCCCATATTTTGCGTGGGATAACAGGGGAGACGAAAAGGATATGAGAATGTACTTTCCTGTATTTTACGGAGGTTAAGTATGAATATAATCGATTTAAAATGTAACTATCAGACAGATCCTGTAGGGATTTTTCTGGAAAAGACGGTATTTACATGGAAATGTGTTGAGACACGTGGAAAAAAAACACAGAATGTGAACTTTGTTATTGCCGGGGATTGTAATTTCAAGAACATCTTTTTTAACGAAGATAAGGATGTGAGCAGTCCTTATTCTCCTGATGTCAGATTTGAAAACGGAAAGACTTATTATTGGAAGGTTACTGTTACTGATGATTCAGGGGATACATGTGAGAGTAAGGTCAGTAGCTTTGAAGGAGGACATCCAGAGGATGGATTTAGCGGAAAGTGGATAAGTCCGAGATTCACTCATGATATCCACCCGGTGATGAGAAAGACCTTTATGCTTACCGGGGAGGATTTGGAAAGGATCAGAACAGGAAGACTTTATATATGCGGATTGGGTCTTTATGAAGCATATCTAAACGGTAAAAAGATCGGTGATGATTATCTTACGCCTTATTTTACCGATTACAGATACTGGATAGAGTATCAGACTTACGCGATCGAAGGATACTTAAAAGAGGGGAAAAATACTCTTGATGTTTATCTTGGGAACGGGTGGTATAAGGGAAAGTTCGGATATCTTGCCCAGGGACAGATGTGTGAGTATTACGGCGACAGCTTTAAAATGATCGCAGATATGTTTTTGTATGGGGAAAACTATAAAAAATGTATTAACAGTGATGAAAGCTGGGTTTGTCTCAAATCTCCCGTTGCTTCATCAGGTATATATGACGGTGAGGTTTGGGATTTCAGAAAACAGGAGACTATGGATGAGCCGGATGTAAGAGAGATATCAGGAGCTGTATCTGCAGATCCTCCAGAGGGTAAACTTATGCCTATGGTGGGATTACCGGTTCGTGCACATGAAAGATTAAAGCCGGTAGAGTTAATAAATACACCGGCCGGGGAACTGGTACTTGATTTTGGTCAGGAGATTACCGGCTGGGCAGAGTTTACAAATGAAACACAGGCTGACAACAGAGTAGTACTCGAGTATGGAGAAGTTCTCCAGAAAGGGAATTTTTACAGGGATAATCTTCGTACGGCCGAGGCTAAATATACATATATAAGTTCCGGGAACAAAGACAGGGCAAGAGCGCATTTTACATTCTTCGGTTTCAGATATGTCAAGGTTACCGGTATGACAAAAGAGGAGATCCAAAAAGCTGACTTTGAAGCGGTTGCCATATATTCCGATCTTGACGAAACCGGATATATAGAGACATCAAATGAGAAACTGAACAGACTTATCGCAAATACCAAGTGGAGTCAGAAGGATAACTTCCTGGATATCCCAACCGATTGTCCCCAAAGAGATGAGAGATGCGGATGGACGGGAGATGCTCAGATCTTTTCCGGTGCAGCTTCATATCACATGGAAACGCCGGCTTTCTTCAGGAAATATATGATTGATATGCTATATGAACAGAGGGAAAAAGGAGGTGCGGTTCCCTATGTGGTGCCGGATGTTTTAACGATAGGCAGAGAAAAAATGGCAGAGCCTGAATTTGATATGTCCAGGGAAGGCTGGGGAGAAGCAGGAGCCAGTGTATGGGGAGATGCAGCAGTTATCATTCCCTGGAATATGTATTTGCATTTCGGCAATGAATCATGGCTGTCGGAGCAGTATGCAAATATGAAGGAATGGTCTGATTTTATGATACATATGGAAGAGGATCACTGTGGAGGAAGGAGGCTTTGGGATTGCGGATTCCACTTTGGAGACTGGCTTTCTCTTGATGTAGAAGGTGATATTACCGGCATGGATAACAGAGAGGGAGGAACAGATAAATATTATGTTGCTTCACTCTATTATATGACATCACTTGAGATCACCTCCAAGGTGGCGGTTATTCTTGGCAAAAATGAGGATGCGCAAAAATATCATAAGCGTTCTTTGGAAGTCAGAGAGGCAATGAGAAGAAAATACAGGACCGGAAAGGGGACTCTTAATATCAATACACAGACCGCCTATGCAATTGCGATCTGGTTTGATCTCTTTGATGAGGATGAGATGAAGGAAGCCGGAGATAATCTGTTAAGTGTGTTAAAAGCATGGAATTATCATCTTGCTACGGGATTTGTCGGTACAACATTTTTATGCAGTGCTCTTACCAAGGCAGGTCATTCTGAGGAAGCCTATACCCTTCTCCTTAATGAGGATTATCCGAGCTGGTTATACGAGGTGAATCAGGGGGCAACAACTATCTGGGAGAGATGGAATTCCATACTTCCTGACGGAAGTATAAGCGGAACAGGAATGAACAGTCTGAATCATTATGCATACGGAGCGATCGTGGAATGGATCTATACTTTTGTCTGCGGTATTTCAGTAGATGAAGAACATATTGCGGGAAGAAGGATGAGGATAACTCCGCATACGGATAAAAGGCTTAAATGGGCAAGGGCATCCGTTGATATGTCTGTCGGTAAATATGAATCCGGATGGGAATTAAATAAAGATACGGTCAGCTTTTCATTTCGCGTGCCCTTTGACTCAGAAGCCGTATTTGTTCCGGACAGAGAGCTTAAAGAGATAACTTTAAACGGGGAAAAGATCAGTCAGGAAGACCTTGTAAACAGAAGCTTTTGTATGGGTGATTACAATATAAGAGCTACTTACGTAAACTGAAAAGATTAGGTTACATATTGGAAAAAGCTGTATTTATAATAAAAAATAGTTTAAGGGACAAAGGAGGAATAATATGGCTACTATAAAACTTGGATTTGCGCCTACAAGGAGAAGTATTTTCAGCGCCCCTGCGGCTGTCGAATATGCAAACTACACAAGGGAAAAGCTCAAAAAAATGGGAGTAGATTTCGTGGATATTGATGATATAGCAGAGGACGGACTTCTTCATGATGAGGCAGACAGGATAAAAATTGAGGAGAAGTTCAGAAAGAACGGGGTTGACGGACTTTTCTTCCCCCATGGTAATTTTGGAACGGAATATGAGGTTGCGCGTCTGGCAAAGAGCATGGATCTTCCTGTTCTTATCTGGGGGCCGAGAGATGAGAGACCTGATGAGAAGGGGATACGTTTAAGAGACAGCCAGTGCGGTATCTTTGCAACCGGTAAGGTTCTCAGGAGATTTAAGGTACCTTTCACATATCTTACTAACTGTGATCTGGAGGATCCCGGATTTGAAAAGGGTATAAGGCAGTTTTTAAGGATATGTAATGTAGTTAAGACATTTAAGAAGACCAGGATCCTTCAGATCGGACCCCGTCCCTATGATTTCTGGTCGACTATGTGTAATGAGGGAGAACTTCTGGAAAAATTCAATATTCAGCTTGCTCCCATACCCCTTCCCGAACTTACTGAAGAGATGAAGGCTGCAAAAGCAGAGGGAAGTAAGGTTTCAGAGACGGTTAAGTACTGTAAGGAAAACTTTAATATATCGATAAATGATGAACAGCTGGAAAATGTGGCAGCACTTAAGGTTGCTATGAAAAATCTGGCAGAAAAGTATGGATGTAATGCAGGAGCCATCCAGTGCTGGAATGCTCTTCAGTCAGAGATAGGGATCATGCCATGTGCAGCCAATTCACTGTTAAATGAGGAGGGATTCCCAGTCGTTTGCGAAACTGACATTCACGGGGCGATAACAGCTCTTATGGTCGAAGCGGCCGGAATGGATGAAAGCAGATCATTCTTTGCAGACTGGACTGTCCGCCATCCGGATAATGACAATGGGGAGCTTTTGCAGCATTGCGGTCCATGGCCTATATCATGTGCAAGCTGTAAGCCGACTATAGGTTACCCTCTTGCATTCGATCATCCGGGAGCTGTTGAGGCGGAAGCTAAGCACGGTGATCTGACACTTGCAAGATTTGACGGAGATGACGGAGAATATTCACTCCTTTTGGGAAATGCAAAGGGAATAGACGGACCGTATACCAAAGGAACTTATCTGTGGATAGAGGTTGAAAACTGGCCGAGGCTTGAGGCAAAAATTGTTGAAGGACCTTATATCCATCACTGTGTCGGAATACATCAGGATGTTGTACCTGTCCTTTATGAAGCATGTAAATATATCGGCGTAAAGCCTGATCTTTATGATGATGTGGAGCAGGAAGTACTGGATAAGATCCACGGGATAATATAAATATTTGCGGAACTAAGAGGTGAAAGATGGAAAAGGAAAGAGCAAGAGAACTGAGTATAAAAGCGATGGATCTTCGCAGGGTTGTCCTTGAGATGATAATGAAATCGGGAGGAGGTCATATAGGTGGAGATTTTTCGGTTATGGAGACGTTAGTAACTCTTTATTTCGAGATCATGAACATATCTCCTGAAAATAAAGACGATCCTGACAGAGATTATTTCATAATGAGTAAAGGACACTCGGTTGAGAGCTATTATGCTGTTCTGGCTGATAAAGGCTTTTTTGACACAAAGGAGCTTATAGATACATTTTCGCAGTTTGGTTCTAAGTTCATAGGCCATCCAAATAATGAAATAGATGGTATCGAGATGAATTCGGGTTCTTTGGGACATGGACTTCCGGTATCAGTGGGAATGGCTCTTGCCTGCAGGATGGATAAAAGACCCGGAAGGGTATATACGGTAATGGGTGACGGTGAGCTTGCAGAGGGATCTGTATGGGAAGGCTTTATGGCAGCAGGTCATTATAAACTGGGAAATCTCTGCGCAGTTGTTGACAGAAACCATTTGCAGATATCAGGGACAACCGAAGAGGTTATGACACATGAGAAGCTCCACAGTCAGGTAGAAAGCTTTGACTGGAATGTGATGGAAGCAAACGGGAACAGTATCGAAGAGATGGCAGATGCATTTAATAAAGCAAAAACAGTGACAGACAGACCAACTCTTATCATCGCAAATACCATAAAAGGTTTTGGCGGCGGTGACGTTATGGAGAATAACGTAGGCTGGCATCATCATGTTCCGAATGATGAAGAATATGCGCAGATAGTAAGTGCAATAAACAGAAGAAAGGAGGCGATATAAAATGAATAAGATTCCTAACAGACAGGCAATATGTGAAGTCCTGATGGAAAAAGCCAAAAATGATAAAGACATAATCGTGCTCTGTTCTGATTCAAGAGGATCAGCCTCCATGACTCCTTTTTTTAAAGCTTATCCGGAACAGTCGGTAGAAGTCGGGATAGCCGAGCAGAACCTGGTGAGTATCGCAGCAGGCATGGCTCATGTGGGAAAGAAGGCATATTGTTTTTCGCCCGCCTGCTTTATATCCACTCGTTCTTATGAACAGGCCAAGGTTGATGTTGCATATTCGAATACAAATGTAAAGCTTATAGGTATAAGTGGAGGAATAAGTTACGGAGAGCTTGGAATGAGTCATCACAGTGCTCAGGATATTGCGGCAATGACAGCGATCCCGAATATGAGAGTCTATCTTCCAAGTGACAGATTTCAGACAGCAAAACTCATTGAGGCTCTTTTAAAGGATGAAAAGCCTGCATATGTAAGAGTAGGACGTAATCCGGTAGAGGATATCTATTCGGAGGGTGATACACCTTTTGAAATGGATAAGGCAACGGTATTAAAATTCGGAGACGGAAAAGGGAAAAAAGTAGTTATCACTGCCTGCGGAGAGATGGTAAGACCTTCGATCGAGGCAGCAAAGAAATTGGAACAGGAAGGAATATCGACAACCCTACTTGATATGTATTGCGTTAAACCATTTGACAGTGAGGCTCTTATAAAGGCTGCGGATGATGCGCAACTTGTGGTTTCCGTTGAAGAGCATGCACCATTTGGAGGGCTTGGCGCAAATGTGGCCTCCGTCATATCTGCTAACAGACCATGCAGGGTAATTCAGAGAGCTCTTCCCGATGATCATGTTATAACAGGTAAATCAAAGGCCGTTTTCGATCACTACGGTCTCAATGCAGAGGGTATCGCTGATACAGTAAGGGTGAATCTATGAGTAAAAAATATGTGATAGGTATCGACCAGAGCACGCAGGGAACAAAGGCGCTTTTATTTGATAAAGAAGGTGCACTTATATGCAGGATGGATATAGCACATAAACAGATCATAAATGATCTTGGCTGGGTGAGTCATGATCCTGAGGAAATATACGAAAATGTGATAGATGCGGTGAAAGGTGTTCTTTCAAAGAGTAATGTCAGTCCTAAAGAGATTCTTTCAATAGGTATAAGCAATCAGAGAGAGACCAGTCTTATCTGGGACAGAGAGAGTGGAAGGGCACTGAATGATGCGATAGTATGGCAGTGCTCAAGAGCATCGGAAATATGTGAAAGACCAATAATAAAAGAAAATGCGGATCACATATTTACAACTACGGGAATCAAGCTCTCACCGTATTTTCCCGCAGCAAAGATAGCCTGGCTTTTGGAAAATACAGAAGGAGCTAAAGAAAAAGCCGCTACAGGTAATATATGTCACGGTACAATGGACAGTTATCTTGTATACAGGCTTACAGGCAGGGAAACATATGCGACTGATTATTCCAATGCCAGCAGAACCCAGCTTTTTGATATATTCGGTCTTAAGTGGGATGAAAAGATATGTATGTTGTTTGGTATTGATCCAAAGAATATGCCATTGGTTCTGGATTCAGATGCATGTTTCGGATATACAGATATGGGGGGATTATTTGCAGATAAGGTTCCCATCCATTCTGTGATGGGTGACAGTCATGCTGCCCTGTTTGGTCAGGATTGTCTTGAAAACGGACAGACTAAGGCAACCTATGGAACAGGTTCATCGATCATGATGAACATCGGGGATAAGCCGATACACAGCAGAAACGGCCTTGTTACATCCCTTGCCTGGGGAAGAAAAGGTAATGTAAAGTATGTTCTTGAGGGAAATCTTAATTATACAGGAGCCGTGATCACCTGGTTAAAGGATGATCTTAATCTGATCAAAAGTGCGGGGGAAACAGAGGAACTTGCCAACAGAGCCTGTAAGGATGATGAATTATACCTTGTTCCCGCATTCACAGGGCTTGGAGCACCTTATTGGAATTTCCGCGCCAGGGCTGCAATAGTGGGAATGGACAGAACTACAGGTAAGGCTGAGTTTTCAAGGGCAGCTCTTGAGTGTATAGCATACCAGATAACAGATATAGTAAAGGCCATGAGCGAGGATTCAGGGATCAAACTGACGGAACTGAGAGTAGACGGAGGTCCCACACGGAACAATTATCTGATGCAGTTTCAAAGTGATATGGCAGGATGCAGAGTTTTAGTTCCGGATCAGGAGGAGCTTTCAGGCATAGGTGCCGCATATATGTCAGGCATAGCCGCGGGACTCTGGGATGAGACCATACTTTCAAGGATGAAGAGAACGGTTCATGAGCCCAAAATGAAAGAAGGTCTTGCCGGGGTTAAGTATGAAGGATGGAAGGCTGCAGTTGCAACCGTTAATAAGTAGAAATACAGGACTGAAGATATCAGTGATCAAACAGCCATTCCTGATAGGAATCATCCTCCATAACAGCAAGTTCCACATGATGGTAGCTGTAGGTAGCGTCAGGAGCACTGTCAGCTCCGGCAGAATCCATCTCATTGTCTGAGTATTGAGTAAATCTGACCTCCTCTGCCTCAAGTTCATTCAGGGTAGAAACAGCAGTCTGGCTGGCGGATACAGGAATGGTATTGTCACCCTTTGCATGGGCAAACCAGATGGGCAGATTTTTTATACTTTCAAGTTTTTTGTATACATCGGGAGCATAGGTAAGTGCAGGACAAAGAGCGATGGCTGCCGATGCGGTTTCAGGATATTTTTCACAGAATTCAATAGTTGCCATACCCCCAAAGGAATTACCCATAAGGTAAATCTTTTGGGGGTTTATTTTACCCTCGGAGATCATGTTATCAAGGATATCCTTTATGGCATCATATACCCTGTCTCTGCCTGAGGGACTGTAATAGGTCCTGTCATCTATAACAGGAGCAAGTACGTAACATGGACGAAGCTTTTGATTATCCGGCTCTGCCCATTCAACAGCCGTTCTGTACGTTAAGAGATTATCTGTGTCACCAAACCCATGAAAAACAATGATTACAGGCATATTTTTTTCATCCTTTGGTGTAAAGAGATGATAGTCAAAATTTATACCATCTTTATTTGTGACTGTAGTAAAGTCATCGGCAATGGGAGTTACGATGTTTGTAATATCTGAGTTTGTAAAACCATATTCCGGATGATCTTTGCAGTCCACAGTGAATTCCTTTACATAGAAATACTTTTCAGGAAAATCCCCGGGGATCAGTGTAAGAGTATTTCCGGATATTGCAGCACTTTCAAATGAGCATTCAAAATCTCTTGTATCGTTACTGCCCCAGAAGCCGGCTTTTCCCCTAAGCTTAAAAAGAGAAGGGTCGGGATCGTCTTCTTTAATATCCTCTTCAAAGGTAAGAACAAAGCTTTCGGGATACTGACCGGTCTTTCTTACGGTTGTATTTACGGTTACGCCTGTATGTTTAGACTTCGGAGTCTGTGTTTTTTCACCTATTCCGGTTGCGCATC
>JAILEM010000123.1 GCA_024687745.1 Lachnospiraceae bacterium
CTTAAAAAAGAAATCGCGGAAAAAAAGCAGCAGCTGGCGCATATCCGAACCAAGACGAGTTATCTTGAGCAGGTCCGTGATGAGGATTATGACTCCGAGGAAAAATGGTTTGTAGAGGAAAAAAAAGAGAGGAAGCTGGTCATATCCAAAGAAGAAATAGCGACTATCAACGATTTTTTCTATGAGTTTACAAGACTCCGCTCTAATCTCAAGTCGGAATACACTGTATTTGGCACGAGTATCACAGGGTCGGTCATCATGATGGATTCATTTATGGATGATAAAGAAACACGTCTTTCGAGATATCTGGCCGTGCCGTGGGAACTGTGCAAGACTAAGACTGTTTACGGAGAGAAGATTGTATTACCGGAGGGAAGGTATCTTTGCTGCTACGGCCGAGGTATCCTGCAGATCGGTAATCCGATCATCGGAAGGATTAAAAAGTATATGAAATCTCACAAGCTTAAAGCTTGCGGAGACTTGTATGAGTACGACACGCTTGATCTTTCGCTTACAAATGATGAAAAAGAGCGTGCTTTTTGCGTCGAAGTGCCTGTTATTTCTTGCTGATCGGGGCTTTTCTTGTCCTGATTTGGTATAACTCTGACTACGCTCTTATAGCTTCTGGTAGTATAGCTTTATCATTATGTAGTAATCACAGGTGATCTCCATAGCAAGGCGCTGGGAGTGGTGAAGGTGCCGGAAAACTGAGAGTGTGAATATGTACAGGAATAAAAAGAAAGGTCTGCGGGGATACAGCCCCGCAGACCCATTTTTGTATCATCCTTCGATGAGTATCTGTTTCTTTTCAGGAAGTTTCTCTTTTTCCTTCTTAGGAAGGGAGAGGTTCAAAACACCGTGTTTGAAGGATGCCTTGATATCTTCCTCTGTGATATTTTCACCGACATAAAAGCTTCTCTGCATAGACCCGTTGTAGCGCTCCTGCCTGATAAGTTTACCTTTCTTATCCTTCTCATCCTTATCAATGCCCTTGTTTGCGCTGACTACGAGATATCCATCTTTCAACTCCAAACCGATTTCTTCCTTCTTGAAGCCAGGCAGATCGATATCTACTTCGTAGTGATCGTCATGCTCGTGAACATCGGTCTTCATCATCCTGTCGGCATGTCTGCCATACAGTTTTCTTTCGGTTCGATCCAGGTCTCTCAAATCCGGGAATGCGAACCAGTCGTCAAACAGATCATCACCAAAAATACTAGGTCTTAACATAATGATTACCTCCTTTTCACTCAATACTGTTGTTAGCTACTGAGCAAGGGGAAGGAGGGATTAGATCATCGGAACATTTGGTTCTTTTGGTCTTCTCTGTTCCTCTGTTCGATTATGTTGTAACACCAAAATTAGCACTCGTCAATGGGGAGTGCTAACAATTTTTGTGAAATCTTTGTGAACTTCTGATTTCGCACCAAATAGAAGAAACCCCAAAGCCTGTAGCGGGCTTCTTTTTGTTTTGATAAAATCTTTATAATTTCAACAAAGGAGTCTCAGACAATCTTAATTGAGAATAACTTGGGTGCTTTTTTATTTTGATGACTGTAGGTAAATTTTTAATTTAAAGGGGGGACTATGTTAAAAGATTATGAGATAGATAAGCCGATTCTTGAAACAGACAGGTTGATCATTCGTGTGCTAAACGAAAGCGATGTGGATGATTTAAAAGAGTGGTTGGGAAGAGATGAAATCTATACATATTGGGGAAGAAAGGCAAGCAAGGGCGAGAAAAATCCTGAACTCATGTTTATTGATCCCCGCCCTTGGATAAAAAGAAAACCTTCTCCTGATTTTGATTGGGGAATTGTGTTGAAAGAATCCAATAAAGTGATAGGTATGATTGCGGTATTTGATATCCAAAATGCCAGAATGGGCGATATAGCATACAGGGTAAATCCTGAGTACTGGAATATGGGAATTACTACAGAAGCTTTGAAGGAAGTGTTACGATTTGTTTTTAAGAACACAGAAATAGACCGATTGAATGGACGTGCGGATGTAAGAAATGTTGCTTCAAACAGAGTTATGGAAAAATGTGGTTTTATAAAAGAA
>JAILEM010000125.1 GCA_024687745.1 Lachnospiraceae bacterium
TTTTACAGGGTGACACCGTATTTTAGGGGGAGCGAGCTCCTGGCGCGTGGCGTGGAAATGGAGGCGTATTCCGTGGAAGACGAAGGCAAGGGGGTCTGCTTCCATGTGTTTATTTAACTTGCTATGAATAGCTATGAACAGATGACGGATCAAAACATTATGACATTACGGTCGATATACTGTCGGCGGGTCTTTTTTTATTTTGACAATTAGCGTTTATACGATTACAATAAATTATGAGTTATTGAATAAAAATTTACGAGGGTAATCATGCTGGAAGGATATGCTACAGTACAGGAAATGGCAGAAAAGTGGGGACTTAATCAGAGAACCGTACAGACAATGTGTGCGACAGGTAAGATAGAAGGACTTACTAAATTTGGCAGATCATGGGCTATCCCCAAGGATACGGAGAAGCCAACGGATAACAGAGTAAAATCCGGTGCTTATAAAGATTGGCGAAGGAAATATACAGAAAAATAGCGAAGAGAGAATAAAAGAACACATGAGGGCTGATAACGATGAGGATATATCTTGACAACTGTAGTTATAATCGTCCATATGATGATCAATCGCAGTTGAGAATTTCGCTTGAAACCCAGGCGAAACTGCAAATACAAAGGATGATCATAGATAAAGAGCTTGAGCTTGCATCGTCATATGTGCTGGCATATGAAAACAGCAGAAATCCAAATGTAAGTAAGAAGAATACCATTGGGAAATTCATTAAGGAAAACCGGACAGAATATATTGATGTGGACAGGGCTGATGAGGTTAAGATAATTGCGGATAAGATTATTGCGACCGGAGTAAAAACTGCCGATGCATATCATACTGCCTGTGCAATCCTGTCAGGATGCGATTATATGATTACAACAGATGATCGGTTATTAAAATATAAATCAGATAAGATAAAAGTTGTAGATCCTACTGAATTTATCAGGAAAACGGAGGTGTAGAAATGATGACAAGTACAGCTGAAATTATGGATTTAGGTATGAACTGTCTGCTTGAAAAGCTCGGGACGGTTGAAACAGAGCACTTTATATCTGTTATATTAAGAGAGAAGTCTGATTATACAAAATGGCGTCAAAAATATTTTGATAATGTAAGCTCCGATGATTTTCAAGCGGCTGCCGTGGCTTATGCAAAGGATAATCCGCTGTAGACATTATCTGATCTGCTAAATGAGAAGAATTATACTTTATAGAGCATTGAGGACTGGACAAGAATTCAGTCCTCGAATTCTTTAGGTCCTACAATGAATGTCTTAATGCTACTGGAAAATATGTAAGCGTCAAACAATCTGTGTATAGATAATAAGACCGGGCAGGTGATATCCTTAAAGATTGACTTTAAGCATATCGCCTGCCCGTTTTCTGCAAAGCGATACTTGGATTACTGCAAAAACCTGGCCAAGTTTTCAAAGTACTGTGAAAAGAAATATCATCTACTTCTAAAACTTGGCCAACTTTTTGAAGTTTTTATAGTATCGCACGCCAAGCGACCGGCATTGCCGGCTGCTTGGCTTTCTTTATGCTGTTTCCATCAGCTTATCTCTCTTTTTAGGTGTTCTGGGTTTTTATTCCCCGGTGGAATTCCCGGCGAGAATGGATTTTTTCTTTGTTCGTTTTCCTTTCAAGGATTGTCTGTTGCTCCGGAGTATCAGGACAGATTTGATGGCCTTGCGAATGAGGCAATAGAGTATTACGACGAATAAGGGGGGTGTGCAATAAAACTTTCGGCTGAAGAAAAAGTAATGTACAGGGAGATGAAGGCTCTGTATGACAGTAGGATCCCGGTGAGTTTTAAAGGCTCGATGGTGCTGAAGGCTTGCCTGATGGAGGCGGGCTTTTCGGAGGATATCCGTCATACTGTTGATATGTTTGTTCAGTTCTGCTTCTTCCTTTGTTTTCACCATGTGGTTATCCTCGCGTAAAAATACTAAGGGAGACTGTGATGCCGCAGGACAAATATTTACAGCAAGGCATGGCATTTTCTCTGTCATTAATTCCCTGAAAAATCCTTTGAAATCAGCCCCTTGTTCTGTTATAGTTTATTTGTATCATTATTCTCTGTGAAGGGTCAAGAATCTATGCCGACAGGCCGATACATGAATTGAGAGGATATGTTCTTGAGAAGAAGGCGTCATTAAGGAT
>JAILEM010000162.1 GCA_024687745.1 Lachnospiraceae bacterium
TGTCACATAACCCTTTAATATCTCCAAAGCCTTGGGGCGGACCATCATAGCCATAGTATAGGGTTTTCCGTAGCTTTCCACATTGGTATCAAAGGTATCCGATCCCGTCTGCTCTGTCATATAATCTCTAAGCTCCTGCTCCGTGACAGTCTCATTCTCGGATTCAAGGACAGCCTGCCATACAAGACTTTCCTTCAGGCTTTCCTTTACTGTCTCATCAAGGCTCTTATCATATTCCTCATCTGACATTCCAACATACTCACTGAAGCTTGAATATCCGCTTCCGTAATAGGACATATACATCTGATTCATATACTCGAAGTTCTGCTGATCCATATATTTCTGAAGGCTCTTAAGATGCTTCAGATATTTTTTGGGATATTTCTTAACCTCGGATTCCTCTATGATCTTATCCTCAATGGCTGAGTTAAGATTAGCCTCATATCTCTGTTCCTTAAGCTTTTTCTTATACTCTTCTACCGTATTTCCGTAATCTGCAAGATTCTCTTTGACAAATTCATCATTGAACTCGGGAAGTACATATATACTGTTCACCGTTACCGCAAATTCCGCATCCTTACCTGCAAGATCTGCCTTTTGATAATCCTCGGGGAAGGTTACATTTACAGTAAGTTTATCTCCGGGATGGGTTCCCACAAGCTGATCCTCAAAGTCATCCACAAATGTTCCCGATCCAAGTTTCAGATCATATCCTGCCCCGTTGGAATTTCCACCTTCAAATTCAACTCCGTCTATGTTTCCTACATAGTCTATATTAAGCGTATCTCCGCTTGCCGCTTCGAGTGTTTGATCATCTGATTTAACCTTATGATTCTCAAGCTGTGTCTGTATTTCAGCCTCCACCTCCTCATCGGTAAATTCAACATCAGAAAGTGCTATGGTCATGTTCTTATAATCCGGAACAGTTACATAATCAAGAGCCTTAATACCGGAAATAAATCCTTCCTCAGTAAGACCATATCCAAAATCATCACTTGGCTTTATCGCCGTTACCGACTTATATATCTCTCTTCCGATGGCAAAGAGAATACCGCAAAGAATAAGAGCACCCAGTACTATTATCACGGTCCTTTCAACAAAGTTCTTTTTTCTGTTGGTTTCCCGTTTTTTATCTCTTTCGATCCTTTTCTGTTTACTGTTACTGAACGTTGTTTCTGTAGTATTATTGTTCATGTTACCAACCCTCTCTGAATTAATATACAGGCACTAATTAATTCTGCCTGCACTTTTTTCACACACTTAAATTATTGTATCGCAAATAGGCAGAGTTGAAAACAAAAAAATTAATAAAATAGTGTGAACTTCCTGTCTACTTATGATTTCTTATCACAGATACCGCAAAACCCATAAGAAGGAAAATGGCGGGTGTGCAGAGAACCTGCTGATAGCAGAAGAAATTATGTACGATATAGCTTACTATGCATGTAGATATGCCTATAGTCAGGATGTTTCTCTTTTTGTTCGATGCTATCAGATAGGCCGCGCTCACAAAGATCCCCAAATAGGATACCGCACCTGCAATTCCCAATGTAAAGAGCGAATTCAGCCATTCATTATGAGCATTGGCCAGCACATCTCCTCCCCAGACCAAAGTCATATCCTCAAATCTGTGTTCATATGCGTAATCAGCATAACAGTCGGGACCCACGCCTATAAGTTTATTCCTAAGCGGCATGTCAGCAAACATCTCCATTGTCATCCTCCAGGTAAAGCCTCTCTGGCTTCCCCATCTGTCATCGAACATAAAATAAGAAGCGGAAAGCAGGCCATTACGCTCGGTTATATATCCCAAGGTCACAAGGACAGTAAGGAGAAGATAAATAAACAAAGGGAGCAGTGCACAAAAGATCACAATATATCTTATGCCCGGGTATTTGCTGATGAAAAAATCGCGTTTACTGAGCTGATAGCTTAATATAAGATAAACGGCAAAGATCAAAAGCATAAGTATGAGTACCGGCATCCCCTGGGAAAAAAACTTTGACATGCCATCGGTTTCAACAGCATGATCCTTAAAGATCACCTGAAGAAGCCCTGTGAGTCTGAAGGAAAAAAGGATAAGCAATATAAGCTGTAAATACTTTATCAGATGATTGTTAGCATCCAAAGAGAATAGAAGAAGCATGGTAAGTATGGCATACAGCGCAATAAACGCACTGTCAGAATTCTGTGTGACCAGGGACATTGATGCGATCATTATATATACTGCGTAAGCCAGCCTGTATCTGTCCCTTGTCTCATAGATGAAAAGAGCCATGGGAACAGGTATTATCAAGCATAAAAAGCTTGAATACCAGGTAGCCTGACCAAGCGTAGACAGGAAATAGATAAAATAATACTCATCTATCCCCTCATAGAGACCTAACGGATCTATAAGAAACCTGTGTAATATCCCCAAAACAAAAACAACAGAGGAGCCGAGAAGGATCGAAAACAGGATTATCTTTCTAAAGTTTCCCCTCAGCACTCTCGATGAAAGGAAGTATATATAAACAAACATAAACTG
>JAILEM010000174.1 GCA_024687745.1 Lachnospiraceae bacterium
GGTATGAGAAAGCAGCCGAGGGCGGCAATGAACAGGCAGCCGAAGCATTGGAAAGGCTGAATAAATAAGAAAAGCGAAATAAGACATCCGATGACATTATTCTTCTTAGGCTTATCTGATAATATGAGCTAAAGGAGAATACTAAAATGAATAGATCAATAGTAATAAAAAATACAAAAAAACTGATCATTATCATCCTGTCTTTTGTAATTCTGACAGGCTGCTCATCCGGGACAGCTTCAGATCCCGCAATCAATAAGAGTGTTTCGGGAACTGCAGCAGATAAGAACGTAACAGAACCGGATAAGAATGGTATTGTGACTGTAACAGATATGGAGGGGAATGATGTAGAAGTTCCGGTTAACGTAGAAAAAGTTGCGTGTATATCACAATCGGCTACAGACCTAATGATAGCCTTCGGGCTGGGAGATAAGATAGTAGGTACCTATCGTTCTTTTACCTATAATCCATGGGCTGGTGTGATCTATCCCAAAGCTTTAGAATACAAGGCATACAGCTACAGCGTATCGGCGGAGGAGCTGCTTAAAGACGGAGTGGAGCTGGTGATCATCCAGGACACAGAAAATGCCGAAGCGTTCAGAAATGCCGGTATTCCGGTAATAGCTGTACATCAGTATTCACCCGAGGGTGTATTCGACGAGGAAATATACGAAACGGCGCATATCCTTGGAGAAATCTTTGGCGAAGAAACTAAAAGAGAGGCGGCTGAGTGGGAGAGGGATGTTAAGGATGCTATAAATGAGGTGTCCTCCCTTAAAAAAAGTACATGTGATGAAACCGTTTATTATATAAACGGAGAGAAACAGAAAGGATTGTTTTATTCTGACGGCGGGAATTCTATGATATCATCGATCTTATCGACAGCCGGGCTATCGCTTGCTACGGAAAAGTATGAAGTTTTGAATGTTCATGATGTATCAGATGAGGAGATGATCAAATTAAACCCTGATGCGATGCTGATCGGCGGCGCATATCAGAACTACCTTATGCAGGAGCTATATGATTCTGAGCTCTGGTCAAATCTGGATTGTGTGAAAAATGACAGGGTATACCGGATCCCTGTTGCTATGACAGGGATAGAGAATGTGAGTGCGGAAACTCCGGTAATGATAAGATATACCGCAAGTCTTTTTTATCCTGATTATGACTATGATTTAGATAAGGATCTTAAAGAAAACATAAAAAAATATTTTGACTATGATTTAAGTTCGGAAGATGTTTATAACATGAAAAATGCCTTTTCAAAAGATGGAGAGGTAATGGTCAATGCAGAATGATTATTATAAGGGTCTGAGATCATATTATCTGACAGTTGCTATCTGTCTGGTCGTGATCGCAGCCCTTTTTCTGATATCTTTATTTACAGGCAGATATATGATCGAGCCTGAAGAAGTGATCGCATTTATCGAAAATAAAGAAATACCGGAGCTGTCAGGAAGGATAATAACAAAGCTCAGGATCCCAAGGACAATAATAGCGCTGTTCACAGGAGCCTCACTTGCTGTTTCCGGTGCTATATATCAGGGGGTTTTTAACAACAGGATGGCCTCTCCCGACTTGCTGGGTGTATCGTCAGGTGCGAGTCTTGGAGCCTGCATAGGTATATTGATGGATTTATCATTCGAAAAGATCGTTATTGCATCCTTTGCGGCCGGTAATCTCACTGTTTGTATAACGGTAATGATAGCAAAACTGATCGGAAAACAAACAGAGTTTTCTCTTATCCTTTCGGGGATAGCAACCGGAGGACTTATGTCTTCGTGTATAGGGTTAACCAAATATCTTGCAGATGATGAGCGAAAACTGTCAGAGATCACATACTGGCTTCTCGGGAGTTTTTCATCATCAACCATGAAGGAAGCTGCTTTTATTTCTCCGGTTTTGACCATATGCTTTATGATCTGTTTATTGTCTGTGAATACAATAGATATTATTTCTCTTGGAAAAAAAGAAGCTAAAGTATCGGGCGTTAATTATAATATGTCAGTTCTGATACTGATATCCTGTGCAACGCTAATGACAGCATCCTGTGTGTCTGTCAGCGGAGTTATCGGCTGGGTTGGGCTTACTGTACCAAATTTAGTGAGACTGGTATTTGGTAACATGCATAGAAAGGTTCTTATGCTTTCGATGCTCCTTGGCATTGTATTTATGATGCTTACTGATATGCTTGCCAGAACCCTGTCGCCGGATGAGATTCCCTTAAGTGTGATAACAGGTATTATAGGGACACCTTTGTTTTTATTTTCTGTCATCGGAAGAAGAAAGAGAGATAAGGTGTTACAGTGAAAATTACCGTAAGTAAACTGAGTTTTTCCTATGAGAATAAAGAAGAGGTTTTGAAGGATATCTCCTTTAACATAGATGGATGCGGGATTACCGTTCTGCTTGGGTTAAACGGGTGTGGAAAAACTACTTTGCTCGACTGCATTATAGGTTATCATCCGGTAGGCAAAGAAAGAATATTTATTGACGGAAGGGATATAAACAGATACACGGCTAATGAATTAGCCCACAAGATCTCTTATGTCCCTCAAAAGGTTGAATGTAAGATAGACTATACGGTATATGAATATATTCTTATGGGAAGATATCCTTATATCAGGCCGGGCCGTCATCCCTCAAAGAATGATTGTGATATTGCAAAGAAGTATATGGAGCAATGCAGGATAGCTCATCTGGCTCGAAAAGAGATCACACAGATAAGCGGTGGAGAGCTGCAGATAGTTTCTTTAGCAAGGGCATTATCGCAGGAGACTGAGTTTATTATCATGGATGAGCCCTTTTCGGCTTTGGATTTTTCAAATCAATCCATAGTTGTGGAATTGATAAAAAGGTTATCGGAGGAAAAAAGACATATCCTACTGACAACACACAATCCAAATCATGCTCTGCATATGGAAAGCTCTGCATTTCTAATGAAGGGTGGAAGAATAATAAAGTGGGGAATGGCAGAGGAGGTAATAAATGTTACAATATTACGGGAAATATTCGGAGAGACGGTCTGCCTCAGTAAGGATCTTCCGTTCAATGAGGTGTCTTTGAAATTGAGAAGGTTGTCAGGCTGATATGAAAAATCATTATATTCCGAGATTGCTTCTCAGACAGTTTTCCCATGGGGAAAAGATCAATACATACGATTTTATAAACAGAGCTTTTCAAACAAAAAAGCTTAAGAATACCTTTGCGCAGACCGATCTGTTTGATGAACAGCTGGAGAAGGAGTTTGCATATCGGATAGAAGGTCCGGTTGGTGATCTTTTGAACAATCGGCTTATCGTAGGCAATACGATTACTCTTGAGAGAAGAGAAAACCTGCTTCTCAGAAAATTTCTGATGATTAATTTTTTAAGAGCTCCGATCGTGAACTGCACCTGGGAAGAGATGGTAGAGAGAACACACCTTGAGGACCATCCATCGATCAGGGTTGGAAGTTTTTTCAGAAAGTACAGTCCGGAATTCAGGAAGTTATTTGATGAGGGAATACCTTCAAAAAATACTTATATCAGGGATCTGAGGATTGCGATGGAGTATGATTCCCTGATGGACATATCAAATATTGAAAAAGCGGATAAGATTCCATTGCCCCTTCAGAATGCGGCGAATCTTTCATTGATACGATGTATTGCCTTTTGGGATTGTGAGGATAGCGGACAGGAATTTATCCTTCCAAAGCTTCCCGGAATATCAATGATGGATTTTGTCGGCCCGTTATATAAATGGAGGGTTATAAAAGAAA
>JAILEM010000235.1 GCA_024687745.1 Lachnospiraceae bacterium
GATCGCTGCAGAAAAAAAACACAGTGATCAAATGCAGAATACTCATTTCCGAGCCCCAGACACAGCTTCTTTACAGAGATCAGAGAAGGTATAGGGAAATAACGGCCTTAGACCAGATCAAGCCGGTGCGTTTGCTTGATAATCCGGTAAAGGAAAGGTTCTTTACAAGGATGGTTGAAGGATGAAATATCAGTAAATAAAGAGGCTTTCGCACTGAGTGTCAAGTGCGAAAGCCTCTTTGGCTTTAGGGATGTCTTATTTAATATTTAAACCCGCTTATATGATTAATATTTAAACCCGCTTATATGACGGCTTAAGTCTGAGGAGATCCTTTCGATGGATTCCGCACCCTTTTCAACATCCTCGGATGCCGAAACAAGAACCTGTGCACCCTCGCCTACGCTGACAGTGCCGTGGGCGTTATCCTCAACAGCGGTATCGATCGCGGTGATCGATTCGCTGATCTTTGCGATCGTTGTGGATATTTCCATGTTATCATCCGATATGGATGACATCGCCTCATAACAATCGGTCAGAGAATTCCTGTACTCGTCTATGAGCTTTTTCTTCTCCTCTGTATTCTCATCGGAGATCTTGATCATGATATCTGATACTTCCTCGGCAGCCTTAACAAGCTGTTCTACGATGGCAAGTACCTCATCGGAAACCTGCTGGATGTTTCCTGCCATATTAGCCGAGTTGTTTGCTAAGGATCCTATCTCGTCGGCTACTACGGCAAATCCGCGTCCTGCTTCCCCGGCCCTTGCAGCCTCTATTGAAGCATTAAGGGAGAGGAGATTTGTCTGTGAGGCAACATCCGAGATTCCCTGTGTCATCGTCCTTATCTCTTCAACCTTCTTTGTATCGGAGATCCTGTTACGGAGCTTTTCGATCGCATTGTTCAGGCGCGCTGACATATCCGCATCATGAAGCTCTATCTCTTCCCTTCGGCTTTCTATAAAGGAAAGGAGATTGCTTATATCGGAGGTCTTATCGGCTGCATTTCTGCTTACCTTGTCTGTAAGAGAGGTAATATCCGAAACCTGCTGTGAAACCTGGGCGGTGGAAGCGGAGGTTTCCTGTGTGGTAGCGCTCATTTCCTGCATTGCGGATGAAATATTTGAGACATTATCGGAGCTTGTAACAGCAGCGGATTTAAGAGAAACAACATTTTCCGCAAGCTCTCCGGATGCGCTGTTAACATTGCGGATGATATCTCCCATTGCATCCTTAAGGTCATTAACGGCATTGACAAATTCTCCTATCTCATCCTTTGATCTGGTTTCGATATTCTCTGAAAGATCTGCGGTACCGTTCTTAACGCTTTCTCCTAAGGCCTTAACCTTTGCACTGGCATCGGTTATGGGCTTTGCGACCATGATACCTGCAATTATCGCAACGAACAGGGCAACTAACAGGCATATGCCTGCGATAAGCATCATGTGAGACTGTATATCGTCAATTATACCGTCGTAATTCTCTATAGGAGTAACATAGAATAAATGCCATCCCACAGATGGGATATCACAGGTGGTGACATATACATTTTTACCGTTATAGTCTTTGATACCGCCGTCTGCATCCTCGACAGCGGCCTTTTTATAATCTATACCAAGATCCTCAAGCTTCATGATCTTTTCGGTAGTTGAAAGGAACTGGGGATTGGGATGATAAATTAGAGTGTCATTTTCATTTGTCACAAACAGATATGATCCGTTTGAACTTCCGCCCTCGACAAGACTGTCAATATCTGCAAGAAGGGTTGAAACGAAGATATCTACAGCTGCAACACCCTCCCAGCCGTTACTGTTGAAATACTTGGAAACTGCAACAACAAGGTCGCCGGAGTTGGCGTCGACATAAGGCTCTGAAAAGCAAAACTCTCCTTTTGCGGCCACAGCCTCTGTGTACCAGGCTCTTGTAAGTCCGTCAAACTCTTCAGGGGGAACCCATCCCGAGCCATTAAGGAAATCCCCGTTTGACAGCTGGATATAAACCATAGCGAGCGAAGGATCGTTCTTTGTTATCTCTTCAAGTGCCAGGCTGACACTTTTTTCTGATGCTTCGATCTCTTCTTCTGATCCGCTTGAAGTGGATATCAGTGATGCTTCAGCTGATGATGCGATCCCTGCCGCATCAATGAGCCATCCGTTGATAGTACCTGCGTAATACTGGGTCCTGAAGTCATAGTCCTCATTCAGGATCGCTTCATTGCTTTCCTTAACCTTTCGGATCGCAAAAAAGCTCTCGGCAATAAGAAGAAGGGCGCACAGAACTGCAATTATTACGACCATCTTAACCTTCAGACTTCTAAACATTTTTATCTCCTCCCGGAATAACAGTATTTTATGGCTTATGGATCCGATGATGATTCATAAGTCATGATCTATCATTTTAGCACAGTTTTTTTTGGTTTTCCATACGGTATTTTGACAGTGTACATATTATCCATAGGCGATGATCGGGATTTAATGAAAATGTTTGGATTTTATGGTTGTAATAAGGGTAGCGATATTCGATCATTATAAGAGAAGTATATGGAATAATGAAAGATACTGCAGTTTGATATGGGTTATAATTGACATGAGAGTTTGAGAAAGGAGCAGGAGTTATCAGATGAAGGACAGATATTATCCGCTGGAAGGACAGTACGAGGTTACCCTGGGTGACAACAGCAAATGGAAGGCTGAGCTTCCCGGAAGTCTTGACGAGAACGCTATAGGATATCCGGATGATCATGCCATAAAATGGCATCCGGATGATGATCTTGCAAAGGAGAACAGTGAGAATGTCCTTCTTTCAAAAAAGGGGATAATAACAAGCCGTTATACACGGAAATATACTTACGTGGGGAAGGCTTTTTATGAAAAAAAATTCACCTTTGAAGGGATCGCAGACAGGGAGAGATACTTTATCGAGGTTGAGAGAAGCAGGTTTTTAAGATGTATATTAAATGATACGGAGCTTTCGCTGTTTAGCGGGGGAACCCTGTCCGCACCCTATGTCTTTGAGGCTACGGGACATCTTAAGAAGGAAAATACCATATGCTTTATCTGCGATAACTCCTATGAAGGTGGACCTGTTGCCTCGATAGAATATTCAAGTGCCGCGACCGACGAGACACAGACGAACTGGAACGGACTCCTTGGATATATAAGGATAAGAAGAGAGGGGATAACGGCCCCCCTATATGTAAATGTATATCCGGATAAGGGGGATAGATTAAGGGCCGTATTAAGGCTTGATTCAAAAGAGGATGTGAATGAAACCATCCTTATAAGATCAGATGCAGGCAAAACAGAAGCTAAGGTTTGCTGCGATCTTAAGAAGGGCAGAAACAGGATTGAAATAAATGATATAAAGCCCGGCTGTGATATCGGCAAATGGGATGAATATGAGGGAAAACTGTTTGATATAAGCATAAGCGGAGATACGCTTTATGAGATATCGTTTATGACGGGGCTGAGGTATTTTTGCACAGATATTGGAGAGACGGTTAACAGGCCCTTTGATACATCGGGGAGGGAGATTACTGAGACTTCCGCGGATATACCGAAAGGAAGGCATCTAAAGCTTAACGGGCACAGGATATTCCTAAGATCTGAAACAAACTGCGCAGTCTGGCCCGAAACCGGGTATCCGCCGATGGATGAGAGTGAGTGGGATGAGATAATGAAAACCTATGCCTCCTATGGGGTAAACTGTGTGAGATTTCATTCACACTGCCCTCCGGAAGCTGCATTTTCGGCGGCAGACAGGGCAGGGATACTTATACACTGCGAGCTCTCAAACTGGGATCCCTATACCGCCTTTGGAAGAGAAGAGGACAGGATATATTATAAGAGGGAGCTTGAAGCTGTAATACTTCAATACGGTAACCATCCCTCCTTTGTCATGCTCTGTCTTGGCAACGAGCTTCACTATTCTGAGGAAGTATCGGATTATGTGGATTCACTTCTTGACCATGCAAGGGATATTGATGCGACAAGGCTTTATGCAAATGCTGCAAATGCCTTTTACGGGGCAAAAGGAACACATGAAAAAAGCGATTTCCATACGAGCTCGTTCTACCTGGACGAGGACTTAAGGGGTACCTCCTCGGGGATGAGGGGACCTGTAAATAACGAATATCCTTCTGTAGAGAGGAATTTTGACAGGATATTGAAAAGGATAAGGGATGACGGATGGGAAAAGCCTGTTTTTGCCTTCGAGGTTGGACAGTATGAGGTGCTGCCTGACCTTCATGAGCTTGAATATTTTAACGGAGTGACAAAGCCCGCTAATCTTTCTTCCATAGCAGAGCTTGCGAGGGAGAGAGGAGTAGCGCACAACTGGGATGAGAGAGTAAAGGCAAGCGGGGAGCTGGCCCTTATCTGTTACAGGGAAGAGATGGAGGCTGTCCTAAGGACAGAGGATTATTCGGGGCTCTCGATCTTAGGCCTTCAGGATTTCCCGGGACAGGGAACCGCAATGATCGGAATGCTCAATTCACATATGAGGGAAAAGCCCTATCCTTTTGCAAGGCCTGAGCGCTTTAAAAGCTTCTTCAACGGGGTCAGACCCTTTATAAAAATGAAAAAATATGTTTGGACAGACGATGAAGAGATAGAATTTAAGATATATATGGCAAACTATTCAAGGAAGAGGATAAACGATGAAGTCTGTGCAAAACTGTACAATAAAGAGGACATATTATATGAAGATTCCTTTGAGGCCGGACCGTTTTCCGAAGGAAGTGTCACTTTTGCGGGTTCGGTCAGCATAAGGCCAAAGGAGCTGCAAACAGTATTTCCGCTGTCAGCGGAGCTTCGGATAGAAGTGGGACAGTACAGCGCTTCTTATCCTCTCTGGATATTTATGAAGGAGATGACCGAAAAGAAAGGAGAGGTTATCTTAAGCAGGGATGCAGAGGAGGCATTAAGCCTTCTTAAGGAGGGAAAGAAGGTCTTATTTGACCCGCCGGCCCTTAAGGAGCATTTTCCAAACGGTGCAGGGTGCTTTTTCTCTACGGATCACTGGTCAGTCGGGACCTATACCTATCAGGAGGGCTATATGGGTATACTTACAGACCCGGAACATCCTGTATTTAAGTATTTTCCGACCTCCTTCCATTCGGACAGGCAGTGGTTTGGTATAACGACAGGTTCAAGATCCTTCAGACTCCCTAAGGGAAAGGCGCCTTTGATAACTGCCATAGACTGCTATGCAAGGCTGAGGAATTTAGGCATTTTGGCAGAATTTAAGGTTTTTGGAGGTAAACTTATGATCTCGGGGATGGCACTTAACGATAAGAAGGAATATCCCGAGGCTGTATCACTTTTATCGGGGATATATGAATATATGAATTCTGAGGAGTTTGATCCCGGGGATACCCTGAATGAGGAGGAGATCATGAGCGTTATTTCATAGACTGACTTCGGACGTATCCCATGGTCTGTCTTCGGACGTATCCCATGGTCTGTCTTCGGGCTTATCCCACGGTCTGACTTCGGGCTTATCCCACGGTCTGACTTCGGACGTATCCCATGGTCTGATATATACAGGATGTTTATTTTTCTTAAAATATGCTTGAAATGTATTGTACGAAAAAAATGCTTTGTGTGTAAGAATGATATTATAAAAGAGTAGGGGACATAACCCCGCATAAGTTTGAATGGAGGTAGCTATGAAAAGAAAATTATTAAGCGTTTTACTGTGTACGGGAATGCTGGCATCAATGCTGGCAGGTTGTGCTGCAACAACAGCACAGGCTCCTGCAGAGGCTCAGAGTACTGAGGCAGAGGCAGGCGCAGAGGAAGCATCATCAGATGCATCTGCAGAAGGAGAAGTTACTATAACCTATTGGGGATGGGATGTAAGCAATTTTGCACAGCCCCTTATGGACAAATATCATGAGCTTCATCCCAATGTAAGCTTTGAACCCACAGCTGTTGAGTGGGGCGATATGATCCCCAAGACACAGCAGGCTCTTGCATCGGGCTCGGAGCTTCCCACCATCATCCCCATGGATCTCGGACTCCTTGGAGCATGGAAGAATATAGATGATATCTTTGTTGACTTAAGAGATTACGGAATCGATCCTTCCAAATATAATCAGGCTCTTATGGCTTCAACAACAGATGACAGCGGCAAGATCTTCGGACTTCACGAAGCAGTTAACCCCGCAGCCATCGCATACAAGAGAGATCTTGCAAAGCAGTATCTCGGAACAGACGATCCCGAAGAGATACAGGCTATGCTTCAGACCTATGATGACTATATCACTGTAGGACAGAAGATTAAGGAAGCAAGCGACGGAAAAGCATTCATGTTCCATTCGGGACAGGCTATAGCTGAGTGGTTCTATTTCGCAAGTACAACACCCAACTCAGAGAACGGTGCGATCAACGCAACAACAAAGTATACAGAGATCATGGATCTTCTTACTAAGTTCAGGGATGCGGGAATCGTAGATTCTTACCAGAACGGTACACCTGAGGGAAATGCTACATATGCCGATGATTCACATATCTTCTTCCCCTGTCCTGACTGGGCAGTTTCATATTACATAGTAGCTAACGATCCCGACGGAGCAGCAGCAGGCAACTGGGGACTTATAATGGCACCTAAGGGATATCAGCACGGCGGCGCTGCAATGGGTATCACAACAAGCGCAACAGATGAGCAGAAGCAGGCAGCATATGACTTCATAACATGGGCTATCTCTTCAGAAGAGGGTGCAACACTTATGAAGGATACAGCAGGCTACATCACACATGATACTACTATCAACACCGGAGATTTCGCAAAGAGAAGTGACGAGGATGTATTCGGCGGACAGGATATCTCAAAGGTATTCTACAGCGATATAGCAAGCAGGATCGAGATAGCTTCTCCTTCACCTTATGACGGTGACATCACAAACGTACGTAATGACGTGGCACAGCAGGTTATGGACGATCCTTCGATCGACACTGCGGCAGCAGTTCAGGCAGCCAAGGATGAGCTTGCAACGATCGTTACAGATACAAGCGTAGAGATCAAGTAAAACAAAATCCCAAGAAACCCTCGGGGGATGCCTTTTAGGGGGCATCCCCCGAAATATTAAGAAGGACTTATCAACAAAAGGAATAACCTTATGAAAAAAAATATTAGAAAATACAGCTTTACCTGGCCGATAATTTTTCTGGCACCGTTTTTTATCTGTTTCTTTTTATTTAACCTGTTTCCGATCCTGTATGCCTTTTATATGAGCTTTCTGGATTGGGCCGGTTATAACGAAAAGGTATTCATAGGGATCAAAAATTACATTGAAATCTTTACCAGAGACAAGGTTTTTTGGCGCTCGGTTTTAAATACACTTAGGATAGGACTTGTGGGATTTCCGATAGCTCTTATTTTGGGGCTTGTGTTTGCGGCGATCCTGTCAAATATCAAGAAGCTCAAAAGCTTTTTGCAGACAGTATTTTTTCTGCCCTATCTTACAACACCCGTTGCGATCGGTATGATCTTTGTTTTTATCTTTGAACAGCATATCGGTATATTCAACAAGCTTATAGAGTTTTTCGGAGGAAAGGCCATTAACTTTGTAGGATCTCCGTTTTGGGCACCCTTTGTCATATCCTTTATGATAATCTGGAAAAATACCGGATATTTTACGACAATGTATCTTGCGGGAATGACTTCTGTATCGGAGGACATATACGAGGCGGCAAAGATCGACGGTGCGAGTGCACTGCAGACCTTTTTCTACATAACCCTGCCCCTTTTGAAAAACGTAACTATTTTCCTGATAATAACAAGTACCATCTATATGTTCCAGCTGTTTGATGAGGCAAACCTTTTATTTACAAACCAGTCCATGGGTACGGTAGGAGGACCGGGACAGACCTCACTGACGATCGTATGGGACTTCTATAATCAGGCCTTTGGAGCAAATCCGAGAATGGGATATGCATCGGCAATGTCGATCGTGCTGTTCTTCATAATCGGGATAGTTTCCATGATAGGACTTAAGCTTATGAACGGAAAGGAAGAATGATGAAAGTAATAAAGAAGATACTTACATGGGTACCCCTGATACTTTTGGCACTGGTCTCGTTGATACCGTTTTGGCTCATGTTTTCGATGTCGACATATAAAAGTGAGATGATATTCCAGAACAATCCGCTCATACCATCGAATTTTCTCATGGAAAACATAAAGACCATAATGGAGTCAAACTTTGTGCATTCCTACTTAAACAGCCTTTTTGTATCGGCTCTTGCGATGGTCTTAAGTGTTATCGTCTGCTCCATGGCGGGCTTTGCGATGACGGTGTACCAGTTTAAGGCCAAGAAGTTCGTAAATACCCTTATAATGCTGACTATGATGGTACCTACACAGATAGGTATAATAGGTTATATGATAGAAATGAGAAATCTTCATCTTAACCAGACCCTTATCCCGCTTATCCTTGTGTGGATAGCGAGCGGCTTCGGAGCTTACTGGATGACCTCCTTTATACAGAGTGCCCTTCCGATGGAACTCGTGGAGAGCGCAAGAGTTGACGGAGCGGGGGAGATAATGATATATTTGCGGATAGCATTCCCCTGCATAAGACCGGGTCTTGTAACATTGGCCCTTTTACAGTTTCTGTGGTCATGGAACAGCTATATGTATCCGTTACTGTTCATCAACAAGCAGGAAAATTACACGATCCCCATTTTCGTAAAAAGTCTTGCGAGTGCATACAGGACGGATTACGGAGCCCAGCTTACCGGACTTACACTGGCAACGATACCCATACTTATATTCTTTGCCCTGGGATCCAAAACTTTTATCAGGGGACTTACTGCAGGAGCGGTAAAAGGATGATAAAATATAAAGTATGTTAGAAATATATGTAGTTGATGACGAACCAATGGCAATTGAATATCTTAAAGTTCTGATGTCTTCCGTGGAGGGTGATCATAAGATCATCGGCAGCTCCACGGGAAGCATGCAGGCGTTTGAAGATATACGCCGTCTCAAACCGGATGTCATATTTGCCGATATCGTGATGCCTGTGATGAACGGTGTTGAACTGGCCGAGAGGGTCATGGAGATCTATTCGCCCAAGTTCTATCTCCTGACATCATACAGGGATTTCGAGTATGCCAAAAAAAGCGTTCAGATAGGCGTGACGGACTATATCCTTAAAAACGAGCTTTCAGAGGAGCTGATCAGGAAAACCCTTGAAAAAGCCGAGGAGATGCTGAATGAGGAAAGAAGGAACAGGCAGCTTATCCTTGAGCATAATATCAGGGATTTTTTGAATTCAGGAAGTATCGGCAGTGAGGATATGTCTTATAATGACAGGCCGCTTCAGAAATATTCCCTTATAAGGTTCATTGCTGAACCAAAGATAATACTCCATCATAAAACAAACTCTGCCGTATATAACATTGACTGTTATGAGGCAGAGCATTTGGTATGGCCCAAAGGTATCACCTGCAACTGCTTTCTTAAAACGGGAGATAACGAATATACGGCGATCTTTTTCATAAATGATGTGCCCGCAGAGGCAGGGAGGGTTTTGTATAAGGCAGCTGACATGCTTTTGGACCTTCTGGATTCAAAGGGAGGAAACTGGATCGGTCTTGTGGGTGACATTAAGCAGAAATTTTTCGATCTTCCGGGATCATACAGGGAGATGGGAGATATGCAGGCATATCTTTATAACTATTCTGATCAGAGGATAGTTTACCTTGCGGATATGAGGGATATAAAAAGGACAGATGTCGATACCGCGGGTTATATCCATGAGATAGAGTTAAGCCTCAATGAAAAGAGCAGAAGGGCAGTGGAGCTTACCGAGGAGCTCTTTGGAGAGGCTTCTAAAAACCTCAATATCTGGGAATATAACGAGATGATAAGGGATCTTTACAGGATGCTCGAACAGTTTGACAAGGCAAAGCAGTTATCCGTAAACAGTCTTATAATATCTGACAGCTATAATAATACAAAGAACGCAGAACGGGCGCTTTTAAACTGTGTGGAGATGCTGCTTCAGGAGCTCGAACAGGCTCATGAACAGATGTATTCCGAACATATCAGAAAAGCTCTTGCCTATATAGAAGAAAACTATGACAGGGATATCTCGGTAGAGATGATCGCCTCTGACATAGGAGTTTCGGAGGGACATTTAAGAAGGCTCTTTAATCAGGAGCTTGGGAGCAATATAGTCGGATATCTTAAAAATCTAAGACTTGACAAGGCTATCATGCTGATGAAGGAAAAGGGTGAACCTGTTTCGACTGTATGGCAGAAGACGGGCTTTACATCAGCACAGTATTTCAGCTATGTTTTTAAGCAGAGAGAGGGAATGCTGCCCAGAGAATATGTCAAAAGGGGATTGCTTTTGTGAGAATATCCGGAACGACCGGAGGGGGTTTGGATCTTATGAAACAAGTTAAATCCTTAGGGAAGGTGAGGAGTGATAAACTTGAAAAAAAGCTTACCAAAGCTATCCTGCTTGTGACACTGCTTGGCTTTGTTGCAATTCTTTTTGCGGCGGTAAATTCTGTCTATCAGGAAAAGAGATCATATGAGATAAGATCCCAGATGGATCAGGAGATACAGACCGCTTCACAGATAGCTTTTTTTCAGCATACAATAAGCAATATCGCAAAGCAGCTGACCATGAACACCTTTTTTAAGAAGACATTTTCATCTCCTTCGGGGAATCTGGGGGAGAGGCTCTCAGATAAAAGAGAGATCCACAACATGCTTGCATCCAACGCCCATCTTATCGATTCGATAGAGGAGATCATGATATATACAGCTGACGGGGAAACTCTCTCCTCAAGGGAGATAAGAGGCGGTTTTGATCCTGAAAAAAACGAATGGTTTAAGGAATTCGTCGCATCGAAAAAGACAGAGGGCTACAGCAGCATCCACGATTCAGAACCCCGCCAGGACGGCTATCATATCCCTGTCATCAGCTACATAACAGAGTACCATCCCCTTGATAAGAGGGATGATACCGCCTATATAATCATAAATATCGACAGGAGGGCCTTTGAGGATATGACCGGTATAAGGTCGGAGCTCATAGATGAGAGCTGCCTTTTCTCGGGAAACGGTGACATCATAGCAGGGCAGGGAGAAACGGTTAAGGCTTTATATCAGGAGCTTTCAAATGATGATTCTGAGTATTATTTTGAAAAAGAAGGAAATATCTACATATCGGTAGGCGGTATGATGGACGGGTTCAGACTTTTGTCGAGGGTTTCGGGCAGGGAGCTTTATCTGCAGTGCCTTAATGTAGCAGTTCCACTTTTGATAATCATTCCGGTTATAGTTCTTGTGATGCTTTTAGTCTTACACTTTTATGTAAGGAGGATAGTAGATCCCTTAAATGAGCTTGGAGAGGCCGCGGCCAAGGTGGGAAGAGGAGACTTTGATGTCATAACCGATATCCATACGGGAGATGAGATAGAGACTACGGCCAACGCTTTTAACGGGATGGTCCGTGATATAAAGGAGCTGATGGATGAGTCCTTAGAGCATGAGAAAAAGCTTCACAGGATGAGCATGGAAAACCTCCTGCTTCAGATCAATCCGCATTTTATCTACAATACCATGAATTCTATCGTATATATGGCAAAGATAAACAAAAACAATGAGATCGCTCAATTCACGAATCATTTTATCTCACTTTTGCAGAAGACCCTTAAGATCAGAAAATCTGTTTTTACAACCCTTGAAAGCGAGCTTGATACAGTAAGGCATTATCTCTATTTGCAGGAATTCAGGTACGGCAACAGGTTTGAGTACGAATTTGATGTGAAGGAAGAGATATTAAAGGCCCGCATCCCCGGAATGATGATACAGCCTGTAGTTGAAAATGCGATCTTCCACGGACTTGCGCCAAAAACCGGGAAGGGAAGCCTTGCCATAAAAGGGAGTTACAAGGATGGGATACTTATCCTTACCATAGAGGATGACGGAATAGGGATGGATGCTGAGACGGTTTCCTCGCTTTTTGATGAGGATAAGTCTGAAGAGGAAACCGCACACAGGATAGGGATAGCAAATGTAAGAAAGAGGATATCGGAAATATATAAAGACAGGGCAGATATGGTGATAAGCAGTACCCCCGGACAGGGGACAAAGGTGATGTTCACTATACCTTTTGAGGAGGATAGCGTCACGGAGGACGCAGAAGAGTAAATCATTTAGGGGGTTTTGCGTGGGCAGGGTTTATGTTAAAATATGCATAACAATCTATATAAATCATAAAGTATTCAGCAGGACAGGTTTTCTTTGGTTTAAACAATTCGGAAAGGAATAATGATGAAAAAAAGAGTATTAAGTATTTTTCTTGCGATGGGTATCATACTGACCACGTTATGTTCGGGAACTGATGTATTCGCGGCGGAAAAAGACAGGGAGCTTAAGGATCTTCCGACAAGCTGGGATTTCAGTGATCTGTTTGAGGACAGGGATGCCTTTGAGGCTGATATTAAGCATGCACAAGAGCTTGCTACAAAGGTTGAGGAGCTAAAGGGAACTCTCAACACCAAAGAGGGGATTTTAAATTATATAGAGGATCCGGAAATAAAAGAATTAAATATTATCCTTAACAAGGCAATTCTGTATGGGTATTGTTTGAATTCCCTCAATTCAACCGATCCATGGGCTTTGGAAGTATCCGCTGCAGTAGACGGTTTAATAGAGAAATATGATAGTGCATATGCCTATGAGGATTCAGAGATCATGGAAATGCCTCTTGAAAAAAGACAGGAGATATTTTCAAGTAAGGAGCTTGCTCCCTATGCATACTACTACAGGAAATACTGCGATCCGGATCACGTATTAGTAAGCGAAGATACCGAAAAGGCTATAGCGGTTTTAACACCGGCCTTAAACAGTCAGGATGTACGCAATATACTTGAGTATGTTGAACGGAAAAATCCGACATTTAAATATCCGGACGGGAAAGAAGCTGAACTGACCGACCAGGTTTATTACGGTATTATCAGAAGAAAGGAATATGATCATGAATTCCGTAAGGGACTTTATCAACTGAGAGCCGATTCCTGTCAGCCGTATGTCAACAGCTATGCAGCTCTTTTGGAGAGTAAAGTACGAGAAAACTGGGCTTTGGCACAGCTTAGGGGTTTTGATTCTTCCCTTGAGGCAGCTCTTTACGAAACCGATGTAGATCCAAAGGTATATTACAGGATCATTGAATTTGGGGAGGATATTGTTCCAAAGATAGATGAGTATAATAAGGCGAGGAAAATATTACTCGGTCTGGAAGATGAGATGATGATATTTGATTCCCACCAGCCGGTTACAGACTATGTACCCAGGGAAATTTCCTATGAGGAGGCTGTAAATACAGGCAGAAAGGGTATTTCAATATGGGGAGATGAATATCTCGAATGCTTTGATAAGATAATAACAAGCCCTCATATCGATGTTTATCCTTCAGACACGAAGGAGGGAGGGGCTTATTCATTTCTTGTTGGTAATGAGACAACACCATATGTAATGTATAATTTTGACGATTCCGAGTCTTACATTTCAACGATAGTACATGAAATGGGACATGCAGTTTATTCACAGTTATCCAGCGAAAATCAGAATGATAAAAACAATTATCCTACGATATTCACTCAGGAGGTTGCCTCAACGGCAAATGAGATCATGTTCCACAAATATATGATCGAAAATGCTGCAACAAAGGATGAAAAACTATACTGGCTTGATGCTCAGATAAGGTTGCTGAATGAGTCATTAATTACGCAGTGCTGGTATGCCGAATTTGAAGATTTCTGTTATAAGACTGTTGAAGACGGTGGTTCACTAAGTGCTGAAGTTCTGTCGGAAAAAAATTTGGAATTAATGAAGAAATATTACGGTAAAGAATACACAATACCGGATTACTCAGGGATCAAATGGATGGGAATTCCTCATTTTTACAATAATTATTATGTATATCAATATGCCACTGCGATAACATATGCAGCTTCTATCTGCGAACAGGTTTATGAGAAGGGACAGGAGGAAAAGGATGCTTACCTTGAATTCCTGAAAGCGGGAAATTCCACGGATCCTGTAACACTGCTTAAGGGTGTCGGGGTTGATCCGCTTGATGATGATACATACGAAACAGCAGAGAAGCTTATATCGGATCTTGTCGATGAGTTCATAGAAACCTCGGGAGTTGATATCAGCGAGAAGAAGTAAGGATTTTCAAAACGTTGACTTATAAAAATGTGTATATAGGAGGATAGTGTAATAAATGAAAATGTTTAAGAGTATACTGCCTGTGATATTGCTTGTGCTTTTAACAGTGGGATGTTCCTCGCAAAGTAATTTTAAGGATGAAAGTGAAGTCGCAGATGAAAAAAAAGTGATCGCTGAGGAAGAGGAGATCGCG
>JAILEM010000005.1 GCA_024687745.1 Lachnospiraceae bacterium
GCCCACTATCAAAAAGTTGATGCTTCCGGTCGCTCCTACCCCCGCAAGTGCATTAACGCCAAGATAACGACCGACGATCATCGTATCGATCATATTATAAAGCTGCTGAAATAGATTTCCAAGCAGCAGCGGGATCGCAAAACCTACTATCAGGCCGGTTGGATTACCGTTTGTCATATCTTTTGTTGTTTCTTTTTTCAATCTCCGCTCCCCTTCATGCATCAAATTCATAAAGCAGATACTGCCCGTATGTGCCTGCATAATCAAGACCATAACCTGTAAGATCCCAATGGACCGAGTCCTTATCCCTGTCGATCACTTCTATATCCCCGATCTTATCATCTTCGGGAAGGACTGTCCTGTCTCCCACATAATCGGGATCTGAGGGATAATCATGTATGTTTAACGATTCCCTGCCAAAGCAGTGATAGGTTGCATCAAATATTATATAATTCACACCGTTTTCCATTCCGATATCCCTTATATAATTAAGGTCGGGGATCTCAAGTGTCATCTCTTCGCAGGCTTTTTTTATTTCCTCAGTTGTACCACAGATCCTTTCAAACGTAGCATCCTCGCCATATAAAAGGAGGATATCGGTACTGTACTGCCTGAAAACATGGGCAGTCTCGTAGGGTACTATTACCTTTGGTTCGTCAAAAGAAGAAAGCATATCATCGCTTATATCAAGGAGAGCCTGCGGAAGCTTATAGGGATTTTCCGCCTTCTTAAATTCAACTGAGTTTATCTTAAACTGTCCGCTTAAAAATATTATCGGGACTATCAGTATCACTGCAATCACCCTGTCACGTTTTTTCTCTGTATTTTTAACAAATACGGTTAAAAAGAGGGCCGAAACCGGAGCTATCAACAGTATCCACAAAAATCTCAATAAAAGATCGGACCAGAAAAGATATCTTATATATTTGTTAAAAAAGGGGATGAAGAAATAAAGCAGTGATAAAAGGCAAAACGCCGGAAAAACTATGGCCTCCCTGTACTTTTTATCCCTGCCGTATGCAAAGAGGAAAAGCAAGCCGATAAAATATATCCCCATATACATATTTCCATAGGTATTCTCATTATTCAGATGTATGATCTCAAGGATAAGATCCTTCATAATCTTTACTACCTCCCGGTTCAGCCGTTAAAGAGCCTGTCGGCATAATCCAGCATACTTATAAAGCTTGGAATAAGGGCGATCAGGGCAAAAAAAGCCTGCTTTACTGACATTCTTATTATTAATATCGCCGGAATATGTCCAAAAACAAAAAACGCAAACAATACGGCTCCCATCCCGCTTAAAAGAGACGCCATCAACCCTGTCAGCACAAGAAGGATATAATGCCCGGGGGTTATTTTTTCATCAAGGATAAAATGCAGCATCATATACCATGCCACAGGCAGCATTATCACCGCAGCTACTGACCTTCCCTGCCATATGATCTCCAAAAGTATGTATCCGGCACTTGCCTTTGTACCATAATAAAAATAATAGATAAGGGATAAAAAAATGAGGGAAAGAGCAAGACTCCTTCTGTCATCTACAATAAGAAGCCTCATTGCGTTATAAAAGATCACATAGCTTAAGGGAATAAGAAGAAGAGGCAGGACCGTGTGCGCAACTACAGCCGGATGAAGCTTGAAAAGACAGGCAAGAAGAGCATAAAAGATCGGGAAAGGACAGCTCATATCCTTTATCATCTCGCCCACCGGTCCTCCGGTATAATCACCGGTTATGGGATTGTACATAAGCATGGTATTTTTTTCAAATGCCTCCATCCCCTCGGCTATAAATCTTGAATCATCGGTATCCATATGCATGAAAAGGGTCAGTAAAAGAGTCTGAGACAAAATGATCATAACAGCGATAAACCATAATACCACATCCTCTTTTTTTAATTCTATATTTTTTATTCCTCTGATCCTTATAAGAAGCTCTTTCACCATTTTATTTTTGACAAAGATACAGAGGGATACCGCACTTAAGATAAGTATCAGTGCGATCCAGCAGTTTTTGACATATGAAAAGGGAAGCTTCATCCTTATCATCGGAAATGCAAGAAGATAGAAAACGGCACAAAATATCACAAAGCCAAACATAAGACTTTCGGAAAAAACAAATTCCTTTTTTCTGCCTGTCAGGACAAGGGCAAGATACCCCGTAAGCGAGGGTATTATTATTGCCCATATTATTATAAGTAAAACATTTACAGCGATCATATCCTTATTCCAACCTGCCCCGTCTTATCCTGTACAGATCTATTCCCGACCTGTTATCAATATATTCAAGCTCTCTGTCCTCATCATAGTGTTCCTTTATGAACAAAAGCTTATTCTCCGGATACATATTATCGCAGAGCACAACCCTTTCATCTGCTTCTTTAAGTGCATCATACGGATTTTCATATCCGTAAGCCTCTGTTATGGCCTTGGTAAGAGGTGAATTGACAAACCAGCTGCCTACCGCAACATAGTTATCGAGGCTCCCCTCCCTGTACGGACAGAACACATCATACTTATATGCTCTTTGGAAGGTAAAGGTATCCGCAATAAAAAGCTCATCCTTATTCTCCTGTATATAAGCATAAAATCCCTTATAATCAGGTTCCGTCCTCTTATGATCATTATAGTCAAATCTGTTTCCAACAAGG
>JAILEM010000006.1 GCA_024687745.1 Lachnospiraceae bacterium
GCCCACTATCAAAAAGTTGATGCTTCCGGTCGCTCCTACCCCCGCAAGTGCATTAACGCCAAGATAACGACCGACGATCATCGTATCGATCATATTATAAAGCTGCTGAAATAGATTTCCAAGCAGCAGCGGGATCGCAAATCCTACTATCAGACCGGTGGGATTCCCGGTTGTCATATCCCTTGTTGTTTCTCTTTTCAATCTCCGCTCCCCTTCAGGCATCAAATTCATAAAGCAGATACTGCCCGAATGTGCCTGCATAATCAAGATCGTAATCTGTAAGATCCCAATGGACCGAGTCCTTATCCCTGTCGATCACTTCTATATCCCCGATCTTATCATCCTCGGGAAGGACTGTCCTGTCTCCCACATAATCAGGATCCGAGGGATACTCATGTATATTTAATGATTCCCTGCCAAAGCAGTGATAGGTTACATCAAATATTATATAATTCACACCGTTTTCCATTCCTATATCCCTGATATAATTAAGGTCGGGTATCTCAAGTGTCATCTCCTTACAGGCCTTTTTCATCTCCGGAGTCGCTTCAATGATCCTTTTAAAGGTAGCATCCTCACCATACAGAAGCAGGATATCTGTAGTATACTGCCTGAAAACATGGGCGGTCTCATAGGGCACTATTACCTTTGGTTCATCATACGAAGTGAGCATAACATCGCTAATATCAAGGAGAGCCTGAGGAAGCTTATATGGATTTTCCGCCTTTTTAAATTCAACTGAGTTTATCTTAAACTGTCCGCTTAAGAATATTATCGGGACTATCAGTATCACTGCTATCACTCTGTCACGTTTTTTTTCTGTATTTTTAACAAATACGGTTAAAAAGAGAGCCGAAACCGGAGCTATCAACAGGATCCACAAAAACCTCAGTAAAAGATCGGCCCAGAAAATATATCTTATATATTTGTTAAAAAATGGTATGAAAAAATAAAGCAGCGATAAAAGACAAAACGCCGGAAAAACTATGGCCTCCCTGTACTTTTTATCCCTGCCGTATGCAAAGAGGAAAAGCAAGCCGATAAAATATATCCCCATATACATATTTCCGTAGGTATTCTCATTATTCAGATGTATGATCTCGAGGATAAGATCCTTCATAATCTTTACTACCTCCAGGTTCAGCCGTTAAATAGCTTATCAGCATAATTCAGCATACTTATAAAGCTTGGAACAAGGGCGATCAGGGCAAAAAAAGCCTGCTTTACTGACCTTCTTTTTATTATTATCGCCGGAATATGTCCAAAAACAAAAAACGCAAACAACACAGCCCCCATTCCGCTCAAAAGAGACGCCATCAGTCCTGTCAGTACAAGAAGGATATAATGACCCGGGGTTATTTTTTCATCAAGGATAAAATGCAGCATCATATACCATGCCACAGGCAGCATTATCACCGCAGCTACTGACCTTCCCTGCCATATGATCTCCAAAAGTATGTATCCGGTACTTGCCTTTGTACCATAATAAAAGTAATAGATAAGGGATAAAAAAATGAGAGAAAGCGCAAGACTTTTTCTGTCTTCCCCAATAAGAAACCTCATTGCATTATAAAAGACCACATAGCTTAAGGGGATAAGAAGAAGAGGCAGGACCGTATGGGCAACCACCGCGGGATGAAGCTTGAAAAGACAGGCAAGAAGCGCATAGAAAACAGGGAAAGGACAGCTCATATCCTTTATCATCTCGCCCACAGGTTCTCCTGTAAATTCGCCGGTTATGGGATTATGCATAAGCATTGTGTTTTTTTCAAATGCCTCCATCCCCTCGGCTATAAACCTTGAATCATCAGTATCCATATGCATGAAAAAAGTCAGTAAAAGAGTCTGTGAGATGATGATCATTGCAGCAACAGACCATAACACAGTATTCTCTTTATTTAATGCTTTGATGTTTATTCCTTTGATCCTTATAAGGAGCTCTTCAGGCATTTTGTTTTTGCAAAAAATAAACAGTGATACACCAAAAAGTATAAGTATCAATGTTATCCAGCAGTTTTTGACATATGAAAAGGGAAGCTTCATCCTTATCATCGGAAATGCAAGAAGATAGAAAACGGCACAAAAAATCACAAAGCCAAACATAAGACTTTCGGAAAAAACAAATTCCTTTTTTCTGCCTGTCAGGACAAGGGCAAGATACCCCGTAAGCGAGGGTATGATTATTGCCCATATTATTATAAGTAAAACATTTACAGCGATCATATCCTTATTCCAACCTGCCCTGTCTTATTCTGTACAGATCTATTCCCGACCTGTTATCAATATATTCAAGCTCTCTGTCCTCATCATAGTGGTCCTTTATGAACAAAAGCTTATTCTCCGGATACATATTATCACAGAGCACAACCCTTTCATCTGCTTCTTTAAGTGCATCATACGGATTTTCATATCCGTAAGACTCCGTTATAGCCTTGGTTAGAGGTGAATTGACAAACCAGCTTCCTACCGCAACATAATTATCGAGACTCCCCTCACTGTACGGACAGAACACGTCATACTTATATGCTCTTTGGAAGGTAAAGGTATCCGCAATAAAAAGCTCATCCTTATTCTCCTGTATATAAGCATAAAATCCCTTATAATCAGGTTCCGTCCTCTTATGATCATTATAGTCAAATCTGTTTCCAACAAGG
>JAILEM010000031.1 GCA_024687745.1 Lachnospiraceae bacterium
GCAAGAGAGATACTTGAAAAGCTTGATATGACAACAACTGAGGAAACAGATATGATATGCTCGGCAATCTATCATCATGACGACAAGGGAAATGTCGATTCGCCGATGGATGAAGTACTAAAGGATGCTGATGCCATGCACCATATATATAACGATCTTACCAAGGCAGTAAAGGAAAAAGAAGCAGCAAGATATGAAATGCTTAAGGATGAGTTTGGGATAGAGGGTTAACAGAATGGATCATAAATTTTGGGACTCTAATAATGCAGATTGTAAGCCCATCACTGCAGAATATAAGGGAATAAATGATCCCGGGGATCTGTATGATGCATTGTCAGATATATGGTGCGCAGATACCTGTGCGCCAAGGATGCGTGAGAGCTGGACAAAGGAAAACATGACGCTTGGACAGTGTTCGATAACAGCCTTTCTTGTTCAGGACATCTTTGGAGGAAAGGTATACGGGATCCCAAGATCCTCAGGAAGCTATCATTGCTATAATGTTGTCGGGAGCTGCAGATTTGATCTCACAAGTGAGCAGTTTGGAGACGAAGAGCTGGATTATGATAATAATCCAGAGCAATTCAGAGAGGATCATTTCAAAAAAGAGGAAAAACGCCTCAGATATGAGTACCTTAAGGCTCAGCTGAAAAAACACTGTGAAGCTGCAGACTGAAATCCATGAGAAGAATAATCCTTACCATCAAGGCGGTGAGGATTTTTTGCTAATATGAGCTGTTTCTACCTGTTTCAGTTCAGTGTTTAGCCTGGATTCGGAAAATTTAGGGCTGCATAAGAACAGAAATTCGATGTATATGAGAGTATTTTGGGACATATCAGAGTGATAAGATTATAATGAGTTAAGGGAAGCAGAAGAGAAGTAGAAGCAGAAGCAGATGATGAGCACGGTACAGAGAATTCAGAAGGGAGACGATATGAAGCCATATATAGCTATATGTTATGATTTTGATAAGACACTTTCCCCGACAGATATGCAGGCGCAGGGATATATTCAATCGGTAGGATATGACGTTGATGAATTCTGGAAGGAAACAGATGAGCTTGCCGGAAAAAATGATATGGATGGAAACCTTGCCTATATGTATCTTATGATGGAAAAGGCAAAGGGGAATTTTGAGCTCACAAGAGAGGCGTTGGAGGACTATGGATCGAGGGTAGTGCTGAATCCCGGGGTTGAGACGTGGTTTGACAGGATCAATGCATACGGGATGGAAAAAGGTATAGAAATCGAGCATTATATCATATCCTCAGGACTAAGAGAGATGATAGAGGGAACGGAGATCGCAAGGAGGGGCGTTTTTAAGAAGATCTATGCAAGCTCGTTTCTTTATGATGAAAACGGCAGGGCAGTATGGCCCTCACAGGCAGTTAATTATACCAATAAGACGCAATTCCTTTTCAGAATCTCCAAGGGGTGCCTCGAAGTAAATGATAAACAGGTCAATGACAAGCTTGCGCAGGACGGATACCATGTTCCATTCAGAAATATGGTTTATATAGGCGATTCGGAAACAGATATCCCGTGCATGAAGTTAGTGAACAGTTACGGCGGGCATTCCATAGGGGTATATGACAGGTCCGATGCCAGGGTTAAGCAGATGCTTAAGGATGACAGGATACGTTATTATGCAAAAGCAGACTATTCAGAGGGACAGGAGCTTGAGAGCATTCTTAAACTCATAATCGATAAGACGATAGCCTTTGAGAAGCTTGAAGAAAGACATATCATGAATGCAAAAGATATATCATGAATGCAAGAGATATATCATGGATGCAAGAGATATATCATGAATGCAAAAGACATATCATGAATTTTAGAGATATATAATGAACGTAAGGGCTTCCTGCCTTGCGGCGTTGGTGAATGATAGTCAATATGAGGAGGATAGGATGGAGCAGATTTTTAAAACGATAGATTTGGGTGACACTGTCCCCTTTGCAAAGGGAGGAACCGGAGAGTGCTATCGCTTGAACGAGGCTACGATCCTGAAGCTTTACTATGAAGGTTTTCCCGTTGAACGTATTCTGAGGGAGAAGGAAGGAGCCCGAACTGCCCTGATCGCAGGGGTTCCTACCGCATTATCCTTTGATATGGTGCAGGTCGGTAAAAGGCAGGGAGTAATATATGAGTTTATACAAGGCAGAACCCTTTCGGAAATAGTGGCGCAGACACCTGATCGCGCTGAAGAACTGGGAGGCATGTTTGCAGGTATAGCGGCTATGCTTCATAATGCCGAGGTAAAGAAGCACAATCTGCCAAGTCCAACAGCACCGATTCGTTTGGAAATTCCAAAGATAGACTATGTTCCGGAGGAAACTGTTCAACACATTATTCAGTTCATGGATATTCTGGATAAGGACTGTCACTATGTTCATGGGGATTTCCATCCGAATAATATAATCATGACTAAAGACGGTCCCATGCTTATAGATATGGGCGGGTTTTCTTTGGGAAATCCAATATTTGATCTGGCCACGCTTCGCTTCAATCTTTTTGAATCGCCGGAGGCGTTGAAGGACGGAAGAAGTTCTTTCAACGGGCTTACCAGGGAAGAGACTGTGAAATTCTGGAAAGGCTTTGAAGAAGAGTATTTTGGCGGGGCAATCGATCCTGCTTACGCTGAACTTTTAAACAAAGTGACATTACTTAAAAAAATCAGGTTTGAACGCCTTTACGGTTCGGATTATGCGGAGGATTATTGCGCAGCTATCCGCAAAGAGGTGAGTGAGGTTTTTTAGGATGGAGGGAGTATAGCCTGACATGATAAAAAAGACAGGAAAGAAAGAGAGGGATATGATTGCGGGAATGTTTTTTTCGGCAGCATTGGCCCTTATCTTCACGCAGGTGGCAGGAGTGGTGGCCACTATCATAGACGGTATAATTACCAGCAGATATCTGGGGAAAGATGCCTATTCTGCAGTATCTTTGCTGAGCCCGTTTACGGGTACACTTGTGCTTCTTGCCGGATTCATCTCCACCGGATGTCAGGTGGTGTGCGCCCAGATGATCGGTAATGGCAAAAAGGAAGAGGCTAACAAGGTTTTTTCTTTTTCTGTTTTTCTGACAGCATTGTTATGTGTTTTGATGATTGCCGGTTGTATTTTGTTTCCCGGGCAGCTGATCGCTGTTTGCGGAGTTTCTACCGCTAAGAATCAGGCAATTTATCCTGAGATGCTTAACTATCTGCATGGATATATGTTAGGTATACCGGCACTGATGATGATCCAGGTCGTTGGTCCAATGGTCGTCATGGACGGAGGCAAGAAGCTGTTTAGTATGTCTGCAGCTTTTTTATGCATAGTGGACATAATCGGGGACATAATGAATGCGCTGGTGTTTAAAGGCGGCAACTTTGGCATGGGTATGGCTACTTCCATAGCTTTATTTCTTCAGCTGCTAACGATATTGGCGCATTTTTTCATGAAAAAAGGTTATTTCCGTTTCTCCTTTAAAGACTGTTCCTTCAAATGGTTTAAGGATATTGCGCGCGCAGGTTCACCTACCTTTGTTCGAAAACTTGCAACCGTACTAAGGGATCTTTTGATCAACCGAATGAATCTGGCGGTGGCACTCTCTACAGCTGCTGTGGCAGCAAGAGGCATGCAGAATGATTTGAATACATTGATGTTCTGCATTGGACTGGGAATAGGCAAGACACTTCTTTCCATGACCGGTATTTATTATGGTGCTTATGACAAAAAGGGCTTGAAGCGTTTGTTTGTAGTAGCAGCAAGGACCGGAATACTGCTTTCGGGCGGAGCGGGACTGATCTGTTTTCTGTGTGCGGGACTAATTGCCCGCGGATACACAAGCGATCCGGAAGTAATTGAACTATCAGTATTCTCCATACGTTGCATGGCTCTTAGCCTTGTGCTGGATACACTTCTGGTTTCATTTCAGAATTATCTTCAGGGAATCGGAAACCGTAAGCTTGTGAATCTTATGAATTTTGGGGAAAGACTTTTTGTGCCGGTGCTGACAGCTTTTTTCATGGGAAGATTCTTTGGATCAAAGGGTATCATGGCTTCTATCGCGGTCAGCAAGGTACTGTTAGCAGTGATGATGCTGATCGTAGTAGGCATTCGGTGCCGGCGTTTTCCGCGATCCTTTGAGGATTATATGTTCCTGCCTGAGGGCTTTGGCGGCGACGATTCAGACAACTGTGATGCACTTCTGTATGATATGGAAGATGTGATGCGTGAGAGCAGAATGGCAGAAGAGTTCTGCTTAGGGCATGGCATAGATAAGACCAAAGCACGCTGGATGGCATTATTCGTTGAGGAGATGGCCGGTAATATTGTTAAGCACGGAAAACCTCGAAGAAAAGGATCGATTTGTGTGGATTACAAGCTGGTTATTTCCGGGGACAGAGTTTGTCTGTGCCTTAGGGATTACTGTGAATTTTTTGATCCCACAGAATATTATGAGGCTCACCGGGATAGCAATGCCGATGAAAACATAGGCATCAAAATGGTTATGGGACATGCCAAAGAGGTTCAATATTACTATACCTTCAATAGTAATAATCTTCTTTTGTATATGGATTAGATGATATATGCTTTTTTGGTTTTGTTAACGGATCAGAACGTGGAAATTGAAAGAAGTGTATACCTCAGGGAGAAGATTTCCGTATCCTGAGGTAAATAACAGATCTAATCATATTCCTTAATCCTTGGAACAGAGGAGAGAAGATACTTCGTGTACTCGTGCCCGGGATTGCTGTAAATCTGCGAAGCAGGGGCCATTTCACAGATACGGCCGTTCTTCATGACGACGACTCTGTCGGCGATGAAGCTGACAACCGCAAGATCGTGGCTTATGAAAAGGCAGGTGAGCCCCATCTGCTGCTTCAGTGATTTAAGAAGATTGAGTATCTGGGCCTGAACGCAAACATCGAGTGCAGAGACTGATTCATCACAGATAAGGAGATCGGGATTGAGAGCGATAGCTCTGGCGATTCCGATACGCTGACGCTGGCCGCCGGAAAACTGATGCGGATAACGGTCAAGGCAGTCCTCCCTTAGATCCACAAGATTTAAAAGCTCTAAAATTCGGTCATCTCTTTTGGCTTTTGAGTCATAAACATTCCAGGCAATAAGAGGTTCGGCGATTATATCGCGGATCTTCATACGGGGATCAAGAGAAGAAGCAGGGTCCTGAAAGACCATCTGCATCTTTTTTCTGTAGGGTCGCATCTTTCTCTCTGAAAGATGGGAAATCTCTTTTCCTTCAAAATATATACTGCCTTCATCGGAATTTATCATCCTCATAAGGAGTCTTGCCAGGGTGCTCTTTCCGCAGCCTGATTCTCCGACAAGTGCGAGGGTTTCGCCCTTTATTACTTCAAGACTTACATCATCGACAGCATGAACAAGATTATTGTCTCCGGTGTGTGAACCTTTCTTTCCTATGTGAAGACCTTTCTTTCCGGTGCGGAAGCTTTTCTTAAGATGGGAAGCTGATAAAATGATCTCTTTCTCCATTTAATCCTCCTTCCCTGCTGCAACATGGCAGCGGACATAATGATCATCCGATACTTTATGAAGAGGAGCCTCCTCAAAGAAGCATTTTTTAATGTCATCAGAACAACGAAGGCAAAACCTGCATCCCCTGAACTTTTCCTTATTTACGGGGATATTGCCGGGAAGAGTTTCCAAAAATTCAGGATTGTCCCCCATCCTTGGAATGGAAGATAAAAGCCCTCTTGTGTACGGGTGCATGGGGTTTCTGAAAAGCTCATCCGTGAGAGCTTCCTCCATGATGGTCCCAAGGTACATAACATAAACATAATCACAGAGAGTTGAGACAATTCCCATGTTATGGGTGATTATAAGGGCACTCATGGAATGGGTTTCACACATTTTCTTTATAAGGTCAAGGATCTGAGCCTGGGTTGTGACATCAAGAGCAGTAGTAGGTTCATCAGCTATAAGGAGCTTCGGGTTTGCGATCATTGCCATGGCTATCATAGCTCTCTGGCGCATACCGCCTGAAAGCTCGTGAGGGTATGCCCTGTAACGCACGGCTGGATCAGGGATCTCGACAGCATCAAGCATTTCGATAACCCTTGCCTTTGCCCTGTCTTGGCTTTTTTCAAGCTTATGGATCATAAGGACTTCTTTTATCTGATCGCCGATGCACATAAGAGGATTGAGCGATGTCATGGGCTCCTGAAAGATCATTGCAACATCGGTACCGCAGCGCTTTCGGATATCTTTTTCCTTAAGAGTAACAAGGTCACAGACCTGTCCCGAAGGCTCGTGCCAGAGCATGCTGCCGCTTGTGATCTTGGCAAAAGAGGGAAGGATGTGGTTTATAGACTTTGCGGTCATGCTTTTTCCGCAGCCGGATTCACCCACAAGCCCGATGATACTGTGGTCCGGGATAGTAATATCAATGCCGTTTACAACCGGCATCATCTCTTTTTCCTGTTTGATCGAAACTGTGAGATCCTTGATCTCTAAGAGTTTATCATCGTTCATAGCGTAACCACATTATCCTTATAACAGCTTAATACATTGCCTACAGTACATATTCTTCAAAACAGCTTAATACATTGTCTTCAGTACATATTCTTCAAAAACAGTTTAATACTTTGTCTTGGGATCCAGGATATCCCTGAGTGAGTCGCCAAGATAATTAAAGGATAAAACAAGGATCATTATCATTAACGACGGAGTAAGTGCAAGCCAGGGCATCTGAAAGAGCAGTGCCTTGGACTGATTTACCATAAGGCCCAAAGAAACATTTGGCGGCTGGATTCCTATGCCAAGGAAGCTGAGGGCGCTTTCCGAAAGGATGGAGGCCGGTACGTTAAGTGTAAAAAGTACGATCAGGGTCGGTACAAGGTTTGGAAGGATGTGCCGTATGATGATCGAGATCTTCTTAACGCCCATTGTCCGTGCTGCCTGGATGTATTCGTTTTCTATAATGGACATAGTAACCGAGCGGACGATCCTTGCAATGCTTCCCCATTCCATGATAATGATGGATATGAGGACAGAAACAAAGGAGCCGCCGAAGGTGTACATTATCGCCATCGCAAGGAGCATTCCCGGGAAGGCAAGTGTTACATCTGCAAGCCACATGATGATAAGATCCGCAGCTTTCCCGTAATATGCAGAGACGATCCCAAGGACCATACCGATAAAAACCGCAAGGGCAGTAGGGATAGTTGCGATGAGCAGAGATACTCTTGTTCCGTAGAGCATCCTTGTAAAAACGTCCCTTCCAAGCTCATCCGTACCAAGCAGATGTCCGGCTCCGGGGGCATTAAGCCTTGCGAGCAGATCCTGCCTGTCCACATCATAGGGAGTTAAAAATGGCGCAAAAACAGCCATCAGCGTAACGATGATGATGATCGAAAGCGATATGAGGGCTACCTTGTTTTTGAGAAATGCTTTTGCCATAATTACACCCTGAGTCTTGGATCCATACAGGTATTTATGAAATCCGAGATTATATTTCCGATTGATATAATAAATGCTGAAAAAAGAACCGTTCCCTGGAGGAGCGGCATGTCTCTTGTCTCTACCGCAGAGAGGGCAAGCTTTCCAAGTCCTGCGATGCCAAATACACTTTCTGTTATTACAGCTCCTGAAAGCATGCTTGAGAGCTGCAGAGCAAGCATAGTTATAACGGGAACCATGGCGTTTTTGAGGCCGTGAGAGAGTATGGCCTGCCTTGAGGTAAGGCCCTTGGCCATTGCCGTATCAAGATAGGGCTCGTTAAACTGTTCCATAAGACTTGATCTTGTAAGTCTTGCAACGCTTCCTGCGCTGTTCCAGCCAAGAGCGATGGCGGGAAGTATCATGGATACGATGCTTCCGTCATATACAAGCGGTAAGAGAGAGAATTTAAAATAAAACAGATACTGTAAGAACAGTGCGATCATAAAAACAGGTACCGAGATACCAAGAAGAGATACTCCCCTGAAAAGGTAGTCCGGCAGCCTGTCATGATGAATCGCGGATATGACTCCGACACCGATACCGAAAATCCACGCAAAGGCAGCAGCAAATACCGTCAGCTTCACCGTATAGGGAAAGGCCTGAAGGACCAGAGCAGTTACGGGCTGTTTCATGTAATAGCTCTGGCCAAGGTCTCCCTTAAGTGCTCCCGACAGATACAGAAAAAACTGCTCCGGCAGAGGTTTGTCAAGATTCATCGATGCCGTGAGTCTTTCTATTGTTTCTTTATTGACATGTTCGTTTAAGAGAACTGCGGCGGGGTTTCCCGGAATGATCCTGAGAACAACAAAGATCAGTATCATTACACCAAGAAGAACCAGTATAACCCCGGCGCATCTTCTTATAAAACCACTCATTTACTTAAATGTTACTCCCTTGAAATAGAAATTGCTCCATCCTGCCCAGTGGGGGACAAATGTGTCTATGCGGTCGCTTTTTACATAGAGGTGCTTTAATGAGAACATGGGGATCCATACAGCATCATCCTGTACAAGCTTTTTTTCAAGAGCTGCATATTCGGCTGCCCTTTCATCAGGATCAACGATCCCTCTTGCAGCTGCAACACGATCTATAGTTGCCTCATCTGAATAGTTGTTGGATCTGACGATCGTATTGTCCCTGCTTCCGAAGAAGGTATAAATAACATTGTCGGGATCGTTGTAGTCAAGAGTCCAGGCTGCAAGGAAGGAGGGCATCTCGCCGCTGTTTCTTAATTCGAGCCAGCTTGCGTGATCGTAGTTTTTGATGTTGGCCTTAATCCCTATATCATTGAAGTTCTGCGCAATTATCTGTACGACGTTCTTGACAACATCCTCAGAGTTTGAATCAGCAGAGATCTCGAGTTCAAAACCATCAGCATATCCGGCTTCCGCCAAAAGAGCCTTTGCGCCTTCGGGATCATATTTTAACCAGCCCTGGTTTGCATCACTGTAGTAGAGGCAGCCTGAAGGATAGATTCCGTCTTCAAGCTTTCCGTCACCATTGTAAATGGAATCAAGGATGGACTGACGATCTACAGCCATCTGCATTGCTTTTCTGACCTTAACATTTGAAAGAGCTTCGTTCTTTTCATTGAATATCAGATAGTTGATACCAAGACGGTTAACGGCTACGATGTTATCAGCAAATTTTGTCTTATAAACAGATTCCACGATCGCAGAATCGATCATCTCGCAGTCAAGTAAGTCCAGGTCGCCCTTCTGGAAGGCCATATCCATGGAAGAAGCATCCATTATCCTTACGTTTACCTTCTTTACAGAGGGCTCCTCTCCCCAGTAGAGGGGATTGTATTCAAAAGTAAGACCGGCTCCGCGCTCCCAGGAGGTTACGATATAGGGACCCGAACCAATTGTTTTTTCGGGAAGTACACCGAAATCATCACCGGCTTCTGTGACCAGTGACTTGGATAGAATACTTGTGGAAGGAGTGGCAAGCTCTGCAAGGAAGCCTGAAAACGGCTCTGAAAGAGTGATCGTAAGATGTGTGTCATCCTCAACCTTTATACCGCTTAGCTCTGTAGCCGATCCATCCATAAGCGCATCGGCGCCTTCGATAGAAACAGCATAGTCTGTCTGCTCGCTGTCAGGAAGTGTGAGGATACGCTCAAAGGTAAATTTAACATCCTCTGCAGTTAAGGGCGTTCCGTCCGAGAAAACCACGCCGTCCCTTAAAGTAAAGCTGTAGGTAAGGCCGTCGTCGGATATAGAGTAGTCATCTACAAGGCTTTTTTCTATACTTGTGGAGCCGTCATCGCTTAATACAACTTCAAAAAGAGTATCAAAAACGTTCATGGGAACAAGGTAATCGTTGGTCGTCTTGTGAACGTCCATAGTGACTATGTCAGCG
>JAILEM010000032.1 GCA_024687745.1 Lachnospiraceae bacterium
AAAAATACTCCCTGAAAAGTTTTGTAGCCCGATGGGGGAACCAACGGGCTACGATGAGGGGAGTATAAATAATTAATAAGGGGTCGTAAATGAGAGTCCTTTGAAGGGTAGACCCTCGCTTACAATGACAATTATATACCAGCTTTCCCAAAAATACAACAACTTTTTTAAAATAGTATCAACTTTTTCGCAAACCACAACCACTTGTGGTTCAAGCAACAAAAAGTGGTTTTTCCCCTGTTTTTTATGTATTCAAAACATCCTGTTTTCTTTTAAACGATTATGATATAGAATTATAAATATGAAAAAAGAATTTGAACTGATTGCGCCATGTCATTTCGGCATGGAAGCTGTACTGAAAAAAGAGATAACGGATCTCGGATACACAATAACAAATGTCGAGGATGGTAAGGTTACCTTTTCAGGCGATGAAAACTCCATCGCAAGAGCTAATATATTCTTAAGAACTGCCGAGAGGATACTGTTAAAGGTGGCCTCCTTTAAGGCTTTAACCTATGACGAGCTCTTTGAGGGAACAAAGGCCATAAGATGGGAGGAATACATCCCCAAAGACGGAAAATTCTGGGTGGCCAAGGCTTCCGGGATTAAGAGCAAGCTCTACAGCCCCTCCGATATCCAGTCCATAATGAAGAAGGCAATGGTGGAGGAGCTAAAGACTGTCTATAAAACAGACTGGTTTGATGAAACCGGAGAAAGCTATCCGCTAAGAGTCACCATAATAAAGGATATTGTCACGATCGGCATCGATACGACAGGCGAATCCCTTCACAAGAGAGGCTACAGAAAGCTCGTCAGCAAGGCTCCCCTTGCCGAGAATTTGGCTGCTGCCATGATAATGCTCACTCCCTGGAGAAAGGACAGGATCCTTCTTGATCCCTTCTGCGGTTCAGGCACTATCCCCATAGAGGCGGCAATGATCGCAAGAAATATAGCTCCCGGTATGAACAGGGAATTCAGGGCCGAGAACTTTACCAATATAATAAGCAGAAAAACCTGGTATGAAGCCTCGGATGAGGCCAATGACCTGATCGACAGAAGTGTCACAAGGGACAATACCAATATACAGGGATATGATGCAGACAATGATATAATAATATCCGCAAGGGAAAACGCAAGAGAGGCCGGGGTCGATGACCTTATCCATTTTCAGACAAGGGAGGTATCAGCCTTAAGCCACCCAAAGAAATACGGTTTTCTCATCACCAACCCTCCCTATGGGGAAAGGATCGGCGAGAAGGACATGCTTCCGGGGCTCTACAGAGAGCTCTCGGAGGGCTTCAAGGGCCTTGATTCCTGGTCAGCCTACATCATAACCGCATATCAGGATGTGGAAAAATTCATGGGCCGCAAAGCAGACAAAAACCGTAAGATATACAATGGAATGATGAAAACCTATATCTATTCCTTTTTGGGGCCAAAGCCTCCCAAAAGGACCATTAAAACAGAGGAGAACCGATGAAAAAAAAGCTTATATTTGCCACAGGAAACGCTCACAAAATGGATGAGATCAGAATGATCCTTAAAGATACAGGCCTTGATATACTCTCCATGCGGGAAGCGGGCGTAACCGTAAATGCAGAGGAAAACGGAAAAACATTTGAGGAAAATGCGATCATAAAGGCAACCGCCCTGTGCAGTGCAACAGGCGAGTTAGCTCTTGCCGATGATTCAGGTCTCGAGATCGATTACCTTAATAAGGAACCGGGCATCTACTCAGCCAGATATATGGGAGAAGACACCTCCTACCGTATCAAAAATGCCAATCTCATAGAACGGCTCAACGGAGTACCTGATGAGAAAAGAACCGCAAGATTCGTATGTGCCATGGCCGCAGCCTTTCCAAACGGTCATATAGAAACGGTACGAGGAGTGATGGAGGGAAGGATAGCCTATGCAGAAGCCGGTATAAACGGATTCGGTTATGATCCTATCTTCTATCTTCCCGAATACGGCTGCACCTCGGCAGAGCTCACCCCCGAGGATAAAAATGCGATCTCGCACAGGGGACAGGCAGTACGGATAATGAAATACCGTCTTTTAAAACTGGGAATAATATAGAAAAAAAAATATGTGAAATTTAGGAGTAATTTGACTGCTCATTTTGGTTGACAACCAAAAATCCCTAATATATAATAGTGTTTGCGTCGCAAGACGGAAATAAGACCGGGGTGTGGCTCAGTTTGGCTAGAGCGCCTGGTTTGGGACCAGGAGGTCGCAGGTTCGAATCCTGTCACCCCGAGAGTTTCCTCATTTCCGTGTCCGTAGCTCAGCTGGATAGAGCAACGGCCTTCTAAGCCGTGGGTCGGGGGTTCGAATCCCTTCGGGCACATTTTTCTATGACTCCATCATCCTTATAATTTTAAAGTATGAAGTCATGGAATAAACCGCTTAGGTTGACGTGGTGGGTATGGCGCAGTTGGCTAGCGCGCCAGATTGTGGCTCTGGAGGCCGAGGGTTCGAGTCCCTCTATCCACCCTTTTTAGGGCTATCGCCAAGCGGTAAGGCACAGGGTTTTGATCCCTGCATTCGCTGGTTCGAATCCAGTTAGCCCTGTTATATGGGACACTAGCTCAGTCGGTAGAGCACTTGACTTTTAATCAAGTTGTCGCGGGTTCGATTCCCGCGTGTCTCATTTTTTTGTTACATAAAATCTTTTATCACATCTGAAAGGAGCTTCCACATGAGATTTTTACTTAAGGACACGATCAGGGAATGTAGTATTGTAGAGAGAAGCAAAAGTATCATCAATATTCACTGTATTGATGAACACCAGTATGAGATCGACTGTAAGACTCCCGAAAATGCACAGAAATTTCTTACGGAGATTTTTAAGAACGGTTACATTGATCCCGGTGAATATGACATCTACTATATAGATACCTTTCTTTATGAAAGAAAGCTTGTCTCAAACAGGTAATAACAGACGGAGAAAAGGGAAATGCACTACATTGATGCATTTCCCTTTTTTAATACCTCCGGATCCTTTTCCTCTAAAATTTCCTCTTCATGCAATTTTCCTTTTAGGATCAGGATTCCTTTTTTAATATCTCAAGATTCCTTCTTATAAGATCACACCTCTGTGCCACGCATTCAACCGAACGAAGCGGATCTTTTGGTGTATTGAACACATAATCCACAAGCCTGTCTATCGTCGTGGTTGCCACATGCATCCTCGTATCGGAGGAAGCATAGTAGATGAACACGTCACCGTTATCCCTTGCTATGGCTCCGTTTGTAAATACCACATTGGATACATCTCCAAGCCTCTCGTGTCCGAGTGGCACAAGCATTACCCCGCCGGGCTCAGCTATGACCTTTGAGGGATCCTTAAGATCCGTTGCGAAGGCATAGATAACATATCTCAATCCTGCTGCCGTATTTCTTACTCCGTGCGCTATATGTATCCAGCCCCTATCGGTCTTAATGGGCACACAGCCCGCACCGTTCTTGGCTTCGGTTATCGTATGGTACTTTCTTTTGCTTGTGATGATCTCCTCATCGATAACAGCATGCTCGATATCCTCACAGAGTCCGAAACCGATACCTCCGCCTGAACCTGTATCTATGAAATCATCCATGGGTCTTGTATAAAAAGCATACTTTCCGTTTACGAACTCCGGATGAAGGACCACATTCCTCTGCTGGGGAGATCTTAAGGTCTTTAAGTTATCAAGTCTCTCCCACTTCTTAAGATCCTTAGTCCTTACTATACCTGCTGCCGCAACTGCCGCCGAAAGATCCGGATTTTCCTTATCCTTGGATTCAGAGCAGAAAACTCCGTAGATATATCCGTCTTCATGCTTTGTAAGCCTCATATCATAGACATTCGTCTCCTCCGGACAGGTATCCTCAAGCAGGATCGGATAATCCCAGAATCTGAATCCGTCTATTCCGGTATCGCTCTCTGCCACTGCGAAGAATGACTTTCTGTCCGCTCCCTCTACCCTTGCGATCAGATAAAACTTTCCGTTTAATTCTATGGCTCCCGAGTTCATTACCGCATTAACTCCAAGTCTCTCCATGAAATAGGGATTGGTCTCTACATTGAGATCGTACTTCCATGTAAGCGGGATATGTCTCCTTGTCAGCACCGGATATACATATCTGTCAAATATACCGTTATAGATATCCGACTTCCTGTTAGGTGTGTTTATCACCTTATTATACTTTTCAAGCTCTACATAATAATTTGGATGAAGCATCTTTTTCCTCCTCTTATATGATCATACTGTTCTCTTTATTATTTCCATGCACATCCTGCCATTGTGGTAGGGGCATTTCCATTCTTCCACTATGGGTCTGTTACTGTCGGGCTTTCCGTTTTCATCGACGGCATAGAACCATTCCGAGCCCTTTCTCTTATCTATGACATATTCCTTTATGAAGCCCCATACATCCTCTGCCGCCTCGAGGAATTTCTTCTTAGTGGGATCCTTTTCGTAGGCATTATAAAATCCTACAACCGTCTCTGCCTGTACCCACCAGATCCTCCATTTGTTGTCTATACCCTTTTCACATTCGTTCAAAAGTGAGTGGTTCACATAGGCTCTCTCATATATCCTCTCTGCAAGTGCCGTTGTGATCACAGACATCTTCTCCTTATATAACTCATCACCCATAACCTCACAGGCCCTGTCCACAAGCCAGGAGGTCTCAATATCATGTCCGTAGGAATGGAGGTCTATTATGGAATTAAAATATTTATCAAAGAAAACCTCCTGCCTCTTAAGCTTAGGATTATAAATCCTGTCCGCAACCGTATCGAGCATCCTCTTAAGCCTGTCAAGTGTATAGCCGTCTCCTGTCACCCGGTAATACTCGGTATATGCTTCAAGCACATGAAGAAGGGTGTTCATCGTCTTTTCGGCCATCACCCCGTTTTCTGAGAGCTTTTCGTTACTCTCGGGGCTGAAATCAACCTTGAAGGCCTCAAGATATCCGATCTCATCGGTACATTTTTCCTCGATCACCCTCTGAAGGCTCTTGGCTAACCCTATCGCTTCATTATCCTTTGCTGCATCATAATAGGAAGAAAGAGCATATATGGCAAAAGCCTGATTATAGGTATGCTTGGTGGAATCATATACGCTTCCGTCATAGTTAAGTGACCAGTATACGCCTCCGTTTGTCTTATCGATGCAGTACCTCTCCATAAATTCAAAGGCATGTTTCGCCTCGTCAAGAAGGCTTTCATCCTTAAGGAGCATATAGGCATTTGAAAAAAACCAGAGTATCCTGCTGTTTAGGATACATCCCTTTACTGCCTTCTTATCAAGCTCAAGATCATAGGTCAAAAGCCCGTAATATCCTCCGTATTCATTATCCCTCAACCCCTTCCAGAAGGGGATGATATTGTTGACAAGCTCTTCTCTGACTTCATCCTTTAACACTCAGACCACACTTTCCGGTTTAGATCATAAACCATTGTTTATTTACTGCCTTAATACTTATATTTTTAGAATTATAATGAGATGATGTGTAAAGAAGCTTAGATCCCTACCTTACACCTATCTCGGTATCCTCTTTCGTAAGAACGCTGTGAGCCTTAATATAGTCTACTATCTCATCAAACTTACAGAAGGCAAGTCCCACATAACTGTCTGCACATCCATAGTAAAGGGCTATCCTTCCTGATTCGGGATCGTGGATGGTTGCGCAGGGGAAGCATACGTTGGGAACAAATCCCCTCTCCTCATACCACTCTTCGGGAGTAAGAAGGAAGTTCTCGCAGCGGTATTTTACTATCGAGGGATTCTCAAGATCAAGTATCGCTCCGCCGATGCTGTAAACAAATCCGTTACAGGTACCGCTCACGCCGTGATAGAATAAAAGCCATCCTTCGGATGTTTCTATGGGAGCGGCTCCTCCGCCTATCTTAACGCACTCCCACCATTCACTTCCCTTGCCCATAACGTGGCGGTGCTTACCCCAGTAAACGAGATCGGGACTTTCACTTAAGAATATATCACCAAAGGGAGTATGTCCACTGTCACTTGGCCTTGAGAGAAGGACAAAGTTTCCGTTTATCTTTCTCGGGAAGAGAACAGCATTTCTGTTATAAGGAATAAAGGGATTCTCGATACGGACAAACTTCTTAAAATCAGTTGTCTTAGCCATTCCTATGGAAGCGCCGTAGAAATCCTGACACCATATTATATAATATGTATCCTCTACCTTTACAAGCCTCGGATCATATGCATATCTTGGCATGAAGGGTTCTCCCTTCTCATTTTCAAAGGGTATCTTCTCCTTATCAAAGCTCCAGTGAATGGCATCATCGCTATGACCTAAATATATATAAGGAATACCGTTAGTCTGTTCCCCGCGGAACACTCCTATAAACCTTCCTTCGTAGGGCATAACGGCGCTGTTGAATATCCTTGCGACGTTTTCTACCGGGTTTCTTCCTATTATAGGATTCTCTGAATAGCGCCATATGGGTGCTCCGACTATATCCGAAGGTCTATCCTGCCAGGGAACATTGGGAACTGCCGGTGCGATCATCTTGATATTACTCATTTACATTCCTCCATTAATATTAACATAAGTGCTTTGTTAAAATTTAAGTAATTTTTAATTTAATTTACTTATACACCATTATTCAGCCTTTTGCAAGTACTTTTTTCTCATCATCATATCTTTTTAATATAAGGAAATCATTTTTTCATATTGCCGGTAACTTAACTAATATAAACAAAAAAATACAAATTAATGAAAAAATATTACAAATTTTTACAAAAAACCCTTGCATAATTTTACTTAAAAGTTTATACTGTCTTTAAGTTACAACGTTAACAATTTTATTAACTAACTCAAGGAGGATAATTATGAATCTGAAAAAAGCATTAGCAGTTCTGCTCACATCAGCTATGGCTATTTCACTTACAGCATGTGGCGGCGCTGCACCGGCAGCACAGGCTCCGGCAGCAGAAGAAGCTGCAGATGAAGCTGCAGCAGAAGAGACAGAAGAAGCCGAAGAGGCAACTGAGGAAGCAGCAGATACCGAAGCTGTGGCAGGTGACCTTTCCTACACTTCATTAAGTCTTGACGACAACAAGGATCTTACGGCCAGCATCAAGTATATCCATCATAAGACTGACCGTGAAGAAGACGGAACAATGGCTAACATGATCGCTGAATTCAATAAGGAATTCCCCAATATCACTGTTACCACAGAAGGCGTTACCGATTATGCAGAGGATTCTCTTCTTCGTCTTACAACAGGCGACTGGGGCGATATAATGCATATCCCCGCAGTTGATAAGAGTGACCTTTCCACATACTTTATGCCGCTTGACACTCTTGACAACCTTTCACAGGAGCTCAACTTTGTAAGCTCATGGTCATATGACGGACTTTGCTATGGTATTCCTTACATGGCAAATGCACAGGGTGTTCTTTATAATAAGGCTGTTTTTGAAAAGGCCGGCATCACAGAGCTTCCCAAGACTCCTACCGAGTTTCTCGATGCTCTTCAGAAGATCAAGGACAACACAGATGCAATACCTCTTTATACAAACTATGCAGCAGGCTGGACAATGGGAGCATGGGATGCTTATTTAGGTATAGTAACAAACGGTGATGACACATATGTAAACCAGAAGTTTGCACACACAGCAAATCCTTTCGACGATCCCGGCGATGACACAGGTGCATACAACCTTTACAGGATCCTTTATGATGCATGCGCAAACGGACTTATCGAAGATGACTATACAACCACCGACTGGGAAGGCTGTAAGGGAATGCTCAACCGTGGTGAGATAGGAACAATGGTTCTTGGTTCATGGGCTTATGCTCAGATGCAGGAAGCTGATTCACATCCCGAGGATGTAGGATATATGCCGTTCCCTATGACAGTAAACGGAACACAGTATGTAGCAGCAGGCGGCGACTACAATTACTGTATCAATGTTAACTCATCAGACGAGAACAAGCTCGCTTCACTCATCTTCATAAAGTGGATGACAGAGAAGTCTAACTGGTGCTACAACGAAGGCGGATATACAGTAGTCAAGGACGGAGCTAACCCCGATATGTATGCAGCATTTGACGGATGCGAAGTATTATCTGATCAGGATGCAGTTGCAGGCGAGGAGACCTTACTCAATGATATGAACGCAGAATCAGAGCTTTCCTTCAATGCAGGCGGAAATGACAAGGTTCAGAGAATAGTTGAGGCAGGAGCTACAGGATCTGAATCATTTGATGATATCATGGCTGACTGGACAGCTAAGTGGAACGATGCTCAGGAAGAGCTTGAGGTAGAAGTAAACAACTGATAAAAAACTCAGAAGTAACTATCAATGAGAAAGAGCAGAGCCAGGGATTTCTCTCCTTGGCTCTCTCTCTAAGAAGAAAGACAGCTTTACTATTTGGAGGTTTTGCGCAATGAGTAAAACAAGAACAAGAAGGAGTCCGGGTGAATGGTTAAGAAGCCGTGACGGACAGAAATTTCTGGTAATTACCGCATTCATGATAATACCCCTTCTTCTTTTATTCGTATTCACATATCTTCCATTCGGAGAAATGTTTACCTACAGCTTCTATAAAATGAAATATACGGGAGCAAGAAAATTCGTAGGTTTTGATAACTACAAAAAGGTCTTTACAAGAGATGACTGTTTCGGTGCTTTAAAGCTTTCCCTCTATTACATGGCAGGATCCGTGGTGCAGCTTGCACTGGCTCTCTACCTTGCAACGGTTTTAAGCTTTAAGGTAAAGCTCGGAGGACTTTTCAAGGGCTTTATGTTCTTCCCCTATCTGATAAACGGTATAGCGATCGGTTTTATATTCAAATTTTTCTATACCAGAGGATTTGTTTTCGATACCGTTTTATCATGGGCCGGCTTCAATATCGAAAACCTTCCCTACTGGCTCAAGGATCAGAGCATCAATAACTGGTCGCTGGTGGGAACCTCGGTATGGAGGTACTTCGGACAGAATATGGTCCTTTTCATCGGAGCCATAATGTCAGTTGATTCAAATCTCTACGAGGCGGCGATGCTTGACGGAGCAACAAAGTTCCAGCAGTTTAAATACATCATACTGCCAAGTATAAAGACCATCGTACTCCTAAACGTTATACTTTCGATATCCGGTTCACTCTCAGCCTTCGAACCGCCCTATGTTATCACAGACGGTGCGAACGGAACGGGAACCTACTTCGTAGTAATGCACCAGATAGCCCATACCCAGCAAAAGGTCGGACTTGCTTCGGCGATGGCGATAATACTTCTGATACTTATCTTCATCGCAACGATCATCCAGAGGCTGCTGTTCAAATATGTATTCAGGAATGCCGAGGATGAGGATATAAATGCAACAACACGCCGCGAAAAGAAGCTTGCGAGAAAAAGGGCATCAGCCATGAAGAAGGGAGGTATGACAGCATGACGATCGGGCAGAAAATACTTAAATATCTTCTTATATTTTTAAAGTATCTCTCTCTTATATTCTTCTCCTTTGTGGCAGTTATACCTATCGTTTCCTGTGTTATAACCGCTTTTAAGACAGATGAGGAATATACAAGGACAAATGTTATGACTCTGCCGGAGAGCTGGCTTAACTTTGGAAATTTTGCCAGTGCCTTTGAAAAGGCCAACATGGCAAGAGCCTTTATCAACTCAACGATCATCCTTGTATTCGTGCTGACAGTCTCAGTTATAATAGGAACACAGCTTGCCTATGTACTTAACAGGTTTAAGTTCCCCTTAAACGGAGTTATAAGGGCATTGTTCCTCTTTGCTTCACTCCTTCCCGGAGTTGCGATGCAGATCTCCGTATATGAGATAATGTATAAGCTTCATTTTATAAATTCCCTTCCTGGATACATAATAATGATGTGCGGAACCGATGTAATCTCGATATTTATATTTATACAGTTCTTTGAAAATATAAGCATATCCTTAGATGAATCGGCAATAGTTGACGGAGCGAATTATTTTACGATCTTCTACAAAATACTTCTCCCTCTCTTAAAGCCCGCCATCGTAACCTCCTGTATACTAAAGGGTGTCGGCACCTATAACGAATACTACAATGCCAACCTTTATCTGCAGGACAAGAAGCTCTACCCCACGGTCGCAACCTCTCTTTATACCTTCGTCGGACCTTTGGGAAGTAAGTATAACCTTATATGCGCAGGCGTCATAATATCACTGCTGCCGGCGCTCATAGTTTTCATAGCCTGCCAGAAGCAGATCTACTCAGGTCTCACCGCAGGTGCTGTAAAGGGTTAAATATCAATTGCGCAAACCATAACAGTATTACCAAATATTATATCAAAGCATATGAAAGGACCGGTGTAAGGGCTACAGAAAGTTCCTCCTACGCCGGTCCTTTATTATTTCTTATTAATCTGATAATATCTTATTACTTTATGATCTGACCTTTTCCGTCCTTCTTCAGATGAAAATTAAGTTCAGCATTCTATCATAATGATCTGTCAGCCATGATGATCTGTCAGCCCATGAAGATCTGTCAGCCCATGATGACCTCTACGTTATACTCCTTCTTATCCTTCTCATAAGGGATCACGCAGCCATCAACTTCCTTTCCGTCAACGATAAGCTTCTTTACACCCTTTTCAACATCATCGGGATTCTTAACGCAAATATTATATCTGGCATCTCTGTATTCCCTTGTTATCTCGAAATCTCCGAAGCCCTTAGGCGTGCAGGGATTTATCGAAAGACCGTTATGAGTGGGATAAACTCCGAGGATATACTGCGAGATATTTACAAATGTCCATGCTGCAGTACCTGTAAGCCAGGAATTCTTACCCTCTCCGTGATACTTGGCATCTCTTCCGGCAACCATCTGACAGTAAATATAGGGTTCAGTCCTGTGTATCTCACTGATCTCCTCTGTATATGCAGGACAGGTCTTCTTATATATCTCAAAGGCTCTGTCACCACGTCCGACAACTGTCTCCGCTATCGATACCCAGGGATTGTTGTGGCAGAAGATACCTGCATTTTCCTTATATCCGGGCGGATAAGAGGAAACCTCTCCAAGCTCCTCATGATACCTTGTATATGCAGGCTGAAGTATCATAACACCGTAATCCGTATCAAGCTTTTCCTTAACGGAATCAAGTGCCTTTATTGCCTCTCCTGTCTCTACACCGACACCCGCAAGTACGCAGAAGCCCTGAGGCTCAATATAGATCTGTCCTTCCTCGCATTCCTTAGATCCAACCTTATTACCATAGGAATCATAAGCTCTTACAAACCATTCTCCGTCCCATCCGGCATCGGATAAGAGGACCTTGCTCATTTCCTTAACCTCTGACTCGGCTCTCTCTGCCTCGCCTTCATTTCCCTTTAATCTGCAAAGGTCAGCATATTCCTTTCCATACTTAACAAACATTCCGCCTATGAATACGGATTCCGCAACAGGACCCTCAGAGGGGCCAAATGTCTGGAAGGATTCTCCGGGATGAAGCGAATGACAGTTAAGATTCAGACAGTCATTCCAGTCTGCCCTTCCGATAAGAGGAAGATTATGCGGTCCTCTGTGGTTTACTATATAATCAAAGGATCTCTTAAGATGCTCCATAAGAGGCTGTGCCTTGGATATATCATTATCAAAGGGTACCATTTCATCAAGGATGGACATATCGCCTGTTTCCCTGATATATGCGCTCGTTCCTGCGATAAGCCAGAGCGGATCATCATTGAACCCGCTTCCTATATCGGAATTACCCTTCTTTGTAAGAGGCTGGTACTGATGATAAGCAGAGCCGTCGATAAACTGGGTGGATGCGATATCGATTATCCTCTCCCTTGCCCTGTCGGGTATGAGATGAACAAAGCCGAGAAGATCCTGGCATGAATCCCTGAAGCCCATTCCTCTTCCTATTCCGGATTCGTAATAGGAAGCCGAACGTGACATATTAAAGGTTACCATAAACTGATACTGGTTCCAAATATTGACCATCCTGTCGACCTTGTCATTTGAGGATCTTACGCTGTATTTTGAAAGCAGACCCTTCCAGTAATCGTTAAGAACCGCAAAGGCCTTCTCAACATCGGCGTCAGTCTTATATCTGTCTATCATCTCAAAGGCTTTTTTCTTATTTATAACACCGTAGGACTCCCACTTATCCTCTTCATCGTTCTCGATATAACCAAGAACAAATATAAAGGATACCGATTCGCCCGCAGCAAGTGTTATATCCTTCTGATGACAGGCAACAGGCTGCCATCCGCTTGCCATTGAATTCGAACACCTTCCTCTTTCCACAGCTATGGGTTCACCCGCACCCCTGTATGCACCAAGGAACTCTTCCCTTATCGTATCGAACCCGTCGATCTCAGTATTGACGGAATATACGGCATAATGATTCCTTCTCTCTCTGTACTCCGTCTTATGGAAGATTGCCGATCCCTTAACCTCAACCTCACCGGTAGAGAAATTTCTCTGGAAATTCCTGCTGTCATCATCAGCATTCCATAAGCACCACTCCACATAAGAGAATAACTGTATCTTCTTTTCATGATCCGAGCAGTTGGTCAGCTCGATACGGCTTATCTCACAGGTATCATCCATCGGAACAAAGGTGAGTACAGACGCTTTAACATCATTCTTGGAAGAATTAAAACGGCTGTAGCCGATACCGTGACGACATTCATAGGTATCAAGATCCTCCCTTACGGGCTGCCAACCCGGATTCCAGACGGTATCACCGTCCTTTATATAGAAGTATTTTCCGTTAATGTCCATGGGAACATCATTATAACGATATCGTGTAAGCCTTAAAAGCTTTGCATCCTTATAAAAGGTATAGCCGCCACAGGTATTGGATATAAGACTGAAAAAATCCTTACATCCAAGATAATTGATCCATGGAAGCGGTGTCTTAGGTGTTGTTATAACATACTCCCGGTTTGCATCATCAAAATATCCAAACTTCATGTCAGTACCTCTCCATTCTTTTTGTATTGATCCGCTATTGAAAACGATTAAGTAAAAAGGACATAAATAATCTGCGAATTAAAAAGATTATACATAATAATGGCAGGTAAATCAATATAAATAATCAAAATAATCTGCGGTTTTAAGTGATTTTGTACATTTATCATCAATTTATGTCTTGAAATTCGTCAAAATATATAATATACTTTTTTCGTAATCGATTTCGTTCAGTATATCAGATACTTATTCAGTCAGGCGGTACAGAAATGATCTCAATGAAAGACATAGCAAAAGCATGCAACGTTTCCGTGGCAACAGTTTCCAAGGCCCTGAACGATCACAGTGATGTAAGCGCCGAAAGAAAGCAGTTCATAAAGGAACAGGCCAAGCAGCTTGGATACTTTCCAAATTCCTCTGCCCGAGCCTTAAAGACAAACCGCACCTACAACATCGGCGTTCTTTTTGTTGACGAATCCTCAAGCGGACTTACCCATGACTATTTTGCCCATGTTCTCGACAGCTTTAAGGTCTATGCCGAATCCAAGCGTTATGACATCACCTTTATAAACTGCCAGGAAAAGAACGGGTTAAGCTATCTCGAGCATTGCAGGTACAGAGGGTTTGACGGTATAGTGATAGCCTGCGTGGATTTCTCTGACCCCGAGGTTTTGGAGCTTATCAACTCCGATATCCCCGTTGTTACGATCGACCATGTATTTGACCACAGGATCGCCGTAGTTTCAAATAATATCAAGGGCATAAATGATCTGGTGGATTATGTCTGTGATATGGGGCACGAAAGGATAGCGTATATAATAGGTGACGACACCTCTGTTACCCAGAACAGAATAGCCAGCTTTTTAAGGGCTTTACATTCAAGAAATATAGATATACCGGATGAATATATCAAAAGGTCACAGTACAGGAGTCCCGAGGATTCATATAAGCACACACTGGAATTGTTAAAGCTTTCTCCTGCGCCTACCTGTATCTTCTATCCCGATGATTATTCCTGTATCGGCGGGATAAATGCGATAAAATCCACAGGCATGGATATTCCCTCTGATATCTCCGTGGTAGGTTATGATGGATTTTTTATTTCCCAGATCCTCTCTCCCAAGCTCACAACATATGCGCAGGATACAGAGGGTATAGGAAAGACAGCCGCAAATAAGCTGATAGAACTGATAGAGAGTCCCAAGATAACCGTTATCGAAAAGATAATGATAGACGGGGCAGTCCTCAAGGGAGAATCTGTTTCAAAGCTCAACTGAAAAAATTATCATTCGTATCTGAGCGCATCGATCGGATTCATCTTTGAGGCCTTGTTAGCCGGATAATATCCGAAAAATACACCGATCCCCATCGAGAACAAAAGCGAGACCACTATACTCGAAAGTGAGGGAGTGGCAGAAAATCCAAGTGCCTTTGCAGCTAACATTCCGCCGCCAATTCCGACAATTATCCCAAATATTCCGCCTATTATGCAGATCACTATCGCCTCCACTATGAACTGGACACGGATCGAACCGTTAGTGGCTCCAAGAGCCTTTCTTGTACCTATCTCCTTAGTCCTCTCTGATATGGAAACAAGCATGATGTTCATAACACCTATTCCTCCGACAACAAGCGATATACCTGCTATAACAGAGATCGCAAGAGAGATCTTGGACATCATGTCCGTATAGGTTGATACAAGAGATTCAAGCGAAAATCCCGAGGGCTCGAATTTATTATTATTTCTGTAATATTTTTTCAGAAAATTGGCTGATTTTTTTGAAAATTCCCAGGAACTGACACCGGCATTTACAACTATCGTAAAGGTACTGTAGCCGCTCACACTGTGGTTTGTATCCTTTGCTGTTTTAATAGGGATAAAAAGAGGAGTCACCGTATCCTTTTTGCTTTCGGCCGAAAAGGTATTAGCCTGATATTTATATACACCCACTATGGTATATACATAATATTTCATCCCGCTGATAACCTCGACCTTTTTTCCGATCGCTTTGGACGCATCACCGCCATAAAGATTATCGACAAAATAATCGGAAACGAGCGCAACGCTCTTCCCATCCTCCATTGCCTTTCCGGAAAGTATCGTGCCCTGAATGATTTCTATATTATTTGCGACAAAAAAGCCCTCATTGACGCCCGAAACAGAAACATTTGCGTAGTCATCACCCTGTGTGACCTTACCGTTCCCAACATCTTCACTGATAGATATTTCCTTTATTTCATTGGGATACTTATTCTTAAGACTCTCTATCATTTCGTCCGTATACAGATCTTCGGACTTCGGCTCCTGATATTCGAATGATCTTCCGCTTATCTCATAGCCGCTTTCAGTGATCTCATTTTCTTTTTCCTTTTGTTTGAGTCCAATGTTTACATTATTGGCTCCAACGGACTCCATTGAGCTGTTCACTGAATTCGTAAGTGAATTTCCCACCGTAACTATCGCTATTACGGAACCTATACCTATGATGATACCGAGCATCGTAAGTAATGCCCTGATCTTATTTGATCTAAGCGAAGACAAAGCCAGAAGTATGTTTTCAACAAAGAGCATCATACCGCTTTACCTCTTCCTTTTCTCTCACCTACTATAAGTCCGTCCTTAAGTGTCAGTATCCTCTGTGTCTCCTCCGCAAGCTCAGGGGAATGCGTTATAAGAACTATGGTCTTTCCCTGTTCGGAATTGAGTCTGTGAAAAATATCCATGATAAGCCTTCCGGTTGCGGAATCCAGAGCACCGGTCGGCTCGTCGGCAAGAATGATCGCAGGATCGTTAGCCATAGCTCTGGCAATAGCCACCCTCTGCTTCTGTCCTCCTGACAGCTCATCGGGAGTATGCTTCATACGGTCCTCCATTTCAACCATCTTCAGAAGCTCCTTAGCCCTTTTATTCCTTACACTCCTGCGCGTATTGGAATAAAGCATCGGCAGTTCCACATTCTTCAATGCAGAGGTCCTGGCAACAAGATTATATGTCTGAAAAACAAAACCGATCTTTTTACAGCGGATGGCGGAAAGATCCTCATCCTTGGCCTTGAACATATCAACCCCGTCAAGGTTATATGATCCGAGAGTAGGCCTGTCCAGAGCACCTATCACGTTCATAAGAGTTGATTTGCCGGAGCCCGACTGACCGACTATAGCCACAAACTCACCCTTTCTGACCTGTATATCAACTCCGTGGAGAACCTCTAACTCATTGGGCATTCCTATGAAGTATCTCTTCACGATACCCTTCATATCTATTATGACCTCACCCGGAGCAGGAGCTTTGATAACTTCTTCAGAGCTCTCAGATTCTTCCGGATCTTTTTCTTCATCTCCGGATTCCTCAAGATCCTCTGCCGTATCGGTGATATCTTCTATTATTAATTCTTTTTCATTATTTTTCTTTTTTTTATTAAACATTATATTTCATACCCGGTCAGAAAAATGCCGAAAAGTCAAATCCCGCTTCCGTTTCAGTCTCCGGAAGAAGTACCGTCATACCCTCTTTAAGGTCAGGGCCGATTATCTCTGTTTCATAATCGCTCTCCATTCCCGTACTCACCTTTATTTCCTGTTTTCTCTCCCGTATATCGATAAGCTCTGAGTCCTTTTTGCTATCTGTGGGAGGGCTGAAATCTATCTTTTTATTTTTTATATCAATACCGTTCTCGGCCATAGTGTCGATTATACCTGCAGATCCTTCATTCATCCTGGCAGCAAGCCCATCCTCATAAGCCTTCATATCCGTTGCGGATACAATATATATGACATCTTCACCTGCTTCATTCTTGTATATGGCATTATAGGGAACATAGAGGATATCTTTCTTTTCCTCGGTAACGATACTGAGTCTTGCTGTCATTCCCAGTCTTATCCTCTCATCTGCCGTTGTTATTTTGATCTTGACAGTATAGGTAACTCTGCCTGAACTTACACCTGAAGAGGTTCCCGTAGCGCTTTTGGCTTCGGTGGAAGTAGGTGCTACGGATATTACTACTCCCTCAAGCTCAGTATCCCTCGTGGCATCCGTCTTTAAGATAACCCTCTGCCCTTCCTTTATATCAGGAATATCATATTCGTCTATCTCTGTTTCGATAAAATAATCATCTATATTCTGTATGGTAAGAATTTCGCCTCCGGAAAATCCGTTACCCTGCTCTACCTTGAGCATTGTAACCAGTCCGCTGATAGGCGCCTTCACAACATAATTATCCAGATTTTCCTTATATTCCCTAAGCTGACGTTCAAGGGTTCTGGTACTGTCGCCACTTTTGATCACTCCCTTATTATAGGTATCCGTAGAATCCGCAATAGTATTGGAGCCCTTATATACTTCAGTCTCAAGAGCCTTATATGCATCATCCAGGGCCATCTGGCAATCTTCCACAGCCTTATAAGCGGCAGCGATCCCATCCTTATAAGCTGCTTCGGCATCGGCTTCGCTCATTTCTCCCGAATCTATCTTCGCCTGTCTTTCCCTTTTAAGGCTTCCATATCCATCACAGGCCTCGTTAAGATTCTTCTGTGCCCTTTCGATCTTTGTCTGAAGATCAGATATGGTGATCGACTCGGTTCCGTATGAGTAAAAATATGTCCTTGTATTGGCAAGAGAATCTATTTCCTGTAAAGCCTTGCTCTCAGATATATCGGCCTGGACATCGGATATCTGTCTGTTGATATTATCTACGGTAAAGGTGACAAGAACATCTCCTTCATTGACATAATCTCCCACCTTAACATTGACCTCCTGAACCTTTGTATCCTTAATAGTAGAGGCTATAGTCCTTATCGATGAGCTTTTAATTGTTCCCGTTGCCTTTATGGAATTAATAAGGCTTCCTTTCTCAACCTTAGACGTTTCTATACCTGAGATCTTCTTGAACAGCTCTTCATCTGCCTTCTTCTTTGCATTGTATTTATTTACAAAGATTATTACTGCTGCAACCACAGCGATCAGAAGGACCCATTTTAATTTTTTTAATACTTTTGTCACCGTTTTAGGTGCGCCGCCGGATTTATCCACTTTTAACCATCCACCTCATCTGTCTGTAACCGGGTATATATCATTTACAAATAAACATGCTAAACATTATAGACCTTTTAGTTGATAATATAAATAAAAAAAGTTTTAAAAAAATATAATAAAAGCTATATTCTGCTTCTCTTTTTATATTTTATTATGGTTTCCACGATCTGTTCGGGATCATATGGTTTTGCAAGGTGCTCATTCATACCGCTGGCCTTTGATCTTTCTATATCCTCACTCCTTGCATTGGCACTTATAGCTATTATGGGAAGGCTGTCCTTATCTGCATGCGGAAGCCTTCGTATCCTTTCAGCAGCTTCAAACCCATCCATCTTTACCATCTGAATATCCATAAGAATAACATCGTAATAACCCTCGGGATGATCCTTTACCGCATCAACCGCAGGACCTCCGTCATCTGCTGTCTCAACCTCAAAACCGTATTCATCAAGGATAGTCTTAAGCAGGACCTGATTTAATTCATTATCCTCAACTATCAGTACCCTGCCGGGTTTTTCATTTTTGAAAACCTCCTCTGCATTTAACGGTTCAAAACCGTCATCCGCTGCGCTCAAACGATGTATCTCCATGATATTATCTATAAGCCTTACCATATCATCGGTTGCTTCATTTGCATTGTTTAAATATTCCTCTAACAGAGCAGGGTCATCCCTGTGTTTAACAGCAAGCTTTATAAAGCTCGAGACAACATTTAAGGGATTTATCAGTTCATGGGACATCTTAAAGAAAAACTTGTTCCTTGCTTCCTGTGCGAGACGCTTTTCTGTGATATCGATAAGAAAAACATAGTAAAGATCGCCATAATCCTTGGAATGACTGAAGTGCCCGTAATCATCAAGCCATCTGACCGACCCGTCCTTAGTGATGATACGGTATTCAACATGATCGTGTTCACCGTGCTTGCCGCCTATCTGGGCATCTATGGACACCTGAACCCTTTGAAAATCATCAGGATGCACCATTCCGGGAAAAGTGTATCCGGTATGCTCCTTAAATTCCTCGAGAGTACTGCATTTATATATCTCAAGCATTTTGGAGTTTACATATATTATGTCCCTGTTCTCATTTTCCTGATAGATGACAAAGCCACCGGGGATCTGTTCAGCCATCTGCCTGGCTATGGGCAGTGTTTCCTTTGTGAGTGAGAAATTTCCAAAATCCATAAATCCATCCTTTTTTACTGCAATACACAAAGCTTCATATATTATATATGTCCGGGCAAAATAAAACCGCCTGAAATATATTTCAAGCGGTTTTGACGTGCGTGATAGGATTCGAACCCACGACCTTCTGGTCCGTAGCCAGACGCTCTATCCAGCTGAGCTACACGCACAACTTGGTTAAAGTATAATACAAAAGACGCTCGTAAGCATAAATGTATCATATCAATCTTTAACTCACGTTGAAATATAATAGCACAAGGTCTTTTTTTCGTCAAGAACAGTCATGACGCATTATTTATTTATGATCAGACGTTGTAATCATCCTTTTTAAAAACTTCATCAAGAACTTCCTGAATCCTTCCCCTTGCAACAGGCCTTGTAATAATGCCTCTGACATCATCCGACAGCTTCTTTTTTACTGCTGCCTTTTCACTTTCTTCACAGATGTAATAGATAGGCACATCCTTTGTATATTCAGAGGACCTGACTATCGATATTATCCTTTTTGATGAGATCATAGGCATAAAACTGTCCAAAAGGATCAGCGACGGAACATTATTATTAAGGAAAAATACAGCATCCTTGGAATTTGTAAAGCCCTTGTAGGTATAACCCCGTGCAAGGAATATCTTCATGATATCAAGTACTGTGAAATCATCATCTATGACCACAACAAGGGGTTTATCCGTATATTCAGCAGGCTTAATATCAGGAACGATCCTGTCATCCAAAATGACTGCATCATCTTCGGGAACGGTGCCATCTTTTTTACCGATCCGGCTGTAGCTGTCAACACTGCTCTCATAAGCTCCCTCGACCGTATCACTGTCGTGGGTAGCAAATGATCGATCCTCCAAAAGATCTGTTCCAAGACTTCCTACTGAAGAGGCGGAACCATAGCCTGAATGCCGTCCACCTCCTTCTTTCGGAGGGCTTTCGTCATCACGGCCCTGCTCCTTATTTCCCTTATGATCAGATTTTTTATCCTTTATTTTTCCATCTTCTGAGGAAGCTTCTTCCTTCCTGATCTCAGCCTTCTCAAATCTGGAAACTCTTTCGTATCCGCTTTTCATAAAACTACTGTCCCCTTCCGGTTGATCTTGCCATATTAACCACTTATTCTGTTTTGACTTTCATTTTTCTTATCAATATATACTCTCTGTACCGTATACCCCAACAGATACATATCACATGCAACACCAACAAGCCACCCGATAAACGGTATCATCTTCACAAGCTGTATAACAGCTATTCCTATAGCTGCCGCAAGCATTGGATGAAGCTTCGGGAAAACAAGTCTTGAAAGAGATGCCCCGGTAAAAGATACCCCAAGGCAGAGAAGGATAACATAGATAAGAGTAAGAATACCCGCAAGAGGAAGTCCTATCACAGTACAACAGAGGATCACTATCGCAACAGGGATACTTATATAGGCGATTATCCCGCTTACGATCATCGGCGAGGTTCTGTTCTTTATCATTGTACCTGCATCATCAAGATGTCTCTGAATAGCCAGACAGAGTACAAGTCCTATAATTACAGATGCGGGTATCCAGAATAATACCTTCCTGACCTTGTTCCATATCCTTACAAAGATAGATGCCTTAACCGCAGTCTCTGCGATCTCATTATCACTCTTAGTCTGCTCATATACTATATTATCCAGAAACTCGGAAGATTCTATTTCCGGTTCATTTGCCGATTTTATAAGAAGCTTTCCGTTTATCCTGGCATCCTCTGTTATTACAACATTATCTGCCTCTATCGTTCCGCTTCCATCGATCGATCCGCTAAATACCACATTACTTCCTGCTACGTAAAGTGCAGTATAGGTACCCCCGATGTCAAGATTACTACCTGCGGCATATAATGCCGAAAAGCTCGAATCATCGCTAATATCAAGGCTTTCACAGGCTGCAAACATGTTTCCGTCAGCATACACATCCGATACTTCTATCTTTTCTCCGGCCGCAAAAACATCTCCTCCGGCCTCTTCCATTCCATTTAGTTCAATATACTTTCCTGCGGCAAATACCGATTCCGCACCGTATATATCCTCTATTAATACATCGCTTCCGGCTACAAATATATCACGGCACTCTTCATTTTCTACAGTAACGGACTCACCTGCCCTGAACACATTGTCCGCCGAATCCCTGTAATCATCCTGTTCTTCCGCCATTACAACGAAAGAAAACCCCATACACAAAACAAGCGCAAGAGTCGAAATTCTCATTAATCTTCTCATTATATACACCCCTTTACCCTATAATTAGTTATAACTCCTTATATTATACACTATAATTAGTACAAATGGAACCAAATCTTTGAGCCAGGGGGACGGAGTCACTGGCTCATATTATGTATTTACGACTGGGCAACTAAATCGAATAGTAATCTTTGAGATATATAAATGTAAAACTGAAGAGGTTCGTTTAAGTAACAATAATTGACATAAAAAGTTCAAATATGTAATGTATAGTTGATAGACATATTAGTATTACTAAATTATACTATTGTTAATAATAATTGCGAAAGTGTGATAAGTATGAGAAAACATTATTTGGACAATATCAGGTGGATCACTGTTGTCGTTGTGGTCATTTACCATGTCTTATATATGTATAATGCAGAAGGCATACCGGGAGTTGTAGGAAATATCACCGGACTGGAAGTTCAGTACTATGATGTCTTTCAGTATCTGACTTTTCCATGGTTTATGTTCCTTCTTTTTATAGTCTCCGGTATAAGTTCAAGATGCTATCTTGAGCATCATACGGGGAAAGAGTTTCTTAGAAGCAGAACCAGGAAACTGCTTGTTCCATCAACTCTAGGTCTTTTTGCTTTCCAATTTATTCAGGGATATTTTAACACAAGATCAACAGATGCTATGAATATGATGAGAACAGTTCCTTTGCCGATAGCTTTTCTTATCATGGTTGCAAGTGGTATAGGTGTCCTTTGGTATATACAACTGCTTTGGGTTTTTAGCATTTTTTTGATTCTTATTCGGAAAATTGAAAAAAATAGGTTGTGGAAGCCTTTTGCTAAAATTAATATTATTATATTACTGCTTTTATCTGTGCCTGTATTTGGCGCAGCTCAGATTCTTAATACACCAATCATATGTGTATACAGATTTGGCTATTATGGATTGGCATTTTTACTGGGATATTTTGTTTTTTCTCATGAAGAAGTTATAGAAATTCTAAAGAAATGGTCGGTTGTACTGATTATTGTTTCTGTTATTTTGGGAATTGCTTTTTCCATTAAATATTTTGGAGAAAACTATGCTGATACGCCGGTGTATAAAACTATTCTATTTACAACATTTGGATGGTTTGCATCCCTTGCGTGGTTAGGAGCCGGAGCAAAATACCTTGATTATACAGATAAATATACATCCTGGATGAACAGGCACAGCTGGGGTATATATATATTTCATTACCTTGGCATTTCGATAATAGCTGTTGAAATAGCCACGCGTCATATAATGCCGGCCATATTTATATACCTGTTAAGTTTGATATCTGCATTTGTAACTTCTATTGTGTTATACGAACTGATTTCGAGGATACCGATCTATAGATGGGTAGTTCTCGGAATCAAAGAAAATAATAGGACGGATAAAGAAAATGTTTAAGGATAACCTGGTTCAATTACGGAAACTTAAAGCTTTCACACAGGAAGATGTAGCAGAAAAAATAGGGGTTACAAGGCAGGCAGTTGCGAAATGGGAGTCCGGAGAAACCATACCGGATTTGGATAAATCAAGGAGACTTGCTGAATTGTTTGAGGTTTCTTTGGATGATTTAGCAAACTATGAGCCCGATGAGAATATGGGCTTGGGGCTGCCACCAAAAGGAAAGCATTTGTTTGGAGTTGTAACGGTTGGTGAAAAAGGACAGATTGTAATTCCCGCTAAAGCAAGAAAGATTTTTAATATATCATCGGGAGATCAACTAGTGGTTTTGGGAGATGAACAACAAGGAATAGCGCTTATAAAATCCGAAGGATTTTTAGCTATTGCTGAAACACTACGAAATAATCAGTAGAAATTATAATTACATTACAGTTTCACCTTCTAAAGAATGTGCTGTATTAGTCATTGACTTACTACCTAAAAAAACATAAAATTTAGGTAGTAAATTTTTATTTGTAGATAAAAATGAGAAGATTTGACTATAGTTTTTTAGAAACAAGTATTCCTGCTAATATCGTATCCCTATCTACTATAATTGCTGATTTGCGTGCAAAGGGAGATTTTAGAAAACTTCTATATGCTGATTCATATGAAAAACTTAGAAAAAAAGCGATTGTAGAATCTGTTAAAGGCAGTAATGCAATTGAAGGTATTGTAACAACTGATGATAGAATCAGAGATATTGTAAATGGAGCTATCCCTGTTACGCATGAAGAGAAGGAAATTTCAGGTTATAAAGAGGCACTCAACCTTATTCATACAAATTATAAGCTTATAGATCTGAATGAGGATACAATAAAAATTCTTCACAGGATGCTGGAAGAAGATGTAAATCCTTTAGAAGCCGGGCAATATAAATCCCATGACAATATGATCATTGCGAATCTGACGGACGGTACAAGACATATTAGATTTAAACCCATATCATCAAAAGAAACGCCACCGGCAATGGAACAGATGTTGCTGGCATTTTATGATGCCAGGCAGAATTCCAATATTTCAGATCTATTACTTATTCCATGCTTCATTGTTGACTTTATGTGTATACATCCATATTTGGATGGGAACGGGAGAGTATCCAGACTTCTGACTGTATTGCTTTTATATATGGCAGGATATGACATAGGAAGATATATATCTATAGAAGGACAGATTAATAAGTATAAAGAAAGCTATTATGATGCGTTGGAACAGTCGTCGGTAGGTTGGCTTGAAAACAAGAGTGACTATACGCCGTTTATGGTTAACTTTATGCAGATTCTATATAAATGCTATAAAGAGCTTGATGAGTCATTTATGGAGATTACTATCAGGAAAGCTAAAAAATCCGAACGGGTTGAAGCAGTTCTTTTGAATGCAATAGTTCCTATTTCAAAGAGTGACATTTTGGATAAACTTCCGGACATAAGCGTAAAAACTGTAGAGCTTGTTCTTAGTAATATGTTAAAAAAAGATAAGATTGTAAAAATAGGCTCATATAGGGATGCCAGATATATGAAGAAAACAAAATAAGGATATTCCGTATGTAAGCAGCGTTATTGAAGCTGTTTGAGGAAAAGACATTATTTACTCAGAGACTTTGTAAAATGGACTCAACCAACAGCAGAGTTCCCTTATAATAAGGGGTGATTTCTATGGCATATTTTGCGAACTACTATAACTAAATCAAACTAACCGGAAGCGAGTCTCCTCAGAATATACTCGTGTCAGCCTGTTTCTTTCTTAAGATACTGCCAGAATGCATCCAAACCCTCACAAAGATCATCATAGGTTTCATCAAAATTACCGGTATACCAGGGATCGGCAATATTTCTGGAACTACCCGCAAAATTTAGCATAAGGAAGATCTTACCATCCGGATCACCGCCAGCTATCCTCTCCATATTCCTTACATTCATGGAATCCATCCCTATAAGATAATCATATTTTTTATAATCTTCCCTTGTCATCTGCCTTGCCCTGTGAGGAACAAGCGGAATTCCAACCTCACGTAGCTTCTGAACCGTTCCGTAATGAGGCGTATTTCCTATCTCCTCCCGGCTGGTAGCAGCCGAGTCGATATAGAACATTTCCTCCATATTTTCTTTGTTTACCATGTCCTGAAGCATGGATTGTGCCATGGTAGAACGGCAGATGTTGCCGTGGCAACAGAAGAGGACACGAATTGGCATTTTTTTCCCTCCCAAAAAGCTCAATCTTGCTAAGGTTTGCGGCATTTTGCCAACCATTTAGCGCTTACTATATTTTACAAGAAAAAGGCCAAAATGGCAAAGTGGGGCAAAATGTGGCAAATCACTGCCTTCAAACGTAGTCAAAACGTAGTTTTTTTTTGCGTAACTGACTACTGCAGATTTTCATCAGCGGGATTTAAGGATTTATTTTTTGCCGTGGGTTTACTTGAATCCGTTTATAATAATCGAGTAGGGCGGAATTAACCGCCCTCTCACACCACCGTACATGCCGTTCGGCATACGGCGGTTCAACATAACTTCAAAGCGTGACGCTCGGTGTAATAGTCGAGACAGCATATGAGCCCTGCTTTAGTAAGGACTTC
>JAILEM010000038.1 GCA_024687745.1 Lachnospiraceae bacterium
CGAGTTTGTTGCACTTATTCTCATTTCCCATCTTGATCACAAGATGAAGGAAACAAATTTATATAAAAGATACACTATGCAGCAGCTGCTTGATAAGCTTGATGTCCTTGAATGCTTCGAGGACGAAAGCCATAAGCTCAGGATCGGAGAGCTTCTTAACAAGCAGGCTGAGATTTATGAGACTCTCGGAGTGGCATTACCAACCTTGTCATGTTAATCCGAGAATCCAGGATATATAGAATGGCTTGTGAATCCAGTGAAATTGGGACAGAAACATGCTATTATTTTAGGGGTTGGTAAAGTATATAAGAATCACAAAAGGGTAGTTATTGTTATACGTATAGTATATTAAGGAGGCATAACTGTTATGAAGAGAGTATTGGCAATACTAATTACTGTTGTTTTCGTTACAGCTGCGATTAGCGGATGCAACACGGGAACCGTAAATAACAACGCCGGGACAACCGCTGTAAGCAGTGAAACAGAGAACAGTGCGGAAGAGGCGTCAGTGGCAACTGAAATCACGGAAGATAAAAAAGAAGAATCTGCAGAAAGTACCGGTGAATCACTCGGAATTGAGGAGAAGGATACGCCTCTATATATTTTTACAATGAATAGTAAAGAATCCATGCCACTTTATTTCATCAATGGCAGCGAAATACCCCATGTGGACATAGAAGACTTTGCAGGTTTTATGTCTTTTATAATAGGAGTTAATGCTGCGCCTGTTTCAGATGATACCAAGTCCTACTCGGTCACGGCAAAAGCGGATGGTGATATTGTTACTCTCACAAGAGAAGACGGCTATTATATGAATATTGATTTTGCTAATGACTGTTTCCATTTCGAGGATTACGACCAGTTTATGCGTGTGGGTGAAGAATCCGTACTGGACCTCGCAATCAATACCAACCTAAAATCAAAGGATGGAAAAGAAGAATATCTTCACAGAAGCGCGGAAACTGATGTCCGTATGGGAAACGAGATCGATATAGATCTTTCAAAATATGATATTGACCTTGTAAGGGATGGCGAAAAATACTACGTTCCGCTCCAGACCGTGTCAGATATTTTTATCACTCCCAGGAATTTCAATATTTTATATAACGGAGAAAACCTTTATGTTTCCTCTGTTTCCGGTATAGGAAACGTTAAAAATGGTTTTAGTGATCTGGGAGAATCTTACTATTCTGTGGAATCTACCGGTAAAATCAGCGAAGAACTCGCCAAATTCTCATATAATGAATTCTGCTTACTCTTTGATCAGCTGTATGGATTAAAAGAAACACATGCCATAGACAATTTTGATACGCTAGCTAAAAACACTGGAGCGAAAGAAATACTTTTGGGAACGGATGCGAGGGAGATCGACAGGATATACTACAATATCATCTATCGCTTTCTTGACGACCAGCACAGTAAATTTATGAATCCCTCTTATATTTCCGGTGCTGATGCGGCTAAGGATTTCGGCGAGTATTTAGGAGAGGGAAAGGCAAGGAATTCTACCGGCGTCCTTATGGCATCACTTGATGACGCTAAGGCGAAGTATTATCCGGAGGGGATACCGGGCTATGAAGAGATCGGGGATACTGCATATATCACCTTTGATTCATTTATTCATGGACCGTATGATTATTATACTGAGGCTCCTGGTGCGAATGCAGAGGATACGATCGGGCTTATAAGCTATTCGGTAAGTCAGATTTTAAGGGAGAATTCTCCCGTGAAAAAGGTTGTACTTGATCTCTCAAGCAATACCGGAGGAGCGGATACAGCTGCAGCATATACGATCGCTGCCTTTTTAGGAGAAGGGGAGATAAGTCTTGAAAACCCAAATACCGGGGCAAGGATAACCCAGGCATTTAATGCTGATACCAATCTCGATCATGAATTCGATGACCGGGACACCCTTGATGGGAAAGGACTTAAGCTTTTCTGCCTGACATCTCCGGTGAGTTTTTCCTGCGGAAACCTTGTACCTAATGTATTTAAGAACTCAGGGAAGGTGACCATAATCGGAAAGCAGTCAGGCGGCGGTTCCTGCGGGGCACTTGGGGTGACCACGGCCGGAGGTACGATGATGCGTATTTCAGGTTCCAATCGTTTAAGTTTTGTTAAGAATGGGTCCTTCTATGATATTGATCAGGGTGCACCTGTGGATTATCCCATAAATGATTATGATCATTTCTATGACAGGAAATCCCTGAACAAGTTCCTCGACAGCCTGTATTGAATAAATAGTATATCACTGAGAGAAGAGGTGGTTGGGAAATATGGACTGGAATCTGATGATGAAAACGGAGTAATCCCTGAAAGTGCGTATATAGGGGATGATATCCCGGATCTGCCTGCAATGAGGCGTTGTAAGTATATTTGTTGCCCGGCGGACGCGGTAGAGGAGATCAAAAAAGAAGTGTATTATATCAGCGAAAATATCGCAGGGAATGATGCCATAAGCTCAGGACCGGAGAGCTTCTTAACAAGCAGGCTGAGATTTATGAGACTCTCGGAGTGGCATTACCAACCTCGTCATGTTAATCCGAGAATCCAGGATCGCTGGGGGAAATAATGGGGGAAAAGACATGCCTTTTGCATTTCACGTCAAAAAAAGTGCGTTTTTATTCATGTGAGAAGGATGAATGCGTGATTTGATAAATTGACATTGATAATTAGTCTTAGAATAAAAGACAGAGGGTTTGCTCGAGACAAACCGACTCGGATATAGCCGAATAAAACTTTACATATCCGGAATGATGAGTTACATTTGGTTTAGCTCGGATTTGTCCGAGTCGAAAGGAGCTGAACAAATGGAGTTTTTTGGAAGAAATAAGGAACTCACGCAGTTAAAGGGGGAATTATCAGTTGACGATATGCGTATGTGCCTTATCTATGGGAGACGCAGGGTTGGCAAAAGCGAACTTGTGAAACAAGCCATAAGTGAGATTAATGCTAAGATACTATATTACGAATGCAAACAGGTCACAGAAGAGAGCAACGTTCAAAGCATATGCGACATGGTTTCGGAAGTGTATGGACTTCCTAGGCTTGGGTACACGAAGCTGGAAGAAATAGTTGACTATATTTTTAGCCTTTCCCTTAATGAAAACGTAGTTTTTGTATTGGATGAATATCCTTATCTAAGGGAAAATGTAAAGGGACTTGATAGTATATTACAGTCACTGGTTGATAAGTACAGAGATGAAACTAGATTAAAGTTCGTTATACTTGGATCCTATGTT
>JAILEM010000043.1 GCA_024687745.1 Lachnospiraceae bacterium
GAAATAACCGAGTCCCCATGCAAGGGAAGATATTATCGAAACCGCTGTGATGGGCTTTCCACCCTCCTGCATGATATTTGTAAATGAAGCCGCCTCAACTCCGGTAGTGTTCAAAACATTTGCAAGTCCGTCAGCACTGACCGAGATATATGCGATTATGGGGATCACAAGAAGTGCTATGAGCATCAGTGTTCCCTGAATAAAGTCGGTCGTACATACCGCAAGAAATCCTCCCATAAAGGTATAAAGAAGTATCACGAGTGCACCAAAGGTAAGCGCTACATGATAATCTATCCCGAACATCGAATTAAAGAGCTTTCCCCCGGATGCCAGGGCAGATGCGGTATATACCAGGAAAAATATAACGATCACGACCGAAGATATTCCCAGTAAAACCTGCTTTTCGTCATGGAACCTGTTTTTGAAATATTCCGGAAGGGTAAGTGAATTATTGGCCCTTATGGTATATTTTCGAAGCCTTCCGGATATAAAGAGCCAGTTTGCAACAGTTCCGATAAATAATCCTATACCTATCCAGGCCTGTCCCGTACCAAGGGCATAAATAGAACCCGGCAGTCCCATAAGAAGCCATCCGCTCATATCCGATGCCTGTGCGGAAAGCGCTGCCACGAAACCGTTCAGATTTCGTCCTCCCAGAAAATAATCCTCCGATGAATTATTTTCCTTCATGAAAACCGCACCGATAATTATCATCCCGGCCAGATAGACACCGAAAGCTATCAGAACCCACACCAAAGTACTTCCTGTCATTTTCATTTCCTCCTCATTGTTATAGGTCATTTGACACTATCTTAATATAAGTTGATAACCGTTGTTTATTTTACAGTAGACTCCTTGTTTTAGCAAGTATGGTAAGATAAAATATATAACTGAAGGCCTTCCCGGGCTTTCAGTATCAGATTTTTTCATACACGAAAGGGAAACTTAAATGTGGATAGCAGATAATTGGAAGGATTATGAGGTTCTTGATACATCTGACGGAGAAAAGCTCGAAAGATTCGGAAACTATACCCTTATCCGGCCGGACCCCCAGGTCATATGGACAAATCCCGGAAAGAACAGATCCTGGAAAAAACCTGACGGACACTATCACAGAAGCCGTGAGGGCGGCGGTGAATGGGAATTTTTCTCCCTTCCAAACCAGTGGAGCATAAGCTACAACAATCTTACCTTCAATCTTAAGCCCTTCAGCTTTAAGCATACGGGAATATTCCCTGAACAGGCTGTAAACTGGGACTGGTTTTCAAAGCTCATAAAAAAGGCCGGGAGAGAAGTCTCCGTACTCAATCTTTTTGCCTATACCGGTGGAGCAACTCTTTCTGCTGCAGCAGCCGGAGCAAGGGTCACCCATGTTGATGCCTCAAAGGGTATGGTCAGCTGGGCAAAGGAAAATGCAATTTCAAGCAGTCTTAAGGATGCACCAATAAGATGGCTTGTTGATGACTGTGTCAAATTTGTAGAAAGGGAGATACGCCGGGGCAACAGATATGATGCCATAATAATGGATCCTCCCTCCTATGGAAGGGGACCCAAAGGAGAAATCTGGAAAATAGAGGATTCCATTTATCCTTTTATCTTAAAATGTACAGAGATCCTTAAAGATAACCCCCTGTTCATGCTTGTAAACTCTTACACAACAGGGCTCCAGCCCGCTGTCCTTTCATATATGCTCAATATGGCTGTTGCAGGAAAATTCGGAGGATGTGTGAAGGCAGACGAGATAGGTCTTCCCGTAAGTTCTACAGGCTTTATCCTTCCCTGCGGTGCAAGCGCAAGATATACCGGAAATGCTGATGATATGAGCTGATCACGGTATCCATTTTTTATGAAAAAATATAAGTACGATAAGCTTAAGTATCCACTGCAGAAAAATAAGGCCTATACCTATATATATAAGAAGATATACTGTTTTCTCCTTTACAGGTCTTACCTTAAGATGTATCTGCAAAAAGATCCTTATCATGATATAGAGATAGATTATCCCAAAATAGATGACAGCCGGATGGTAATATAAGCTTTTTAATATCTGAAAACGAAGAAGCGAATCCACTGCCCTTACTCCGCCACAGCCCGGGCAGTAGATACCTGTAGCCTTCTTAAAATGACAATACAAATAGGGCCTAAAGCGGTCAAATGCTCCCATATAATAAAGCGGGACCGCTATAAGCCCAATTATCAACAATATCTTTCCTAATCTGTATAAGGTATATACTACCGACCCTTTGTCCGAATTATCCATTTCTTAAAGGAAATCTTCCAGATCCTGAAGGCTGTCTACATCAAGAGTGCTGGCCAGACCGCTGAAGGCAGCCGAAAATATCATACCAACAAGACCTATAACGGCTCCGCATCCGCCTGTGATTATTCCGGCTATTGCCATCTCTTTTCCGGCATATCCTCTTTTGATACAGATAACACCGAGTACGATGGCTACAACAGAGAGAATGACCGAAACTATACCGGTACAGCAGCATACGATAGAGAGGATACCGCAAACCATTGATGCGATAGCCATCCCCTTTCCTTCCTGCATTCCGTCCGGATTTCCGTAAATATTGCTGTCGAAATTATTCTGACTGTTATAATTTCCGGAATTATAGCTTCCTGAGTTATTGCTTCCGGAGTTATAGCTTCCCTGCTCCTTTTCCTGCTTAAGCTGATCGGCAAATCTTTCAGTCTCGGAAGAATACTTTTTCTCCGTTCCTCCCTCATCAACTATTTCAGACTGGGCAGTAACGTTTTCAATCTTTTCTTCATTATTTAAAGGTTCTCCTGTAGCAGCTTCATGAAGCACATCATCCACTGTATTTCTGAAGGTCTCATTGGCCTTATCCATGGCAGATTCTGCGGAACTTACGGCATCCTCCACCGACTTTTCAGTATTCTCATCGCTATTATAAAATATGTTCTGTTCATTATTGTTATCATCCATGATCATCACCTCCCAAAACAATGATACACGTTAATTAATACTTTTGTCAATTTTGATTATCATTTAATCAAAAGCCGCACAGCCTCCCCCATAAACCCGGCTCCTGTGACTGTCTGGTTTATTTTGCCATTGAGGCTGTCACTGTGCTTAAGATGTATATGTCCGGCAAGGACATGTACTACAGGGCTGTTGTCCGAAAGAAGCTCAGCTATGATCTCCCTTGTATTCTCATCGGAAGTCTGGGAGGTGGGACCAAGCAGTACCCTCGAGCCTCCGCTTTCCGATATTCCCCACATCTCTATCGTATCATTAAGTAAAGATCTATCCCCTGTTTCCGGTTCAATGGGAACATGTGTTATAACAAGCACCGGCTTTCCCTTGTCTTCTACCTCCTTAAGGGCTTCAAGTGATCCTTCCGAATAACGGTTATTATAGTCATCAAGTGCAAGTATATACATGATACCGGCATCATATATCTGATACCCGTCCCTGGTGGTTACTATCTCCTCTATTCTCGGAAGATATTCGCTGAAGGCTTTGGGGGTATAATATTCCTCTTCATAAGTAAAATCATGATTTCCGAGAGAGTATATATACGGACAGCTTATCTTTGAAAGCTCCTGCCCGACAAACTCCACTCCCTTTAACGTGGCTGTATCCAAAATATCTCCTCCTAAGATAAGAAGATCCGGATCCTCTTCAATAACATAGGCGATCAGTTCTTTAAAGGTCTCATCAGCTCCCCTGCCCGTCTCATCCCTGAACAGTTCGTATCTTTGTGAGACAAAATCCGCGATTCCCCCGTCTCTTTCATCACAGAGGGAAATATGCGTATCTGCGATAAAGATGATCTTAAATTCTCTCTCCGTATCCGGTAAGTCTATGGATAAATCTTCTATCTTTAGCCCGCTGTCTTTTTTCTCATCCTTTACACCAATACATCCTGTCATAAAGAGTATGACCACCAGACAGGCTAAGACTTTTACCAGTGTTTTTTTCATATTTGATCTTTGCTGCCTCCGTATCCGGACAGGATCCGTATCTCTGTCAGATATTATCCGGATTGCTTTTCTTTTCGGGAATATAGAAATCCGGATGTTCATTGAGCCATGCAGTCTGCGGCATACAGGAAAGCATGGATATCTCATCCTCTGTCAGTTCGAAATCAAAAACATTTGCATTGGATATCATATGCTCCTTAGAGGAAGCCTTTGGTATGGGAAGGATATCCTTTTGCAGAAGAAATCTCAGATTGATCTGCTGTACGCTCCTTCCATATTTTGCGGCAAGCTTAACCAGAACACTGTTTCCGACCGTCGCATTTTCCCTTCCTCTTCCAAGGGGACTCCAGGCCATCGGAAGTATGTCATGCTCTTTCAGATAGACAAGAGCTTTCTCCTGTGAGTAACCGGGATGGAGTTCCAACTGATCCACTACCGGAGGTATGTTGCATCCTGCGAGCAGGTTCTCCAGATGATGCGGAAGGAAATTACTTACTCCAAGCCGTTTCACGATCCCCTCATCCACCATCTCTTCCATAGCCTTCCAGGTTTCCCTGTCAAGCTTCTTCCAGTCCTCATCTTCATCTCCCGTTTCTCTGGGCCAGTGTATCATATAGATATCCACGTAGTCCATGCCCAGCCTTTTAAGGCTTTTTTCCAGAGCTTTCTTTGCGCCATCATATCCCATTTCATCTATCCATAGTTTGGTCTCGATGATGAATTCTTCCCTGTTTATCCCGCTCTTTTTTATGGCATTTCCCAGATATCTTTCCGTTTCATAAAGAGAAGCCGTATCAAAAAATCTGTATCCTGCCTCTATAGCTTCAAAGATGGGCTTCTCATTATCCGCAAACTCCTCATTATATGTGCCAAATCCTATCTTTGGAAGCCTTGTCCCATCGTTTAATGTATAAAAAGTATCAAATCCTGTCATTTAATCCTCCTTTTAAAAACCACAGTTCCTACAGAGATCATTATACACTTTAATGCTTCATATAACAAAGTGTTATTGATTACGACCGCTTTTATGATATTATTTACGCATAGGTATTTGTATAGCATCTTATATGATAATGTGAAAGGATCTTAAGCGGGAAGTTATCCATGACAAAAAGAGGCCTCTTAATAACCAACAGCTTTTTAATATCCGATAAATTCAATGAACTGTATGTCTATCTGACTCAGGCAGCAAAGAAGCTTGGCATTTTTCTCGATCATATCTCAAATTCAGATCTTCTGAGTATATACTCAGGAAGCGAAGCGTCATACGAAAAAAAGATGATCACCCGTAAGACAGCCATCCCCCTTAAAGAATATGATTTTGTGCTGTTCTGGGATAAGGATATAAGACTTGCAAGGTCTCTTGAAAAAATGGGATTAAGGGTATACAACAGCTCTGATGCAATAGAGATCTGTGACGATAAGTCACTTACCTGCGAAAGACTTTCGGGAAAAATAAAGATGCCCTTAACCATTATGGCCCCAATGACCTATTCAAATACGGGATATACAGACTATAAATTTCTTGACCTTGTCGAAACAGAATTGAAATATCCTTTGATCATAAAGGAGTGCTTTGGCTCCTTCGGATACCAGGTCTATCTGGCAGGAAGCAGAGAAGATGCCGTAAAAATAATATCCTCCATTAAATATCCGTTTCTTTTCCAGGAGTATATTGATAACTCCAAAGGCAGGGATATAAGGCTTCAGGTTGTCGGAGACAGGGTAATAGCCTCCATGCTGAGAACAAACCCGGATGATTTCAGAGCCAATATAACAAACGGAGGTTCCATGTCTGAATACAACCCTTCAGCAGAGGAATGTGAAATGGCACTCAGAGCCTGTAAACTCCTTGGCATGGACTTTGCGGGAGTTGACATACTCTTTGGCAGGGATACTCCCATCCTTTGCGAGATAAATTCAAATGCGCACTTTAAGAATATATACAGCTGTACGGGAGTAAATGTCGCTGAAAGCATTCTTGAATATATAATAAAAGATATCTAACCCACTCTCACCTTAACAGTGTATTTTAAACCGTTCTTATGAGTCACCGTGATCACGGTCTCTCCTTCGTTCACAGCCAGTATGACACCGTCATCCCTTACCGTGCAGACATTCTCATCTTCAGATTCAAATGTAAAAAGCAGGTTATTATAATTAGTATTCTTAAGCTCTTTTACCGTACCGTCTCTGTAAACACAAAGAGGTCTTATGGCAATGGCATGGTATCCGTCATTAGGAAGATGGTATTCCTCTACCGGTGAATAAAAATCTTTAATGTCAGTTGACTTCAGGGCATTATCCTCTTTGCTGAGAACACAGAAACATATCTTTCTTCTCAACCCGTCATACTCTATCGTTGCAGTCGTTATTCCCTCTGCCTTTGGGTATACCTGATGATTCCTGACATAAATAATCTTCCCGTCATAATCGGAGATCGTAACAAGCCTTGGATCAAGACCGATCCTGTTATATGCACTGTCATAACAGAGATAATTTATATCAAATGCCGTTTCACCTACCGGGGCAGAGTAAACCAGTTTATCACTGTTTATCATCACAGGATAATGATCCGTAATGTCGCTATAGGTAAGTATTTCCTTAAGATTATCTCTGTCTTCCTCACTTCTGTCTGTTTCATCCGAAATACCGATCGAAAGGGGGGCGAAACGTGTTCCCCATATCCCCCAGGAAGATCCACCGCTCCCTGAATAGGCATATCCGATCAGGGCAGGATCCGTCTTCTTTACATGAGCCTCCTTATCTCCCATGATACCGCAGTTATGGCATCCGCAGATCACATTCGTATTAAGCTCGGATACTCTCTTAAAGGTGATACCGTCATCTGACTCATAGTATATGATACTGCTGTCTTCAGTAAATCTTCTGTTTGTACATACGGCAAGAAATTTTCCATATTCCTCTATATAACAGACATCTGCGGAATCACAGTCGGATAATATATATGAATCACCCTGGTCAACGATCTTTGAGCTGTTCTCTGCATCAGTATCCGTCCTGTCTATGACTACACCCTGATAGTAAAGATTATTGGGCCAGTCTTCCTTTGTAAGATCTGCCGTCCTTAATTCCGTCGTCCTGACCCTGACATAGTCATTTGTATATGTATCCTTTGTGGTATACAGATAAAGGGTGTTATCCAGTATCACGAAGCTTGGTTCACCGACTCCCCATCCTATCCATATTCCATCATAGTATACTACCGGCTTCGGATCCTTTCCCCATCCCTCACCGTTCCACTTTTCAAAGGGCCCGTCCGGAGATTTCGACCTTGCCAGGAATACACTGTTATCAATGCCGTTACTGGTCTCATCGATCGTAGAGGTGTATCCCATATAATAATATCCATCATAATAAAAGACATCAGGATCACAGGCCGAAAGGCTGTCAAGAGATCCGGGCGTCGGACTGAGTACCATTTTTTCATCACTCCAGGTTTTTCCACCATCATCGGAATGTCTGTAGGAAATCCAGTCATACTCCATTTCTCCGTCAGCCGGTGCCGAAAACCAGGCATCAATACTGTTATCATCGTTAAGCATCATAGACGGACCATATCTGTAATCATGATTGTTTTCCTTTACGGGTTTAAAGATATCATATCCGCTGTCACTTACCGTCACTACCAGATGCTTTTCATCCTTTTTAGCTTCTTCCTTTACTTTTTCAACGGTATCAGAGCTGTCATCTTCGTCCGCATATTTACTTCCGGGCTTTACGGATCCTGCAGTGTTGGTACCTGTAATACCCTTAAGACTGCATCCGCATACGATAAGGGACATCAAAAGAAGCAAAGGTACTATTTTCTTAAATCTATGATCTGTATTTTCATTTTCATCATCATTTTTCATGTATCTGATTTTATCACTTAACACAGTAAAAAGGCAATATATAAATACATATGGCAAATATTATGAGGATCACACTGATCATATGTAAAATCTGTGATATCATTAATCCTGAAAAGGAGAACTGATATGAAGAAAAGGATCAACGGACTGATAATATATAATAAAGAAGATATTGATAAGAACTTATTTTTCTGTGATCATATCATAGAAACAGGCAGAGAATACGGCTTAAACATTAAGCTTGTCCTCAATGACAGACCTTATCGCGAGATCATGACCGATAACATTTCCTTTGTGATAAACAGATCAAGGGATCATCTGATCTCTGCTTTCTTTGAAGAAAAAAACATAAGAGTCTTCAACTCCTCTTTTGTTTCAAAAACAGCCAACGACAAGATCCTTACCTACGATCATCTGAAAAAACATGGGATAGGATCACTCCCCTTCATTTCATTTTCCATAAAGGATCCTCTCTATAACATTAAGACCCTTGCAGAAGATCTTGATCTTCCTCTGGTATTAAAACCCTCCTGCGGGCACGGAGGAGACAGAGTCTGTCTTATAAAGGCTTGGAATGAGCTGAAGGATAATCTGAGCCTGTTTGCAAAAACAGGGAAATATGACCGTTATATACTTCAAAAATGTGCCTCTGATACAGGGAAGGATCTGAGAGTATATGTACTTGGAGGACGTATTGTTAAGGCGATGCTTAGAGAGAACACCTCCTCCCTTGATATACGGGCAAACTTTTCCTTAGGCGGCAATGCATCTGTACATGAAATGACTTTTGAAGAAAAAAACCTCGTCCAAAGTATCATCCGTATCTTTCCTTCCGATTTTACAGGGATCGATCTGATCTATGATAAGGGACATCCTGTTTTTAATGAGATCGAGGATGCTGTGGGCTGCAGAATGCTCTATAAATATACAGATATTGATATCATAAAGGAGCTTATCAACTATATTTTGTGTCAGTCAGACAAATTTAACTCTAAACAATTATAATAAATTAGATGATATTTTAAACAGGATAGAGTATAATACTTGTAATTGTCCAAAATAAAATAATGGTCCCAACAGGAGGTGAGGGATCCTTATTAGCGCCGGGACCTTAAATGGTTGACGAGGTCGGCAGTTATCGAAATATTCGGCGGGTACTGCCGCGGTCTTTGGTGGATCGTAAGGGTTTATGTAAAAAGCAGAATCAATACTGTAACAGAGCATGACCTTTCACCGTGATAAATGGATTTTTAATTATGATCAATACGGAGGTATTAAATTTGTATACAATAAAGGATTTATATGATCTTGACCACACGATAGCAAAGGATTATCTTTTACAATTCACCTATCCGTGGGAAGCACTCAAAGGGATAAAGGATGAGATATTGAGGCTCGGCCCTTCACTTCCCGAAGATTATGAAGAGATATCCGAACATGTCTGGGTACACAAAACGGCAAATATATTCCCCTCAGCTTATCTTGGCGCCCCCTGCATCATAGGGCCCGAAACAGAAGTACGTCACGGTGCCTTTATTCGCAGCTCAGCCATAGTAGGTGCAAACTGTGTTGTCGGAAACAGCGTTGAATTAAAGAATGTCATACTCTTTGACCATGTTCAGACACCTCATTACAACTACGTCGGAGATTCTATTTTAGGTTATTACTCCCATATGGGAGCAGGTTCCATAACCTCAAACGTAAAATCCGACAAAAAGCTTGTAGTCGTTCACAATGGGGATGAACAGTTAGAAACGGGTATGAAGAAATTTGGCGCAATGCTTGGTGACCATGTGGAAGTGGGCTGTAATTCTGTACTCAATCCCGGAACCGTCATCGGCAGGAACAGTAATGTCTATCCCACAAGCTGTGTACGAGGCGTTATAAAAGAGAACAGCATATGGAAAAATAACGGAACTGTAGTAGAGAGGAGAATTGATTAATGGGAAAATATTTCGGAACAGACGGCTTCCGCGGAGAAGCAAATAAGGATCTTACATATGAACATGCCATAAAGATCGGAAGATTTTTAGGCTGGTATTACGGGGAAAGACTTGATAAGAAAGCCAAGGTCGTTATCGGTAAGGATACAAGACGCTCATCCTATATGTTTGAATACGCGCTCTGTACAGGACTTATGACCTCGGGTGCAGATGCATATATCATGCATGTAACGACCACTCCTTCCGTTGCTTATATTACCCGTGTTGATGATTTCGACTGCGGAATAATGATAAGTGCCTCCCACAATCCGTTTTACGACAACGGTATCAAGCTTCTTAACGTAAACGGAGAGAAAATGGATGAAGAGACAATTTTAAAGGTTGAGGATTATATCGACGGAAAGATCGAGATCCCTCTTGCCACAAGAAACATAGGACGCACCGTGGATTATGTGACCGGGCGAAACAGATATATCGGATTTCTCATTTCCCTTTCAAAGTTCAGCTTTAAGGATAAGAAGATAGGTCTTGATGTTGCAAACGGTGCAGCATGGTCCATTGCCAAGGGTGTATTTGATGCACTTGGCGCAAAAACATATGTGATCAACAACGAACCCGACGGTTATAATATAAATACCGACTGCGGGAGCACACATATTGAGCATTTGCAGAAATTTGTCGTAGACAACAGACTCGACGCAGGATTTGCCTATGACGGAGACGCTGACCGCTGCCTGTGCGTTGACGAAAAGGGAAATGTCATAACAGGTGACCACATCCTGTATATTTACGGTCTTTACATGAAGGAGCGCGGTAAGCTTCTGAATAACAAGGTTGTGACCACCGTAATGTCAAACTTCGGTCTCTATAAGGCCCTTGACAAGGTTGGTATAGAGTATGACAAGACTAAGGTCGGAGACAAATACGTATACGAAAACATGGTCAATACGGGAAACCGCTTAGGCGGAGAGCAGTCAGGTCACATCATCTTTTCAAAGTATGAAACTACGGGTGACGGAATTCTTACAAGCCTTAAGATGATGGAGGTCATGCTTGCCAAGGAAAAATCCTTAAGTGAGCTTGCCGCACCGGTTGTCTTCTATCCACAGGTTTTAAAAAATGTACGCGTAAAGAGTAAACCCGATGCACAGAACGATCCTGACGTTTTGGCAGCCGTTAAAAGGGTATCGGATGAGCTCGGAGATGAAGGACGTATCCTTGTAAGAGAGAGCGGTACCGAACCGGTTATCCGTGTAATGGTAGAAGCAGGTTCAAATGAGATCTGTGAAAAATATGTTGATTCAGTTATCGAAGTAATAAAAGAAAAAGGACATTTGGAGGGTTAAAAAAAATGAGAGTAGTCATTCAGAAGGATTATGAGAATATGTGTAAGTGGTCTGCAAACTATATTGCAGGAAAAATTAATTCACATAAGGAGGATCGTCCCTTTGTTCTGGGTCTTCCGACAGGATCCTCACCCATCGGTGTGTATAAGGAGCTTATAGCTCTTAACAAAGCCGGAAAAGTAAGCTTTGCAAACGTCGTAACCTTCAATATGGATGAATATCTCGGCTTACCCCGTGAGCATGATCAGAGCTACTGGTATTTTATGCACGACAATTTCTTTGATCATCTTACCGATATGAAACCGGAGAACATCAATATATTAAACGGTATGACCGATGATCCCGAAGGAGAATGTGCAAGATACGAAGAAAAGATCGCATCTTACGGAGGGATAGATCTGTTCATGGGAGGCATCGGAGTAGACGGCCATCTGGCTTTTAATGAGCCCTTTACTTCTCTTTCGTCAAGAACAGGTGTAAGAGATCTTACAACCGATACAAGGATAGTTAATTCGCGTTTCTTTGGAAACGATCCCGAAAAAGTGCCCGCAAAGGCTCTTTCCGTAGGAATAGGAACAGTTACGGATTCAAAGGAAGTTCTTGTTCTTATAAGCGGTCACAACAAGGCCCGTGCACTTGCTGCGGTAGTAGAGGGATCGGTCAGTCAGAGATGGACCTGCAGTGCCCTGCAGCTTCATAACGCAGCAATTATAGCATGTGATGAAGAGGCCTGCGGAGAGATCATGGTTGATACCTACAAATACTTCCTTGACATAGAAAAGAACGAAAGACTCTGATCGAAATAAAAGCAGAATAAAGAAGACATATACAGGCAAGAATGTTATAAAGGACAGGATCCAATATCCTTATCAGAGGTTCCATCAGGAAAAGACCTGTTATGTTTACGGTCATATGGGCTGCTATCGACGGGAGAAGCGAATCATATTCAATATTCATCATACCGAATATCATTCCGATTATAAAGGAATATATTCCCTGATAAATATTTCCATGATAAACCCCGAAGAAGGCAGCCTGTATCATATCTGCAAATATCACAGGGAGCTGTCTTTTTAAAAATCCAAAGAAAAGTCCGCGGAACATAAATTCCTCGGCAAGAGGAGCAAGGAAGCACAGGTACAGTATCATCATGGGAGTCATACTCATCATAGGAGAGAGTATATCCGAATAGTTTTCGGTTTTATCCGTGATTTCGAGAATGATATCAAGGATCCTTGAGAATCCTATCTGAAGCGAGATGCCAAGGCTTATCGTAAGACAGACAGCTGCAGGCTTAACAGGCTGCAGCTTTATTTTTTTCTTCTGCCTGTAAATAAAAAAATAATAATACAGGATCATGAAAACGATTATAAGAATAAGGTATTTTAAACATCTGATAGTATCACTGTTCATAACGCTTTACGCCGAATTCCCCCGCCTGATGCTTAAGAAAGCTTATGAATTCATCCTTGTTTTCTTCAGTAACATGGATACCGAAGCCCTGAGACCAAAGTCTCTCATCCTCATATCCCGAAAATACGGTATCGATCATCATCTTAGCCACATCGGGAGTAAAGTGACTTGTCTCATAATAATTTCCCTCATTGACGGTTATATCGGAAAAGGAACTGAAATTCCAGTAATCAGTCACCTCACCCAGGGCATCAAGAAAATCTATATATCCGTTTTCAACGCCCTTTGCATAGGTTTTAAAATATAAGGGATTAGTCATTATCACAAGATTTATCCCGTTCTCATCACATAATTCCCTAATCTTTTTAATATCACTCACCGCCTCTTCAACCCTCAGCGAATAATATTCAGACCAGTAGCCTTCGGAAAAATCTCCCTCAACATCAGAAGCCTTTTTATCCATCCTTTCCGATCCGGATTCCCTGTATCTTTCATTAAAATCAGGATCATCATCCTCATGCGCAAGCATTACCCCAAGGGCTTCAAACGTTGTTACAAGATCACAGTACCTGTAATAGAACTTTGCCCTGGATATGATATCATTATCAGGATAGGGTACCCTGTATAACTGGTCATGATAGGGATTTTGGGGATCGACAAAGCAGGCTATGTCATCTACTAGGATTATCACATTTTCAGGTACTATCCCGTTTTCCAAAAATATCTCAAGAAGTCTTAAATGCTCCGCGGGAACCGCCTCGGAGGAACACATATTATAATAATTACCCCCGGGGATATCATGGGTATTTACAAATCCCGCTCTTGAAGAACCGAAAACAAAGGAATCAAATTTATCCGGATGCTTAAGTATATATTTTGTTTTAATATAATTTTTATTTGCCTCTACGCCATTATTCCTCGGATTTTCATAATGAAAGATATTATACGGATCTATTATGATATTTACAGAAGCAAATACCACAGCTATGAGCACTATGAAAATGGCGAATCTGATGATGTATTTTTTCATATTCCACCTGGATTTTAGGATCTTGAACGATCATATCAAAAATGACCGTTTATATCATAAAGTAAAAAATCTTCTCAGAATTTAAAATATATAAATTCCTGTGTGGCACCGCTATGGGAAGCAAAGGCTACGACAAGCACCCCACAGATAACATATATCCCCCATCGAAGAGGCAGATATAACCTGTCCATGCTTCTTAACAGATCCCTGTCCTTATTAAAGAAATCATATACCATGATAAGGACCATGGCCGTAGTCGTCTTTATCACCGATGCATTTGTCATCTTCATCCTGAGCATGGCATTGAAAACAGACATATCGGCAAACATGTTCTTTGTGGCAAATATTGCTTCGCTGATGGAATTTGCCCTGAAGAAAAGCCATGCATAGCTTACTATGATAAAGGTGATCACCGTCTTAACGATAAGCAATACCTTATTATCTGCCCTGACCTTAGCTGAGGCTTCCCTCATATTCCACTTTTTTATAGCCTCATTTATCCTGTTTTCGATGATCTGGCATATTCCGTGGATCCCTCCCCAGAATATAAAGGTCCAGCTTGCTCCATGCCAGAGTCCCGAGACGAGAAAGGTTATCAGAAGATTTCTGTCCCTTTTGAGCTTTGAACATCTGCTTCCCCCCAGAGGAATATAAATATAATCCCTTAACCAGGAGGAAAGAGAGATATGCCACCTGCTCCAGAACTCCTTTATGCTTGACGACATATAAGGGCTCTTAAAATTTGTCACAAGATCAAAGCCCAGCATTTTTGCAACACCTATCGCCATATCCGAATAACCCGAAAAATCAAAGTAGATCTGGAAGGTATATAAAAGAGTCGCCCACAGAAAGCACAGACCTGTCATTTCGGTAACATGATCAAATACTGCATCCACGTATTTAACCATCATATCCGCAAATATCACCTTTTTTAACAACCCGAAGAGCAAAAGCCTGCTTCCGTATACAACCTCTTTATAATCAAAGCTTTTTTCCTCATCGATCTGAGGGAGAAAATGTCCCGCCCTCTCGATGGGACCGGATGCTATGTTCGGGAAAAAGGATGTAAAGATGGCATATTTTCCAAAATGTCTGCAGGCCTTTATATTTCCTCTGTATACATCTATGATATATCCTGCCATCTCAAAGGTATAAAAGGAAATACCTATCGGCATGATCAGTTTTAATGTGCTTTCCTGCATCGGAACCGATACAAACGACAGAAGCTTTCTTACTGTATACATAAGAAAATTAAGATATTTGAATATGAACAGAAAAGAAACCGTCATGACTGTTCCGGCAGCAAAAAGTATCCTTTTCTTTCCGGCCTCTGACTCATTTTCCAAAAAGATCGCAGCAAAATAAGATATCAGCATGGTCACGAAAATGACCGCAAGGTATCTTATATCATAACAGCTGTAGAAATATACATTAGCCGCCAGTATCAGTATCCATCTGTATTTATGGGGTATATTCCAGTATATGAGGAATAATACCGCCATAAAAACAGCAAATTTTAATGTACTAAAGATCATCCTTCAAACCTTATTCTTTATCCGATATTAGACGCAGACAAGCCTATAAGATCTTCCTGCTTTATATCCATACCCCGAAGCTCTATCACAGGGCCTCCCTTGCCAAGTATATAATCCCTGGTTATGGTAACCCTTCCGATATTGTCATCCTTGGGAATCTCATACATAATATCCAGCATAAACTCTTCTATTATTGACCTTAGGGCTCTTGCTCCCGTATCCTTTTCGATAGCCTTCTTTGCTATCTCATGAAGTGCATCATCACTGAATTTAAGATCCACCTCATCTATGGCAAAGAGCTTCTGATACTGCTTGATTATAGCGTTTTTAGGCTCCTTTAGGATGTCGACGAGCATTTCCTCGCTGAGCCCTTCCATTGAAAAAATAACCGGAAGTCTTCCTACAAATTCAGGTATCATCCCGAATTTTTTTACATCCTCAACAGTTACCTCCTTCAGGATATCCTTCCTCTTATCAAGGGTATCCTTTAGCTCCGCATTAAATCCTATCGAGGTTTGTTTGCGCAACCTCTGTTTTATGATCTCATCAAGATCAGGGAAGGCACCTCCGCATATAAAGAGGATATTTCTGGTATTCACGGTAGCCATCGGAACCATGGCATTTTTGCTGTTGGAGCCTACAGGAACCTCTATCTCGCTCCCTTCAAGAAGCTTTAACATACCCTGCTGGACACTCTCACCTGAAACATCTCTCGTATTGGTATTCTTCTTCTTTGCTATCTTATCGATCTCATCAATAAAGATGATACCTGTTTCTGCCTTATCAACATCATTGTCTGCTGCAGTCAGGAGCTTCGTTACAACACTCTCTATATCATCACCGATATAACCGGCTTCCGTAAGAGACGTGGCATCGGCTATGGCAAGGGGCACGTCTAAAAGCCTTGCCAGTGTCTTTACCATATAGGTTTTTCCGCATCCCGTAGGTCCGATCATCAGCATGTTGGACTTTTCGATCTCAACACCCTCAAGATTTTTTGAGAAACGGTTTTTATCCATAGTTTCAGAAGCCACTCTCTTATAATGATTATATACCGCTACGGACATTACCTTTTTGGCATGATCCTGTCCCACGATGTATTCATCAAGCATGGCCTTTATCCGGTCAGGTCTGGGAATATTGTTAATATCGATAACAGGAGCCGTCTTTTCTTTGTTCTTTGATTTCTTATATTTTGGGCGTCCGGAAAGCATTCCCTGAAGATCCGACATATTTAAAAAGCTGACTCCGGGAAAACCAAAATTGGGGATGGAACCGTTATTATTCCCATCATCCTTCTCATCCCCGTCCTCCTTCTTCTCAAAAGTCTCTTTTGTGGCAGAGCTAACCTCTTTTATCAAATCGTCATTTGCTGAAGGCACACTCTCAGAAGGCTTCCCCGGAGCTCCCGGAGCATCATCCTTTTTTTCATTGTTCACAGTATTATTCAGTATAGCGGATATATCCTCGGGCGAAACCATATTTGCGCCAAAGGGATTAAAGCCTCCTCCCTTATTCATACTGCTAATACTGTTTAACATGGTATGCATACAGTCGGAACAGATATCAAATCCATCCCCTATCCTGAACATGTCCTTTACCTGATCCTGACTCCTGTGGCAAAGCTGGCAGTATCTTTTCTCATCATTATTGTTCATTCTCTCTCCTCTATTCAACAGTTACGGACTTAGCCAGATTCCTTGGTTTATCAACATCACAGCCCTTTAATACGGCTGTGTAATACGCTATAAGCTGCAAAGGAACTGCAGCAACCATTGGCATGAGCAGCTGATCGGCCTCGGGAAGTCTTATTATCTGATCCGCAACACCATCTTCTATGTCTACGCTACTGTCACATATCAATATGACATAAGCTCCTCTTGATTTAACCTCTTTGATATTGCTTACCGTCTTCTCTATAAGCTCCTTCTGCGTTGCCACGGCTATAACAGGCATACCCTCCGTTATAAGTGATATGGTACCGTGTTTTAATTCACCTGCAGCATAGGATTCCGAATGTATGTAGGATATTTCCTTAAGCTTTAAGGAGCCCTCCATGCTGAGCGCATAATCAAGTCCTCTTCCAATGTACAGAAGGCTGTCGGAAATTATAAGACGGCTTGCCGCATACTGACATTTTTCTCTCAGTTCTATGGCTTCATTTATCGCCTCTGACATCCTTTTTAACTCATTGACGTATCTTTTGCAATGTTCCTTATCGATCTTGCCCTTAACATAGGCAAGTTCAAATGCCAAAAGCATCATGATCGATACCTGGACCATATATGCCTTGGTAGAAGCAACAGATATTTCCGGACCGGCATGGGTATAAATGACTGTATCCGCATCCCTTGCTATACTTGATCCCTTAACATTTACTACGGCAACGGTCTTTGCTCCCCTGCTCTTTGCAAGCTCAAGGGCAGCCTTGGTATCGGCCGTCTCTCCGGACTGGGATATCAGTATTACAAGATCATCCTTTTCAACCAAAGGATCCCTGTATCTGAATTCCGATGCTATCTCAACTGTCACCGGAACCCTTGAGAGCTTCTCCATTACATATTTCCCTACCATTCCCGCATGCACTGCCGTTCCGCAGGCAACTATATGTATATGATCATATTTTTTTAATTCCAGAGCATCGAGACCGTCCATCGAAAAATCCGGAAGGCCGTCTATGATCCTCGGAGTTATGGTCATATTTACGGCTGAGGGCTGCTCATATATCTCCTTTAACATGAAATGTTCAAATCCGCCCTTTTCGGCCGCATCAACATCCCAGTCTGCCCTCTGCATTTCCTTTTCGATGATATTTCCTCTTCTGTCAAATACCTTTACCCTGTCTGCACGGATCTCTGCGATCTCATTCTGCTCAAGGAGATAATAATCCCTTGTATAACTTATTATGGCCGGAACGTCCGATGCCATGAAATTTTCATCAGAAGAAAGGCCAACTATCAGGGGACTGTCCTTTCTTACCGCATAGATCCTGTCAGGAAGATCCCTGAACATTATACCGAGTGCATATGATCCCTTTATCTCGGATATTACCCTTGATATCGTCTCTATAGGATCTCCGTTGTAGTAATAATCTATGAGCTTGGCTACAGTCTCAGTATCTGTTTCACTTACAAAGCTGTAACCCTCTGATATCAGAAAATCCTTTATCTTCTTATAGTTCTCTATTATACCGTTATGAACTATAGTTACTCTTTTATTACCATGGGGATGGGAATTTATATCCGAGGGTTCGCCATGAGTCGCCCAGCGGGTATGTCCTATTCCGACGTGTGATGAGGGCATTCCTTTTTCATCGATCTTGTCAATGAGATTTTTGAGACGCCCCTTACATTTTTCCACCTTTATGGCATTCTTTTCAAATACAGCTATACCGGCAGAATCATAACCTCTGTATTCAAGCTTTGACAGTCCGTCAAGCAATACCGGAACCGCCTGTTTATCTCCTGCATATCCTACTATTCCACACATATTATCCTCCTTACCTGACTACTATATCCCCTGTGAAAAACAAAATACCCTTCTTCCGTTAATATATTTAAGCTTCCTGTCCTTCAAAAAATGCCCTGTTCATCGTGAGCCTTTTTACGATGGGTTCCGGAAGCCTGTCATAAATCTTCCCCAGCCTGTAACCTGCATATTTAAATGCACTTGTCACGATAAAAGGAAAGATCATATAACCCTTCTTTCTTTTTCTCATATATATAAATGCCGATCTTACATATCTTACTCCCTCCGATTCGGAGGATATTCCCGAAAACACCTCCGGATGAAGCTTCTGTGATATCGCAAGATCAAAGTTTCTTCTAAGCTGCTCCATGTTTGAATAATCATGCGAATGTATGACCTTAGCCTCTGCCTCATATCTTATCCTGTATCCGGAATCCAGAACCTTTCTTGCAAATATCATATCCTCATTAAAAACAGTCCTGTCGACAAAGCCCCCCAGCTCATCGAATACATTTCTTTTATATGCGGCACAGACATTCGAACAGAAGAAGGCCTTTATCCCCATGGTTTTTATATCTGCTTCCGATTTAAATACGCTCCTGTCAGGATAGTTGAATTCCCTTGAAAAAACTTCCGCTATCCCGGAATTCTCACCTGCCATCTGTCTTGCGTAACATACGGCAGTCTTTTCATCCAAAAGGCCCTCTGTGAGCTTCTCAATGAGTCTGTTATCGCAGGGAACCGCATCATCCGTCATCATTATCACTATATCTGCATCGGAGAGAGCCACCGCTTCGTTTCTTGTCCTTCCGTGATCAAAGTCCTTCTTCTCAATTTCCCTGACCAGGATGTTTAATGAACAGTCATTGATATTTTTCTCCCTGTAGGAATCATTCCCGTCTTCCTTTGTATACATACAGATCACTGAATTTATCTTTACAGACTGTTCACTGAGCCTTTTTAGAAGCATTCTGTATTTTTCTCCCGGTCTGTATACCGGTATACATACATCTATCTTTTTATCAGTATGCATTTTCGTTCACAAATCCTCTGAATAATGTAAGAAACATTATCTTAAAATCAAATCCCATAGTCCAGTTTTCGATATAATAAAGGTCATATTCTATCCTTTTTTCTATGGACGTATCTCCTCTCAGACCATTTATCTGAGCCCATCCTGTAAGACCCGGTCTAACCTGATGCTTTATATTATACCTTGGGATCTTCTCTGAAAACTGCTCTACAAAATTCGGTCTTTCAGGTCTTGGACCTACTATACTCATCTTTCCGGTAAGAATGTTAAAAAACTGCGGAAGCTCATCAAGACTGGTCCTTCTCAGTATCTTACCTATTGAAGTAACCCTCGGATCATCCTTTGTTGTCCACTCTTCCTTTTCCTTCTGCTCATCCTGTTCATACATCGTCCTGAATTTATACATCATGAACGGACGATTATGAAGTCCGACCCTCTCCTGCTTAAACAGTATTGGGCCATTGGATGTAAATTTGACAAGCAGTGCTATCAGAAGCATTAATGGGGACGTTACTATTATCCCTGCAACGGATCCTACTATGTCTACTGCCCTTTTTGCCACCGCATTCAGTGTATTTGTCAGCGGAACATGTCTTATATTGATGACCGGAAGTCCCTGAACATCCTCTGTATAGGGTCTGTTTGGTATTATTCCCGAATAGTCCGGAATAAATTTTGTATGTACCCCGGATTTTTCACACATGGCGACTATCTCTTCGAGTCTGCCGTATTCAGAAAGGCTTAAGGTGATGGCTATCTCATCCAGCTTGTTTTCGGGCAGGATTATCGATAGATTATCTATTTTACCAAGAACCTTTACCCCCTTATACATCGTTCCTCTCTCAACCTGATCGTCTAAGACCCCTCGTATGACATAACCCCATTGTGGATTGAGCCTGATCTTGTTGATATATGATTCTGCAGACTTTGAATAACCGACTAACAGGACATATTTTATGTTATAACCCTTTCGCCTGAAGAATCTGAGGATATACCTTATGACATTCCTTACAAAGGTTTCAAGGAAAATATTAAAAGCCCAGAATATCATGATCATCTCTCTGGAAAAATGAGGCTGGTTTATGATGTATAGGACCACAACAATGGCTACCATTCCCACTGTATTGGCCTTGATTATATTAAACAGCTCCCGCTTTCTCCCGGATGCCCTTTTGGAATTATAAAGGTTAAACTGATAGTATAAGAACAGATATCCCGGTATTATATAATACAGTGCGCGGAAATAATATCTGTTTGGAAGACCTATTGAATAGGATACAAGACCGCTCTTAAATTTAAACAGCCATGCAAGAATATATGCTCCCGCGATTATCAGGGCATCGATCAGAATATGAAGTTTATTAAATAAATTTTGATTATCCTTGATCATGATCTCATCCCAT
>JAILEM010000055.1 GCA_024687745.1 Lachnospiraceae bacterium
ACACTTATAAAATGTGATATAATTATAATTAATATACATAATGTAATGTTAAGTATAATATTATATATATACATTGATTATATTTAATATTAGTAATTATAATGACATAAAAAATAAATAAAAGTAAATATATATAATAAAATAATAATAAATTATTGAAATTAAAAATAAAATATATTAAAATAATGTAAACATAAAAAAATTAAAGTAATTATAGAGAATTATAAAATACAATCCAAGAATACACGAGGAGAATAATTATGAAAACAATATCAATCGCAAATCAAAAAGGGGGAGTAGGTAAAACAACAACAGCCTTAAATATTTCGGACGCTCTTATACATTCCGGTTATGATGTCTTATTTATAGATCTTGATCCGCAATGTAATTCAACAACAAGTTATGGAGCAAAGATTAAAGGTAAAAATACAATATATGACCTGATGAACGGAAACTGTAAGTCCAAAGAAGCTATTCAGGACACAGAATTTGGAAAGATCATAGCAGGGGATCCTTTGATTATAGAGGATGAGAATAAGTTTTTAACCAAAATAGGAGGATATAATATAGTTAGAAAGGCAATAAAAGAATTAGAAAATGATTTTGATTACTGCATAATAGATACGCCACCAAACCTTGGAATATTTATGTATAACGCTCTTGTGGCATCAGACAGCGTGATCATACCGATAAAAGCAGAAAAATACGCAATAGACGGTCTGTCAAAGCTTTTGGAAACAATAGGGGATATCAGAGAAAATGCAAACGAAGAATTGGTGATAGAGGGAGTTCTGCTTACCTGTTATGATCAGAGAAACAGTCTTGATAAGCAAGTCTGGTATGATCTGCCCGATATAGCAGAAGAAATGGAATTTAATATATTCAAAAATCCCATAAGGATATGTCAGGCTATAAAGGACTGCCAGGCAGCAAGCGTATCATTATTTGATATAGCAGGAGACAGTAACGCAGCTGAGGACTATATAAGAGTGGTTAAACAAATACTTAAAAAATAGAAAGGATAAAAAATGGCAAGGAACAAAACAGAAACAAATGATATCTTTAAATCATTAAGAAAAAAGGAGAATAATTCAAAGAAAACGGAAAAAACCATTTCAGAATTAAATGAAACCAAAGAAATAATGGATTCAGAGGCGGAAGATTCTATAAAGGAGTTATTGCCGGACAAAGTATACATTGGAGATAACGCAAAAGAAATACACTACAACAATACCGAATGTTTAAAAAGAAAGAATCTAAATAATATAGATATCCGACCAGAAAATGATAGTAATATCAAACAGCAGGCATTACTCGAAAAATATAATACTGAAAAAGGTAAAACAGTAAAAGAAAAAAAAGAAATTATTGACGAAAGTGCATCAAAACAGGAAGTAATATACAGACGCGGAAAAGGACGACCTGCAATATATGATGAACAGATAAAGCATATAACAATAAACCTTCCGGAAAGTGTTTATGAAATGGCGCAAATAGCAAAGGTAGCATATAACGATAACCTAACAACCTACATAAGAAATCTGATAATAAATGACTTTGAAGAAAAAGGGGATAATTATAAGAAATACAAACCTTTGAGATAATGATAATCACGAAAAAAATCAGATATTTGATTAAATAATGTTAATTATCTAAAAAAGATATATAATATAATGGAACTGAAAGTGTAGTCGTTATATTTATCTTATGGAGGGAAAAATGAAAAAAAGAGCATTGACGTTTTATTTTGCGATGACAGTTATAGTTTCTGCATGCCTGACGGGATGTAGTCCGGAACAATTATCAGCATATGCTTCGCTAATGAATCAAAATATAAATGTGCCTAATGCTACGGAAAGTGATTCTACGGCAGACAACAGGGAAGTTCCGGAATTTAATACTGATAGTAAGGAAGCAACATCGTATACAAAAGAGGCTAATGAAGGTGTATATGAAATGCTTGATTTTGATGATGAAAGTGAGAAAGAAAATGCATTAAGAGGTCTGATCGAAGCTCCCGAAAGCCTTATAATCTATGATGAAAACGGGAACGAGGTATGGAATGTAGAAGATTACTCATTTGTTAATGAGTTAGAGACAATACCGGATACAATAAATCCAAGCCTTTTCAGGAACACTCTTTATAATTCATATGCCGGATTGTTCGAGGTGTGTGATGGTATATACCAGGTAAGAGGCTATGATATGGCAAACGCAACTTTCATAAAGACTGATAATGGATGGATAGTTTTTGACGTATTAATGTGTCAGGAAGATATGGAAGAAGCGAAAAAACTTATGGAGAAGCATTTTGGAGAGTTAGATATCAAAGCAGTTCTCTATAGTCATAGCCATATCGATCATTACGGAGGGATATATGGTTTGATCAACAAAGAAGATGCAGCGGATCCTGCACTATCTCTTGAAGAACAACTTGAAAGCGGAAAAGTAGTAGTTATTGCTCCGGACGGATTCCTTGAGCATGCTGTTTCTGAGAATATATATTGCGGATCAGCTATGGGAAGAAGGGCTCAATATCAATACGGTACATTATTAAAGGCAGGAACACATGGTAAAATGGCAATGGGTATCGGATTGGGACAGTCTTTAGGTACAAGAGGACTCCTACCACCGACTTATGATGTTAAGGAAAATGAAACCATAACAATAGATGGTCTGGAGATACAGTTCCAGCTTACGCCAGGAACTGAAGCACCGGCAGAAATGAATGCTTATTTCCCTAAATACAGAGGATTATGGCTTGCGGAAAACTGTACGGGAACGATGCATAACCTTTATACATTAAGAGGTGCAGAAGTAAGGAATGCAAACGATTGGGCAAAATATATCCTTGAGGCAGAGCAGCTTTTTGGCGATGAAACGGATGTAGTGTTCCAATCACATAACTGGCCACACTGGGAAACGGAAAATATAAAAGAATATATGGAAAATACCGCAGCTGTTTATAAGTATATTAATGATCAGACCCTTCATTATATAAATCAGGGCTATACCGCAGCAGAAATATCAAATACACTTAAACTTCCCGAAAATCTGAACAAGGTATGGTATATGCGTCAGTATTACGGAACATTAAGCCATAATATCAAGGCAGTTTATCAGAAATACATGGGATGGTACGATGCAAACCCTGTAAACTTAAATCCTATGTCTCCGGAAGACTATGCAAAGAAACTTGCCAGCTATCTCGGAGATGCAGATGAGGTACTTATAAAAGCCAAAGAGGATTTTGACAAGGGCGAGTACCAGTGGGTAGCAGAAATAACAAAGGAGCTTATTTTTGCAGATCCTACAAACCAGGAGGCACGAAATCTTTGTGCAGATGCTCTTGAACAGCTTGCATACCAGTCAGAGAGCGGGACCTGGAGGAATGCATATCTTGTGGGTGCTCTTGAGCTAAGAGAGGGTAATCAGACAGATAAACTTGAGCATTTTACAAGCGGAGCATCTATGGAAACAAGATCAGCAATGACACCTGATATGATTCTTGACTTTATTGATATCGGAACTGATGCGCTTGCCGCTCAGGACGATGATCTGACCATAAACATTGAATTTACTGATCATGATGAGAAGTATTATGTTATGAGGAAATCAGGAGTTCTGCTTGTTTATAAAGACAGATGGGAAGATGATGCAGAATGCAGCATAAGCTGTACAGGAGTTGATCTGTTGAGTATTGTTGCCGGGGATACCAGCGTTCTTGAAAATATAAAGACAGAAGGCGATGAGGAAACAATAATAAGACTTGTGAAATATATGGTCGCAACCAAACAAACATTTAATATTGTAGAACCGTAAAAATAATATATTATTGGAAAGAAATTGAAATGAAAAAGCTTAGGATACTTAAAATGATCCTTAAAAAAACAGGGGCAGGAAAGATACTTGTATCTTTCCTCGCCTTTGTCTTTATTATTGCATTAATAATCTTTATTTTTGATCCTTCAATAAAAACATATAGAGATGCTCTCTGGTATTGTTATGCAGTAATCTCAACGGCAGGATTTGGAGATATAGTCGCAACCAAACCTATATCAAAGATATGTTCGGTTCTTCTTACCTGTTATTCAGCTCTTGTGCTTGCAATCGTTACAGGAGTTGTTGTTAATTATTATAACATGGTAGTAGATGAAAAAATGAAAAATGAAACAGAAGATATATCAGAAGAAGATTCCGGCAAAGATAGTAAAAGTTAATTTAGAATTGCTTAGAACAGGAAACATAGAACAGAAAATGAAAAAAGAAGAAAATAATATAAGACTGTATTTATTTATATTGATCATGGGAGGAGCTGCCGGAGCAGTTATATGGATATTTTTAAAGGCAGTTTCTGTATGTACGTCTTTTATCTGGAAAACAGTACCGTCATATAAAGGATTATCGCTGCTTCCTCTGTTAATATGTGTATTTGGAGGAGCCGTAACCGGTATTTTGCATAAAAAATTTAAGAATTATCCGGAAGATCTGACAGTGATCATGGATAAGATAAAAAATGAAAAGTATTATCCCTATCAAGATATTATCCCTATGCTTTTATGTGCTTTTATTCCGCTGATCTGCTGCTCAAGCGTAGGGCCGGAAGCCGGACTTACTGGGATCATAGCGGCGCTTTGTTACTGGGTTGGGGATAATATTACTTATGCTAAGTCACATTCTGAAGAGTTATCTGAAATAGGGGAAGCCGTCACTCTTGGTCAGCTTTTCAGATCCCCGCTTTTTGGCATTTTTGAAGTAGAGGAGAGTGAAGATCCACAAAGAGATATTAAGACCATATCCAAGGGGTACAAGCTGTTATATTATGGTCTTTCCACGGCGGCCAGTTTTATGGTGATTTCCGGATTGAATTCTATTTTTGGAAAATCTATGGAGGGGTTTCCGAGTTTTTCGGATGTAGAGATGTCGGTTCCGGATTTTGCACTGCTGATCATATATATCCCGATAGGACTCCTGTTGTTTCTGCTTTTCGTATTTTTTGAAAAACTAACTGAAAATATTGGAAGCAGGGTTCCGGTTATAGCTAAGGAAATAATATGCGGAACTGTAATAGGGATAATGGGTATTGCTCTTCCAATGGTGATGTCCTCAGGAGAAGAGCAGATGGGAGAGCTTATGGAAACATATAGCGGATATGCTCCGGTCTTACTTGTCGGGGTATGTATCCTCAAGCTTTTGATGACAACCTTTTGTATAAATTTCGGAATGAAGGGGGGGCATTTCTTTCCGCTGATTTTTGCCTGTACCTGCATGGGGCTTGCTCTCTCGATGATGATATTTGAAATGCCGGAAGTACACGCTCCATTTGCAGCCGCGGCTGTAACTGCAACCGTATTGGGAGCTTCTCTTAAAAAGCCCGTTGCTGCGTCTTTTCTGCTTTTACTTTGCTTTCCCGCAAAGGTGCTTTTATGGACTTTGGTTTGTGCTACGATCGGTAGTAAAGTAAGTGATTTGATAGAAGGTAAATTAAATAAAAACAGAGAAATAAAACAGTAATGAAATAAGGGGAATAATAATGGCTAATTTTCTTACATATACGGTACTTCTTCTGTCTTTGATAGTTCTGATCGGATTCTTTAATGAAAAGGTGACCGGACTTACCTATGAGATCGCATTAATGATATTTTCAATAGCTATTGGAGGAATAGCAACTTTGATCGCGGTTTTAATGAGTGGGTCAACAGTTGGAGAAATACTGTCAGATATAAGAGTATTTGATCTTGAACGTTTCCTGATGGATGGTGTTCTATGCTTTATGTTGTTTGCAGGATCCTGCCATATCAGGATCAGTGATTTTAAAAAGCTTATGAGACCTGTGGGTGTTCTGGCTTTCGCCGGTACATTTTTGGGTGCTTTGATCTATGGATTTCTGTTTTATGTAATCTCTTTAATTTCAGGTCTGGGTTTTACTCTTCCAATGTGCCTTATGTTTGGAAGTATAGTTGCTCCTACGGATCCCATAGCTGCTACAGGAATACTCAAAAAGTTTGGACTTCCCAAGGATATAAGCTTTGTTATAGAGGGAGAGTCTCTGTTAAACGATGGTGTCGGTGTTGCACTTTTTGTATGTTTTTCCGGTATCGTTGCCAATAAAGAAGGCGGTGGCTTTTTTTCGGTATTATTTCAGGAAATACTGGGTGCGATCGTGATCGGGACTTTAGTCTCCCTGATATTCTTTATGATATTTTCACGAACAGCGGACAGTCGCAGGAAAATATATATAAGCCTGCTTTCTGTTGCTTTATCCTATCTTCTTTGTGAGCACTTTGGGTGTTCGGGAGCGATCGCATCTGTTGTGTGCGGAGTGATATATGCAACACAGATAGACAGAGAGGAAGAAAAACACGGGAATATGGAACTTACGGAATATGAATCATTCTGGGAGATCCTTGATAATCTTTTGAATTCCATACTATATGTTATACTTGGTTTCTCTTTTGTAAGGATCCTGCAGATGCCAAATGTTATACTGTTGTCGGTCGCAGCCATAATCTGTAATCTTATAGCACGTGCTGGGAGTCTTTTTGGCAGTACATTTATGATCGGAAAGATTCCGGATGATTATGATAGATCAAGTTTTGTAAAGCTTCTTACCTGGGGTGGATTAAGGGGAGGTTTGTCTATAGCATTAGCAATGAGTACAAGTTCTTTTCTTGGTGATGATAAATATTATATTATAATAGGGTGTACCTATGCGGTTGTCTTCTTTACCACAGTAGTCCAGGGTTTATCAATGAAGAAGGTATATAACTTAATCAATAAGGGAATAAAAAAAGCTTAGGACAATAATAAATATAATAATGATCAGTAAAAAAATTATATATTTTTAAAGGGATAGCGTGGTATAATTAAAAGTAATTTATTTTGCCTGATTTATATCAGGAATTTTATAAGTAAAAGAGGGGCATTGGCGCAGCTGGGAGCGCGCCACATTCGCATTGTGGAGGCCGTGGGTTCGAATCCCATATGCTCCATCAAAGATGTAACGAGTTTATCAGGAAAAATAGGGGATATTAATGATCGAAGGAAAAAGAAGAAAAGGTCAAATTATTTTATTAGTTCTTGCTGTCATTACTATAATTCTTACTCTTGGCCATTTTTTTTATATAAGGGTGTTTAACAGTACTGTTCATGAGGTGGTTGGAGCTGCGTCCGAGGAAGATACCTATATGGATCTTCATTTCAGGGGAGATAACACTTCATCATGGCATAAGATGGATATGAATATTGATGGTATTGTATATGACGGTACCTTATATAATAATTCTCCCTATATGATCGATTCCTGGACACTAAGGATAAATATCAATCAGGATTGCTATATTAATCAGTTCTGGAACGGAAGTGTTGAGATCCATCAACATGTAGACTATCAAAAGGAAACTGTACAGAAGTTTAATATGGCAGATTATGATAAGGAAACCCTAAGACTTGATTATCTGTACAGTGGGTCAGATCTGTTAGTACCATTAAAAAAAGGTGATTTCATCATATATCATCCCAATACAATTTATAAGGAAGAACCTGTCAACGCACACGATAATGTGGTTGTAGGTGTTATTTTTTATTACAAAGGCGGTATTCTGGATGTCTCAGATTATACACTGGAATACAAATATCGTCGTGATTTTACCGAAGGATTGGGATTTATCCTTGTTTGTATAAGTCTTATAGCATTTGTAATTGTTTTTCTGTCAAATCAGGTACTTTTATATATTTACAAGAAGGCGGAGAAGGAGGCTGAGCTTAGGATTTCAGGCCTTTCCAGCATGTCTGAGTTGTATTCTGTCATATATATAGTAGATTTATTAAAAGACACTATTAAACCTGTTTCGACAGACGAAAACTCTGAGAAGAACCGTCCCAGGAATCTTGGAGCTAACGAACAGCTTCAGAATCTGTTTTCTATAGATGCTGAAGAAGCATATAAGGGAATGATGCTGGACTTTGCTGATCTTTCTACACTTCCCAGACGAATGGAAAATAAGAATACTCTTTCTGCAGAGTATTTAAGTAAAATGTACGGATGGAACAGGATCCGTTTTATTGCAATGGACAGGAAGGAAGGGGAACCGCTCGAAACAGTTCTGTTTACTATTGAACAGATCAATGAGGAAAAGAAGGAGATTGATGAGGCATTATCTCAGATAGAAAGGGTTGAGATGGAGAGTAGGGCTAAGAGTGCTTTCTTGGCAAATATGTCCCATGAGATAAGAACTCCTATCAATACGATACTTGGTCTGGATACGATGATAATCCGTGAAAGTAAGGAAGACAAAGTTTTATCTTATGCAAGAGATATAAAAAGTGCTGGAAATATTCTTCTTTCCCTGATCAACAGTATTTTGGATTATTCCAAGATTGAAGCCGGTAAAGTCAGACTTATCCAATCTGAATATTCACTTAAAGAGCTTGTTTTTGGTGTACAGAGTATAATAAAGGCAAAGGTTGAGGAAAAGGGAATTGAGTTTGAGATCGATATTGCAGAGAATATTCCTGACAGCCTTTATGGAGATGATGTGCATATCAAACAGGTTATAATCAATCTTTTGACCAATGCGGTCAACTTTACTGAAAAAGGTAGAGTAAGGCTTGGAATGTTTGGAAAAATGGTGGATGATAATACTATTCATTTACTTGTATCTGTTAAAGATACCGGAAAAGGAATAACACCGGATTATCTTAAGGCATTGAATCATGGACTCGAGAATTTTGAGGGTGATAAGGGCTATAATAAGGAGACGATAAGCATCGGAATGAATCTGGTAAGGAGTCTTCTCGAGCTGATGGATTCCAAATTAAAAGTTGCAAGTATCTATGGCAAGGGAAGTGATTTCTATTTCGAAGTAGAACAAAAGATACTTGATCCTAAACCGATAGGTTTGATCAACTGGGATGAGAGAGAGGATAATGATGACTATGGTAAAAGTTTTATCGCACCTGATGCCAATATTCTCATTGTTGATGATAACGCCATGAGCCTTAGGGTATTTGAGGAG
>JAILEM010000069.1 GCA_024687745.1 Lachnospiraceae bacterium
TCAGATAAGCCTAAGAAGAATAATGTCATCGGATGTCTTATTTCGCTTTTCTTATTTATTCAGCCTTTCCAATGCTTCGGCTGCCTGTTCATTGCCGCCCTCGGCTGCTTTCTCATACCATTCGACAGCAGGCTCTGTAACACCGTATTGATTCTCTATACACCATCCGGTCATATAAGCCCCGTCGGCATCTCCTGCCTCTGCAGCCTTTCTGAACCAGTAATAGGCACTCTCCGGATCCTCTTTGGTTCCGAATCCGCTCTGGTACAAAAGGCCGAGATTATACATCCCATATGTATTCCCTGTTTCAGCAAGCTTATGCATAGATTCAAATGCTTTGGAATCATCTTTTTCTGTTCCTACCCCTGAGACATAGCATCTTGCCAGATTATATATGCCAAGATTCCTGGATTCTTCCGCAGAATCTTTGTATTCATTGGAAATTTTATCAAGATCTGCTTCGGCACACTCCTTATATAGCTCAAAAGCCCTTTCCGGATCCGCTTCTGTTCCATACCCGTCCTCATATGCGATAGCAGCGTTGAGCAGGCCGGAAGGACTGCCTTCTTCTGAAGCATTGAGATTCCATAAAAGGGCTTCCTTATAATCCTGTTTTGTCCCTTCTCCCGTGAAATAACAGTTTGCAAGGACGATCATACAGCCGACATCGCCAAGCTCTGCTCCTTTTTGGCTCCAGTAAAACTCCTGTTCAAAATCCTGTTCCACACCCCATCCGTTCTTGTAACAGTCACATAAATAGAACATCGCTCTTGAATTGCCTTCCTCTGCGGATGCCTTGAGGAATTCAATATCTTCAGGTTCTATCACATCCTTCTGGGAGAGAGACATCATCGCCGCACCGTAAATATCATAGTTAAGTTCCCGGTTTTCCCTGGATATAATTGCATTACGCCACAAAAGTGTGCCACCTGTTCCAACTATCACGGCTGAAACAATTCCGGTTACAAGAGCAGTACGGAGCCTTCTCTGTTTTTCTCTGTCCACAAGGCGGCCAAAGCGCACATCGAGAAGGATCGAAACCGTCTTAAGAAACACCTTGTTCCTTCCTATCTCCTGAATATTAACACCGAGATGATTATAGTCCTCGATGTTACGAAGTGCCGGAGGGAAGCATTCGAGTGCAGGATCGTCACTCTTTGGCTCACCATCAACAATAAACGGAATGATCTTATCTACTCGCCCCTTAGAAATAAAATACTCTACCTCCTCATTTACCCATGGGGATGCAGCACTTTGGGGAGAGCAGATCACGATCAGATATTCTGAGGCATCCAGATTCTTCCTGAGAGACTCCTCCAAACCCGTGCCGGCAAGGTCTGTCTGATCCCTGAAGATGCGCAATTTCTGCCCTTTTGATCTGTCACCTTTCATATCATTTGGAATACGAAAAGTCTCAAGCTTTCTCTGCAGCCATTTTCCCCAGTCCATGTCCTGGTGGCTGTAGCTTATAAATGCATCAAAGGTATAATCATTATTCATTCTTCCGATCTCATCTTTCATTAATTGTGTATGATAAGCTGAAGTGTATATTATGTGTCATTTAATACTCTATTTCTAAGTTCTTCAACATCATAATCGATTATTATTATATAACATCAACTATTTATAAACCATATTAACTTACTTACAAAACTATCAAACACTTGACACAACTACATCGCCGTTTAGTGAATGCAAACTCATCCCCATTACAGTAACTTCTTCACTACTATGATCTTTGCGGGGCGCACTACTAAAAAAGCCGGCTCATTCGAGCCGACTGTCCTTTCTTAATCACAGTATGTACCATTTTATCCCTTGTTCATTTTCCTGTATTCACCCGGAGCTACTCCCATATTTTCCTTAAATATCTTTCCGAAATAACTGGTGCTTGAAAATCCGCATCTGTAGGATATCTCAGTCAGTGAATCATTTGCGGTCATAAGCTCCTTAGCCGCGACCTGGCATCTGTACCTGAGAAGATATGTAAACGGTGATACGGACAGATTGCTCCTAAAGCATCTCAATGCCTCTCTTTCGCTTATACTTGCTGCATCTGCGATATCTTTAAGACTGATTTTTTCAGAATAATGTTCTTTGATATATATCATCATCTTTTTTATTCTTTCATTACCCTGGTAATTATGATTTGAGGTTTTGTTTCTCTTCTCCATCATAAGCTTTGTTACCATATAATACCAGGCTTCACAGAGGGCATTCCTTACAAGGATCTCATATCCATATTCCGTCATATCTCCGGCTTCTTCAGCGCTGTGCAGTTTCTCGATAAGCTTTCGTTGCACCGGATCTTCAAGGCTGAATGTCATTACTTCGATCGACCTGTCATCAATGACAGGTTCTACATATTTTTGCTCGAAAACAGTTCTGTATCCTCCTGCGATAAGCTCCGGGCTAAATACCTGACTTATATATATAAGCGGTGCCCCTCTCATCTCATCCATCCTGTGAAGAACATTACTGTTTATATAAGCCGCCTCACCGGTAGCGATCACGTAACTCTTATTGTTGGTCGAAAGCTTAAGATTTCCCTGTAGTACCGTCACAAACTCAACATCCCCGTGCCAGTGCCAGGGGACATACCTGTTGTGACGCTTGCTTATCTCTGTATAGAACAGGGTATAGGGGAAGTTTTCCTCATTACGTCTTATATGTTCTTCCAGATCGTCATTCAGATTGAGTTCATCTATTATCATATCGCCATATTCCTTTTAAAATGTCGTTATACTTATATAATATGGCTGTATATATGTTTTGTAAAGAATATTTTGGCGGTATCATATAATCACAAGCAAGTCAATCACATTTATTTTTCTGAAAGGAGGATCCAACATGAAACTGTATAATATCCGTGAATCTAAGAGGTTTTTTGAGAAACTTTCAACATGCAGGGGAAAAGTAGAAATCATCAACAACGAGGGAAGGCCGATCGTTTTAAAG
>JAILEM010000080.1 GCA_024687745.1 Lachnospiraceae bacterium
CTCTTCTGTCTGTTTTTCTTTTTTCTTCCTGATCTCTTCTAAATTAATATTATATCAGCCCTTGACCGCTCCTGCCATCATACCCTTTACAAGCTTATCCTGAAAGACGATGAACAATATGATCATCGGAAGAACTGAAAGTGTCAGGACAGCAAGGATAATAGGGATATCCAGGGCGTGCTCTCCCTTAAACTGGCCAAGCGCCAGGGGAAGAGTCTTATGGGACGGAGTCTGGAGTAAGGTATTTGCAAACGCAAACTCATTCCAGGTAGCCACACCGTTATAGATCGCAAGAGTCGAAAGCCCAGGCTTTGACAAAGGAAGTATTATCTTAAAGAAGTTGTTAAAGCGGCCGCATCCGTCAATCTCAGCCGACTCCTCTATCTCCTTTGGGATAGTTTTCATAAATGCCGTCAGTATAAAGACTGACATGGGCAGTGCAAATGCAACATAGGGACCTATAAGGGACTTAAGCGAATCATACAGCCCCATATCCGTCGTCAGCTTAAAGATCGGGATCAGCGTCACATGCATTGGTACCGACATCATGGCTACGATCCCCGCATAGATGAATCCGCGCAAACGGAATTTCATCCTCGAAAGGGGATAGGCCGCAAATGATGAAAAGATCAGCATAAGTATCAAAGACACCGCCACAACCAGCACGCTTCTGAAAAAATATCCAAAGAATCCATGCGTCACAACCTCTACATAATTAAGGAAATACCACGGATCCGGCAGATGGAAAACGCCCTGCTGCAGCATATCGAACTGTTTGCGGAAGGAGTTCAATACCATGAACACAAACGGCGTCAGTGTGATAACAAGCCATAAAAGAGCAAGGATCACTGCAATTGCCCAGGCGATCGCTGATTTTCTTTTTGCTTTGGCATAATCTGTCTCTTTTGCCTTCATATCAGTAATCCTCCTTTACTACAAAGATCTTCTGGAACAGAAGTGCAATGAAAGTGATCAGGATAAACATTCCGGCTGCCACCGCCGAACCGTACCCCATGTTGAATTGCTGAAACGACAGCTTGTACATATAGGTAGCCATCAATTCGGTAGAATTAACGGGTCCTCCCTGTGTCATATTCCAGATCAGATCAAAATATTTCAGCGAGCCGATGAGCGACATGGTGCAGGCCGTCTTAAAGATGGGACCCAAAAGCGGGATCGCGATATGTCTTACATACTGTCCGCGGGTTGCACCGTCGATTATCGCCGCTTCATAAATGGTCGTGTCGATGTTGCCATAACCTGCTATAAAATAAACCATATAAAACGGAGTGTACTGCCATGCCATTACGCCGATCACGGCAAAAAGCGCATGCGGTGACCTTCCAAGCAGATCTATGGTAACCTTTTTACCCTGAATAAGACTTGCAAGCGATGAGAATATACCTCCGTTGGTTGCAAGAGCATAGGTAAAAAGAAAGGCGATAGCTACAGAGCTCATAAGATACGGAAGGAACCATATGACCTTGAATATATTATATTTGCGTCCTCCCGCGTCAAGAAATGTCGCAAGAAGCATTCCTATCGGGATCTGTAAAAGTATGGAGAATACCATGATGACCACGTTATGTCCAAAGGCATCCCAGAAATTCTTATCATGTATAAGGGTAACCCAGTTCTGAAGACCGATGAAGGTGCGGTCAGATGAAATCCCGTTCCACTTATATCCGCTTATGACAAAGGTATCGATGACCGGATAGATGAAGTAAACAGCTATAAGAAATAAGGCAGGAAACAGAAAAACAGTCGCCGCTACAGCGACCCGCTTTCCCCTGACCTTTTCCAGGCTGCTGTTATTTTTCTTTTTTTCTGCCATAAATCCTCCTGTATCTGAAGGCTGCCTGCCCTCTTAAGAAGACAGGCAGCCAAACAGTTGCTAACTTATAAAACTATATTTTTTTAATATTTATTACTCTTCAGCCAGTTCAGCCTTCATTGCAGCATCCTGGTCCGCTCCGATCTCAGCGCCGTCCTTCTCAAGTCCGAACAAAGCTGACATACTGTTCTTATGAACCTCGGTAACGGATGCCGGCAGATACTGGTCATACCAGAGCTGTACGTTTGAAGCGTTGAAGAAGACATCTGTTATAACCTTCATGTTAGGATCTGTAACCTGCTCCTCAAATCCCTTGATGGAAGGAGTCTGGAAGCTGTCCATCTGCATCTGGTTATAAGTATCATCATTGTAATACTGGGTTGCAAGTACATACATTGCCTCAAGCTTTGCCTGATCGCCCTTGCTGTTAAAGTTGAAGCAGTTACCGATCGCTGTACCGATCTCAACATCCTGAGGAACACCCTTGGCCTTTGCTTCCGAATCTTCGGGGAAACGGAATACTCCGATATTCTCCTGATACCACTCGGCATTATCTGATGACATACTGCCGGCCATCCATGAGCCGTGAAGCATCATTGCACAGCTTCCGTCATAAAGGAGCTGCTTATCCTGACCGTCATCGGGAGAGAGTGAATTAACACCATCGGGGAAGTAACCCTTCTTTACCCAATCCTGGATCTTGTCGCTTGCAAAAAGGAATGCCTCGGAACCAAATGAACCTTCCTGTGTGTAAGCTGCATCAAACTCATCGTTGCCCGAATGACGTGCTACCAGATACATATAGTACATTGAGCCTGTCCACTTGGGAGCATTGGCAAGTGCAAAAGGAGTAATTCCGGCTTCTTTGAGCTTTGCGCAAACGTCTTCAAGTTCATCAAGAGTTGTAGGAACTTCAAGTCCGTTTTCCTTGAAAATAGTCTTATTATAGAATATATCACATCCTGAAAGAGAACCAAACGGTATACCAAGGATCTTATCCTTGTAGGAGCCCTGTGCTATGGCAGCATCGATGAAATCAGGATGATCATATGTATTGTACAGATCCGTGATATCATCCGCAAAACCTGACTTATAATACTCAGCCATAGGGCCGCCACCCCATGATACGTACATATCAGGACACTGTCCCGAACTCATCGCAACTACCAGTTGCTGCTTGTAATTATCATTCTGCTGATGGATCTGCTCAACATGAATATTGGGATAATCCTTCATAAAACGTGCAACAGCTGCTTCCTGTGTGGGCCTTCCGGGTTCCTCCGTAGCTATATCCCAGAGCAGAATGGTCATATCTTCCGTTGTCAGCTCAGGCAGATTCTTTCCGTCTGTCTGCTTTCCTGTAGAAGCTTCTGCGGTATCTGCGGATGCAGCCTCTTCCTTTGTGGTCTCTGTAGCATCCGAACCACCTGCTGCCGGTGCAGCTGCACTTCCTCCCCCTGCGCAGCCTGCCAGTATTGAAGCAGATAAAACAGATGCTAAGAAAATTGACAATACCTTCTTTTTCATATCCTTTCCTCCTATTTTGAATACCTTCTTTTCCGGAAACCGGAAACCTCTCCGGTTCCGAATACTACTCTAAAATAATTTGAGGATTCCCGCTAACAAAAAATTGCTATTTAATATACTAAAATTGCTATCTGATATGTGCATATTTCCGGATTTTGATCGGTTCTGCTGTTTTTTTATGTACAATATGATGTATTTTCGACCCTGTTTTGACCAAATTATGTTATAATAGCCTATACAAATATTACTAAATGTATTTTTATTTATTCAGGAAAGAATAATTATGAAGAGTCCGTTAGTTCTTAACTCAAGTGCAAAGGAACAGATCAACCACAAGGTCAACACAAATCTGCGTATGTTCTTAAACCGTCTGCATTCCGATTTTCCACCGCACTGGCATACAGACATAGAGATCATACTTCCAAAGGGAGCTCCCTATAAGGTAGTATGCGCCAATCAGACCTATGAGGTTGAGATAGGGGATATACTGATGATCTGTCCGGCCGTTCTTCATGAGATCTTCTCTCCCTCTCCCGGGGACAGGGTTTATATTCAGGCTGATTTTTCAGGGATCATCACATTAAAGGATCTGGATAATGCATTCCGCATGATGTCTCCGGCCCTTCATGTAAGAAAAAAGACCTGTCCTCCTGAAGTATACGGACAGCTCATTGAATATTTAGATATGATAATGAAGATATATTTCGGTTCCGCTCCTGCAGAAAAGATGCAGCAGATCCAGGATGATGACAACATCATCACCTATGCTGAGCTCGAGCCCTATGGCGAGCTTGAGATATACTCAATACTTATAAAGTTCATAGCATATTGTGCCAAACACATAAGCCCGTTTCAGGGAGTGGATCCTGCCTTAGGCCAGGCCACTTTTAAGAATACCATCTCCTTAAGCAACGTATGTACTTATATTTCCGAAAATTTTACCAAAGACCTCTCCTTAGAGAGCGTCTCCGAATATGCAGGCTTTAGTAAATATCATTTTGAAAGGATATTCAGGGATTATACCGGAGTGACCTTTTACCAGTATTTATTGAACATGAGGATAAGCTATGCACAGACCCTGCTTTCAAATCCCGAGCTCAGCGTTACCGACATTTCCGATCAGGCCGGCTTTGCAAGCTGTACCGCCTTTACCCGCGCCTTCAAGAAAAGCACCGGATATCCCCCCTCCCGCTACAGGCTGCTGAACGAAAGACAACACCCCCTAAACGCCAACCCCCACTTCAAAACTTTAATGAGCCAGGGGGACGGAGTCACTGGCTCATTATAGAATTTGAGCCAGGGGGACGGAGTCACTGGCTCATTATAGCATCTAAGACCGTGAGCTTATCTTCTGTTACCTTCATGCCAAAGGCATTTAGCGTACCAAGCGCCACCTTTTTATTTTTTCCATGATAATCACTTCCACCACTGACACAGAGCCCGTTTTCCTCTGCAAAGCCCAGAAGCATTTCTACCTGCTCCTTCGTATATTTGGAATAATAGCATTCAAGTCCTCTAAGCCCTGCTTTAGTCAGGACCTTAAGCTGTTTTTCAAAATCAGGAACTGACACCTCATCCTCATCGGTACCGCCAAAGGGATGTGCCCATACGGGGATACCCCCGGCTGCAAGGATCGCCTCTATCACCCTCCTTCCTTCCAGCCTGTAATCATCTGTCTTACAGGGATCAAGATACTTTTTTATGGCTTCCTTTTTATCCTTCGCATATCCCTTTGAAACCAGAAGATTGCCAAAATACGGTTTTTCCACACTGCTCTTTCCTCTGATGTCCGAGAGCTCTTCCTCCGTCAAGCTTATTCCAAACTCACTTTCAAGAAAAGCTATGCGCTTTTCCGTTTTATTTTTCCTATGCCGGATGCTCTCCTTAAGTATTGCGCAAAAATCTTCCGAGCAAGAATCATAATCATACCCTAAAATATGGCACTTCCCGGCTTCCGTTATACTTGTAAATTCGATTCCCCTAATGAACCTCATGTCATCAGGGACCATTTTCTCCATTTCCGATATACCGTCAATCGTGTCGTGATCAGTAAGGGAAAAAACGCTTATCCCGGCACCTCTTACCTTTTCAAGTAATTCTTTTATACTGTCAGAGCCGTCCGATGCTCTGCTGTGTATATGTAAATCTACCATGTTACCTCTCCTTTGCTCTGAATGATCAATAAAAAAATTTTTGAAAACCCGCATCCCACATCCGGCGAAGGTACTTAGGTGCAGATTACCGGATTCTTTTTTATTATACATGAAAAAAAGCTGCTCTAAAACCGCAAAAAATCGCTTAGACCACATGGCCTAAGCGATTTTTTATGAGCCAGGGGGACGGAGTCGCTGGTTCAAAATGCAGAAAACCCCGCAGTTTTTTGCCCACAAGCTTTATCATTCGTTCCCGTTGATCAGATCCGCTATATACTCTCTGTCATAAAAATCTGCAATTTTTGCGATATAAATATCCGGATCGGCTCCACGGTCAATATCGTAAAATGAACCGTTTTTGAAAGTGCTCATCCTCCTGTATCCTGATATTGTGAAAATATTACCGCCCGCTGTTGCCATTGGCATGATGGAACAGGATCCGCCGCCGGAGGTTTTACCGATAAGCGTTATATGAGGATCCGCCTTGAACTCATTTGGAACAAGGTTTCCACACGAAAAACTTACAGGAGAGATCATACAATACAGATTCAGCCCACTATTTGCAAAAGTATCTTTATCATCATAATTACCATCCCTGTTAGCATCAATATGATATTGGGATGTAGTGGTAGCGCCGGTCATTGTATTTTTTATATTAATACTTCCCCTACCAAGATACATACCAAGAACATAGCAAGCTGCATGGATAGAACCGCCTGTATTCACTGACAGATCCATAACAACGTTCTCAACGGGGCTGTCTTTTCTCATTATCCGGTCATAGGAATACTGCATCAGCCTGATAGTATCATTCAATTCCTCCTCTGAGGGCTCCGAGAGATAATCAATATCTTCACTTATATGACTAAAATTGTCGAAGGTAATGAACGCGGTGTTTCCTACCTCCTCATACGGAAGGTATCCATCAGGATAAAACCTGCTTCTTTCGGCATCAAACTCTTCGATCCAGCCATCAAATTTTGTCTTCCACGGGCCAACGATGTTCTCAACCTTTTTAAAATAGACATCCGGATCGGTCCCACACGATAGGTCATTGAAGCTGCTGTGCAGATCATCGAGAAAGCATGTTATGAACTCATACATTGCAGCATCAGCCTCCGACTGATCCGTACTCTTTAACCTTTTCCTCATCCCGATCTCGTAAAAATAATCATCAAAGCTGTCTATACCGTGGATTTCCTTCAGGCCATAAAGATGATCGAGCGCAAAGCATAATTCATGATAGTCAAAAAGCGCAAACTCTTCTGTCCTCTCCGGTGCACAGGAGTAATAAATATCTGCAAGCTCTTTATCAAGACCTGCTGTAATGATCACCGACTCTCCGTTATACAATGAATACGTATTGTAGTATGACAACATAAGATCACTTATCGTATGAAGCGGCACATAATGATCACCATCATGCATTACAAGGTCTATCTCATAGGGTTTAAGATCAAAGCATATCTCCTTTCCGTACCTGTCGTTAGTCAGTTCTTCTATCGGTTTAAAAAGATATCCGATCTCACTGCTCATAACATTGAGCGATACAAGCGGCTCACCTTCGGGCTTCATAAATGCATCATAATCTATAAATGTAACAGTATCCTCACCAAAATCAAACTCAGCCGTAAACAGAGTGTTCTTCCGCAAAACAGTCACAATATTTTCATTTTCTCCGGCTGATATCTCATACTGATCCACCTCTAACCATTTGTTAAGAATATGTGGTATGAATTCTACCGGAATATATGGGACACCGGATTCATTAATATAGTAAACCGAAAGGTCTTCTTTGCTATCAACTGCTCCTAAATACATCGGGAGTGTCTTCTCTCTCACACTGTATTCTTTTACTGTACCATTTACAGCTTCAGCGGCATCTGCGGTTGGCGCTACGTACATATTGCATCCGGAAAGTAAAACTAAAACAAGTAAAAAAGATATTGACTTCCTCGTCCGTTTTTTCATGTGATCATTCCCTCCAAGCTTTTTTCTTTGGCTCTGATTTTTATAGCCGGCCATACGCTATCCTTTTTATTATATCAAGGCCCATGATATTGACTGTTTCTGTCATTATCAATATAATTAAAACACTACCACCCATGGTATAGTCAAGATGAAGGCGGTATTTTTCATGGTTTTTTTTGATAACAGAAAACTCTTTACAAGCGCAGAAGTATGTCACGCCTGCGGGATCAGCAAAACATCGCTGTTTCGCCTGGAAGAATGCGGGTTTTTAAAGCCTTATCATGTTAATCCGGACACAGGATACCGGTATTACGATCTTCAGAATATAACTTCAATCGGGCAGTTTCAAAAAATGCAGGCAATCGGGTTGTCAAAAAAAGAAATTGTGGAACTATACTATGAACGCGTTGACAGCTCTGAGTTTCTGGCGGCTCAACGTCAGAAGTTAAATATGATGCAGAGATTCCTTGATGGATATGAGAAGCATCACTCCCATACCCAAAATCAATCCGGATCCTTTATAACTCTCCCTCCAATTTCATGCTATTGCGAAAACATCGCTGCTTCCTCCCCTGAAGATGCCGCAAAGCTTGACTATCTGACTCATGAAAAATGTGTGGAAGCGGGTTATAAGATGCTTGGAAGCGAACCATTATTTGGCATCTTTGAGGAACGCAACGCATGGGAGAAATGCGAAGGAGCAAAAATCAAATATACCCTTTGCATTCCGGTTATACCTGATCCCGAACCCGATCCAAAGATCCGCTTTTTCCCGGAAACACGGGGCTTCTCCATGATCGGATTCGGTGAATATTCATCTGTCAAAAAGTTTGAGAAAGTCTTCTGGAAAGAGGTTGATAAAAGAAATCTCTCACCCTCCTCTTCTGTAAGAATGATCATGCATATAGGCGCCTATTCAGGGGCACATTACAAGACCGCGTGTTATTGTTATGAATACTTCCTTCCAATGAGCTAGGGGGACGGAGTCACTGGTTCATTTTCGACACCTAAAGAAAAATGAGCTAGGGAGACGGAGTCACTGGCTCATTTTCGACATCGAAAGAAAATAAAATCCGGATGATGCATTATTCCCCCAAACTTATCCGGATACTTCTCAATCATTTCCTTGGAAACCTCTGCCTCCTGACACTCCTCGATCACAAATCCCGCCTTGATCATATCATTTATAAGAGTAGAAACTTTGCGGTGGTACAATTCATAACCATCCACAACCCATTTGATCCTTCTTAACCCTTCCACATTGTAATTGTGAAGATTAGCATATAATCTTTCCCCGCTTTCTGTTCTTGTATATCTGTCATATACGCCATCATAGGCTGTTGAGATCGGATGCGACATTGAATAGACAAGTTTCCCGCCTCTATCCAAAAGATCATATATTTTCTTCATAAGCCCTGCAAAATCCTGAACATAATCAAATGCAAGAGAACTGGTTATAACGTCAAACCTGCCCTCAAGCTTTTCAAGCTGCTCAAACGCAAGCTTACGATATGTAATGTTCCCGGCCGAATTGTTTTCCTTTGCAAAAGCAAGCATTTTATCGGAAATATCAATCCCAAGGACCGATGAAGCACCCATACCGGCATATTGCTTAGCATGCTGCCCCATCCCGCACCCTATATCCAGAACCTTTTTCCCTGAAAGATCGGGCATCATCCCCGTGATGATCGGAGCTTCTATAATATCGTTAAAATTTATCTTATCTTCTCTGTTTTCTTTGAAATTACTGTAAAAATCGTCATTATCATAAATATTCTGCTGTGACATTTCATTTTGCCCCGTTTTATCGTTTCTCATTTTGTTTATACAAAAAAGGCTGTTTCCACTGCTAAAAACAAACCTTTTTAAAATATCTGCAAATATATATTATCACTATATACTTCAGAAATAAAAGCTACCTCCGAAAAGAAATCGGGCATTATGACCCAGTGACTCCGTCCCCCTGGCTCATTTAAAAATATGAGCCAGCGACTCCGTCCCTATAGCTCAATTTCTCTGGTGACTATGATATCTTCTACCGTACAGTTCATCAGATACGCAAGCTGCATGATACTGTCTGTTGAGGGTATTGTTTTGTTCTTTGGATTAATCCATTTGTAAACCGCCTGCACACTCTCAAGCTGCATTGCACTCTGTACATCCTTCGGTTTAAATCCGCACTCCGCAAACTTTCTTCTGAGCCTGTTTGATGTAGCAATATTGTCGATAATAATCGTCTTCATGAGCAAGCCTCCTATTATTCAATACAGTTTGTTACTTTTTACCTCTCTCCTTTAGATCCCCGGTGCGCTCTATATCATTATCAGACATGTCATGGCGTCACTTCCCCGGACAGGGTGCCACCCTTAAGGAGTTGTATGCACTTGTCAAGGAACGAACGAAGCCGGATCTTAGCATTTAAGGTAAAAAAAACAAATTTTTCGCACTAAAAAAGAACCGGTATCCGAAGCGGAAATGGGCATAATAATCCCGTCAATCATTTCCTCAACTTTTCTTCGAATAACGATCCTCTAAATTTTTATTATCTGGAATTTTTCAACCTGTATTATCTTCCATATCTCTTATATCGGCAGGAGTCTGAAATTCTTAACCCCTTATTTGAAATTTTTACAATTTTTCGAATAAAATATTAAATTCTGCTCTCTAATTCCCGTAAACAGGCTTATTTAGAGTTTTTCCTGTTGGCATCAAGCATTTCACAACTCAGATTATACCTCAGAAAAAAATCAAAGAAAATCAACCGGCAGTTTAAAACCTATATTTTTTTAAAAAAAGCCTCATATTTCTCAGCCGCCGCCTGCATCTCAAAAGCCGTAAAAGCACAAAGCTTTACATCTATCTCGTAATCCGGATTATCATCTCTAAACT
>JAILEM010000088.1 GCA_024687745.1 Lachnospiraceae bacterium
GGTCAGGAATTGAAAAATTCCTTGATCTACTAACGAGAGAATTCCATAGTAGCGGCACTATTCGGGCATATCGTTATCCTTGTATCCGCTTATGCAGGTATCTTGTGGATCAACACTATTCCGGATTTGAGTCTCTGGATGCCGATGTTCTTCAGAAGTTTTGTCTTCAAGATCAGCATAAGACTTTCAGAGGGAGATCCACATGTTTTGGAATTATACGGAGGTTCATCGTCTTTCTAGAGGACAGCGATTATATAAATAGTAAGTACCTTCATTTATGCATTGATCCCGGCTGCTCTCCCGGAGAGAAGGTGGTAGATGTTCTCACGGAAGATCAATGCCAAAGGATCGAACAGTACCGGGAAAGAAGCAACCACCCTATAGAACTTCGACGGATCGCCATGGTAATGGTTGGAATCAGAATGGGACTCCGTGCAAGTGATGTTATAAACTTGAAACTCAAGGATATCGATTGGACGAACCGGAGCCTTTCCATTATTCAGGAAAAGACAAAAACTTCTCTTGCACTGCCCATGCCTGTTTCTGTGGGCAATTCGATTTACAGATATATCAAAGAGGGAAGGCCCCAAGTCCATTCTGATTACATATTTATCCGCCACACAGCACCCTACGGAAAGCTTACTAACAAAACCTGTACGATTGCTCTATGGAGTATCCTTCCTGAAAGAAAGGATGTACACGGAGGTTTTCATGTCACCAGACGAACCTTTGCGACAAATATACTTCGCACCGGCGCTGGTGCCAGTGACGTGATGGACACGCTTGGTCACACCGATCCGACAAGTGTTATGAAATATCTGTCTATGGACGAGGACCGGATGAGACAGTGTCCGCTCTCGTTATCAGACCTTCTATTAACAAGAGAGGGGGTCTGAGTTGTTATGAAAACACCGTTTTACAGCTGCTTTGCCAAAGACATTGAACAGTTTCTCCGAAAAAAGCAGGATGCGGGGTTCCGGTATTATTCTGCTGAGTATGCGCTTCACCAGTTTGATAAGTTCTGTGCGGATTGCTGTATATCAAACCCGATAATTACAAAAGATTTGGTGAATGCATGGCTTGAATCCTTTGAAAACTGCAGCGCTGTTACAGTTGCCGGAAGAGCCTCTGTGGTAAGGCAATTCAGTTTGTTTCTCCTTTCGATTGGAAGGGATGCTTATATACCCAGCCATAAGCCGCTTGGTAAGCAACGGCAGATACATGTATTGAGCGATGCTGAGATTAACGCCTTGTTTGAAAGGATTGATCAATACTCACCTAGAACAAGCGGAGCTTCTTTCAGACGGCTTGCCATTGAATACCGTGTTTTGTTCAGGCTTCTTCTCTGCTGTGGGCTTCGTGTGTCCGAAGCCAGAAAGCTGAAAAAAGAAGACGTAGATTTACAGAATGGAACATTACTTATTAGGGTCAGCAAGGACAATAAAGATCGGATTGTTTATCTTCCAGATGATCTAAGGGTTCTTCTGATCCGGTATTCAGAACAATTGAAGGAAGAATTCGACGATTGTTCCATATGGTTTTTTCCGGCAAGAGAGATGGACAATCTCCTGTCGGTTGGTATCATTGACAGGCGTTTCAATATCGCCTGGAATACTACTGCATTTGCATCAGTTTGTCCAGATAAGCCCACAGTTCACAGTCTGAGGCACACATTTGTCGTGAAACGTATGAATACATGGATGAAACAGGGAATACCGCTTCAATCCATGCTTCCATACCTCAGTAAGTACCTTGGGCATAAAAGCGTAGAAGATACTTTCTACTATTATCATCAGCTTGATACTGCGTTCAGGATCGTACACAACAAGGATAGCAGATCAAAAGAAATCATTCCGGAGGTACCAGCTTATGAAGACGACCTCCCTGAATAAAGCGCTGTTCTTTTCAAAAACTAACGATTACCTGAATGTATATCTCCCAAAACAGGCAGTAAAGAGCGATAAAACCATTAAAACGTATGCGGATGCCCTGACAGTATTCAGAAGGTACCTTTATGAGGAATGCAGCATCTCGATCAAATCGTTCAGGTTTGAAGACTGTACCCGTGATCTTTTACTGGAGTATCTTGCATACTTGAAAAAAGATCACAAAGCTACTTCATGCAACAACAGAATGGCAGCGATTAAATCTTATCTCTGGTATGTTGCTGATGGAGATGTTTCCATGCAGTCGATTGCTTTAATGGCTTCAAAGGTGCCGCGGATCAGAGAAACGAAGGTCGCTCGTGAGATCATTCAAGAGATAGATTTCAATGCGCTGCTTGCCGCCCCTCCTAATAACAGGATAGGGGTACGGGATAGAACGATCATGATACTTCTATATGATTCTGCAATCCGTGTATCAGAGTTACTGTCATTGAATGTTTCATCTATCAATTTTGCCTCATCGCCAGTTTATATCCGTATTCACGGGAAAGGCGACAAGGAAAGAATTGTTACCATCACCGAGAAAACAGTTGGTCATCTTCGTGCTTACCTGAAGATGTATCATACTAATGAAGCAAAGGACACGCCGCTGTTCTACACGATTATCAAAGGCAGAACAGATAGAATGTCACCTGGCAATGTCGGCAGGATCATAAACAAGTATGCTTCCGCAATAAGAAATGAGCATCCTGATCTGCCGAAAAAAATCTATCCACATATGTTTCGTCGGACGAGGGCATGCAATCTATATCAGGACGGTGTCGAACTCGAACTGGTTTCCAGAATACTTGGGCACTCCTCGACGCAAACTACTCGGATTTATGCAACTCCCTCTCTTGAAATGATGAGGAAGGCAATGGAACATCATGATTCAGCGCTTCCCGATGAAGTTCCTCTTTGGCCGGACGATGAATCAGAGATCGCCAGACTTTGTGGAATCCGCTGAAACGTTATCCTCATTCTTTCATCGGAATACACATGAAACAGCTTGATTTTTGAAAGGATGAGGATAATAATTCTATAAGGATAAGCCTGTTTATGTATATATGAAGATAAACAGGCAGAACAGATATGCGCAAAGGAATAGATGGTCTCATTGCCACTGTCCGTCTTAATTATAATCTTGATCCAATAGAAACAGGTACTCTTTTTCTATTCTGTGGACGTAATAAAAGCCGTATAAAGGGACTTTTATA
>JAILEM010000093.1 GCA_024687745.1 Lachnospiraceae bacterium
CTAAGATTCCATCTTCATCGATCGATTCGGCTTCCATTGAAGGAATGCCTGCTTCAGGTACGTCTCTATCATGTCTATGATTTATGAGTGTTCCCTGATCCCTGCCTAACAGGTTAAATATATCTGACGTGGCTGGCAGGATGCCATAACCGGATTCAAAAGATACAGGTATAATAAGCCTTATCATAACAAGAAGCCAAAGTATGCATATATATCTCTTTGGTATCTTTCTTCTTGCCAAAGTTCTGATGGCTATTATCAGCATGATTAGTAGGCTGCCATAGATTGAATTAACAAAACACTGCAATAGGATCCTGCTTATCATCTATCCTTCCTGCATCCGTCGATTATTGCCTGCAGTTCATCCAGCTCATCTTCTGACAGCTGTCTTCCCCCGACAAAGGTTGCAACAAAACCGGGAAGTGAACCGGCGAAGGTCCGGTCAACGACAGCTATGCTCTCAGCTTTACGAGCTTCCTCCCTGCTAACCAGTGAAGTGACCATCTTATCCTCGAACTTTACTATTCCTCGATCCGACAATCTCTTGATTATTGTATATGTTGTTGATTTATTCCATTCAAGCTTCTCTTTACATAACTTAATAAGTTCAGTACTGCTTATAGGCTCATTTGCCCACAATATCTCACAGAACCTGAATTCACTGTTGTTTATCCTTGGTGTAGGCATTGTTTCCCTCCAAACAAAATAGTCTACTGTTGTAAATCTAATTTTAGTTTACATCAGTAGACACATTTCGTCAAGATATTTTCTTTACTTAAACCAGCTTTAATTCTGTATAATCTCTCAGATCACCACGTAATCTGCCTCCATAGTATTATGTTCATTATATATCTGCTTCATGTTCATGCATGTCCTTTTTCCTGCTACTTATAATTGCAAGAAATCTGAGCAAAAGAAAGCAGAGGATAGAAATTCCCACAAAAAACACAACACAGACCCTCGATACTGTCACCGCGCTACCGGTTTTAGGATAGATAATTATTGTATACAGCACTGAAAATACAACTGAAATAACGACACTTAGCACGCCATCATTCAAAACTGTCCTTTTATTCTTAGACGCAGCATCCCATAGTCCTCTGTGCACCATAAGAGTGATATAAACAATACCAGCAGCAACCAGTACTATTGTTTCCCCTGCCACTAAGCTAAGACTTGAAAACAACAGAAACTGTATTATTATTGCCGCCGCACAAATTAAGAATGCTACTCCAAAAGCTGTATTTCCTATAGAAACAGCATTCCGCTTTTCTATTTCATTGTAATCAGCTACTTTTTCCAATGTTTCTTTTAAGTCTTTATCCATCGTGTTGTTCCTCCGTTCCCCGTCGAGTATCTCCTTTACTTCGACATCATAATACTCTGCAATCTGAATCAATATGCTTAAATCAGGCATATTAGATGCTGTTTCCCATCTGGATACTGTTCTTCCAGCAACGCCCAGTTCCTCTGCAAGCTGTTCCTGTGTAAGTCCCCTTTCTTTACGTAATTCCTTTAGAAAATTCCCGATTTTCTGCATATCCATCCCTGGCACCTCCTTTCATCTGCAGATTATTATTTTATATATCCAAACAACACGACATGATGTGAGAATTTAAATCTTCTGATAGACACATATGTCTACAACGCTTGTCAATAGCCGTTTTTATTGAAACCGACTCTTTCTATGATACTATTTTTGTAGGAAAAATACATTTTTCTGAATAGCTGTCTTCCTCAAAAATCACTATAACATATATGGTTTACTATCTTATCCATCCCAGTCATTCCCCGACTGAACAATACTTTCCCTTGATATATTACCTCTGAGAAAATCAGTCCAAAATTCCTTAATACCGGCAAATTTAAGATTCGCATCACTCTTAAATCCGGCCATGAAATCTTCCACGCTCTTTCTATCTTTCGGGTTGGAATACTTAATCTCCCATTCGGACAATACCTTTCCGTTTTGGCACTTCTTACTGCTGATCCCATCCTCGCCAAGGCAGGTAATAGTCCATACTTTATCCTTTTTTTCATCCTCTTCAACAGACGCACACTCAGTTACACCGTTAGCTG
>JAILEM010000113.1 GCA_024687745.1 Lachnospiraceae bacterium
CCCATACCCCAGATCGTCTTTATCGTATCGCCCTTTTCCCCCATCTTGCTCCTTAGCTTCTTGACATGGGTGTCGATCGTCCTTGCATCCCCGAAGTAATCGTAGTTCCAGACATTGTTTAATATCTTCTCCCTTGAAAGGGCGATATTCTGATTCTCCATAAAGTAGGTCAAAAGCTCAAATTCCTTATAGCTAAGCTCCACCTTTTCCCCGTCTATAACAACTGTATGGGCGGCCTTGTCGACCTCTATCCCGCCGGCCGAGAGTTTTTCTTCGTTTTCTATGACATTGCTTCTTCTTAGGATGGCATTGACCCTTGCAACTAAGATCTTTGGCGAGAAGGGCTTTGATATATATTCGTCAGCCCCGTATTCAAAGCCCTGCAGCTCATCTCTCTCCTCACCCTTTGCGGTGAGCATGATGATCGGAACCTTTGAATTGTTCATCCTTATATCCTTTACAACGGAAAAGCCGTCAAGCTTTGGCATCATCACATCAAGGATAAGCAAGGCTATATCCTTATCCTCGTAAAAGATATCCAGAGCCTGTGCTCCGTCCTCCGCCTCGAGCACAGTATAGCCTTCCTTTGAAAGAAAGTCCTTAACGAGCTTCCTCATCCTGCTCTCATCATCTACAACTAATACCTTGATCGCTTCCATATTATTCGATACCCTCCAGTTCTGCTTCCTTTTCCCTTATAGCAGCCTCCCTTGCGGTAAGGTCCTGCTCCCACGAAGCGTACTTGTCAACTATTGCATTTTCATAATTCAGAATATTTGGATTATCCGACCGAAGCGCTATCGTAAACATCGATATTATAACGAATAATAGTAATCCGATCAATATGAGGGATACCTGGTATTCACGCTTAAAGGTCTTGACCTTCCTTTTCTGGATCCTCTGCTCTTCTTTTTTTTCTTCATCGCTTTTTAATGCTTCGGTATACGACACTACTACAGGGATATCCTTTATAAGCTCATCCTGTATATGCGGGGATTTGTACAGATAATCCCTTATGGTCCGCATATATTCCTGCCCAACAGGGGTAACAAAGGTCTTATTCTGTATCATCCTGTCATACACTGCAAGGATGGCATTTGGGTTGTCGGCAGAGAGCTTGGAGGAAACAAAATTGATCCTTGTTATCTCCTCTCTTGCGATATCAGCATCTTCCTCTGTCAGAAAAACATATCCCTCAACACTTTTTCCTTTAGCGGCCATTAAATTCACCTCAGCTCATAATATTCCGTATATTTATAGAATAATCGCAATTATCCAACAATTCAAGCTTTTTAGTATCCGGTTGACAATCCCCGCAAAACATTTATAATATGTTAGGATCAAAAATTAATATCTGACACAACGCTGGGGGTGCAATAAGCTGAGAGGCGGTTCCGCCAACCCTTATTACTTGATTCGGTCAGTACCGACGTAAGGAAGCATATTATTCTTTTTTAAGTAACCCTCCTGCCTGTGTGGATAAGGTAAGGAGGATTTTTTTATGTCATTTTTAGCAACACTCAATGAGGAAGGTTCCTATGATCTTACTACTGCGGGATATGTGATCTTTATAGTGATCATGATCGCGGTTCTGCTTCTTGGTACTTTCCTCATAAACAAAAACCATAAGTTTGACGCAAAGAAGCTTGCCTTCTCGGCTATAGCGATAGCACTTGCCACCGTCACCTCAAATATCAAGCTCGTTCATATGCCCTTTGGCGGATCGGTAACGCTTCTTTCCATGTTGTTTGTAACCCTCATAGGATACTGGTTCGGCCTTGCTGCAGGTCTTACCTCGGCCTTTGCCTATGGTATCCTTCAGCTTGTGATGGGGCCTTATATTATAAGCATTCCCCAGCTTCTGATCGACTATATCTTTGCATTTACATCTCTTGGACTCTCCGGTCTCTTCCACATGAAGAAGATGATATTTGTAAATGAAAAAACAGGCAAAAGTCACACCATTTCGGGACTCATTCCCGGATATACGGTGGCTGTGCTTGCCCGTCTTTTCTTTTCAACCTTATCGGGTGTCATATTCTTTGGTACTTATGCTCCCGAGAACTTCCCGAATCCCACCGTATATTCTCTTATATACAACGGTTCCTACATGGGTCTCGAAGCGATATTAACTCTTATAATAATATCTATCCCTCCCGTTGCGGCGGCTCTTAACCATGTTAAAAATCTCGCAGTCGGAAATACAGCAAATTCCGCAGCTTCCGCAAATTAAGCAAATGCAGGAAATTCAGCAACTTCGGCAAATGCCGGAAATTCCGCAGACGGAAAACCGGCCGAGACTAAGTAGTCATGGCGCCAAGTGAATATAGCATCTGGGGAAGGAGCTGCTTCTTCCGGCTCATTACATTTGGCATATCATAGACATTCTTTTCCACAAGGGTATAGGGCAGATGCTTTTCTGCCTTATATCCTGTGGTAAGAAGGATACTGTGCTCCTTTAAGACATTTGTTATCATAACTGCTGCCCAGGTCAGACCCTCTTTCTCACGTATCTCTTCGAGTGTCTCAAGATATTTCTTCTTATAATCCTCAACATCCTTAAGTGTCGTTACTTCACACTGTCCTATTCCTATCTGAACTTCCTTTTCGGTATACTTCTTAAAGTCTGAAAGGATGGCCTTTTCAGGATCTCTCTTTGAAAGGCTCTCGACATGGGTAAACATTTCCCTGCCAAATTCCTCGATGTCCACATGACACAGCTTGGCAAGTGATTTCGCTGTTTCTATATCCGTCTGTGTTGTGGTGGGACTCTTTAATATCAATGTGTCCGAAATAAGTCCCGTCAGCATTACCTTTGCTGTATATTCGTCGGGCTTCAGATGATTTCTGTTATACATCTGGAAAACAATCGTACATGTACTTCCAAGCGGCTCTGTATCTATGAATATCGGAAGAGTTGTCTTTGTGGCATCGAGTCTGTGGTGATCGACTATCTCAACTACAGTCGCCGATTCGATACCTGTTATTGACTGTCTCGCCTCATTATGGTCTACCATTATGACCTTATATGACGGGGCTCTAAGGAAGCACCTTCTTGTTACATAGCCCTTGAACTCTTCTCCTTCAAAGACGGCAAGTCCCCTTTTCTTAAATCCCGATATCGCAACCTTGGCATCCTCGAAAAGATCCGTCGTCTGTACCGGATCCTCTCTGCCCTTAAGTAACATCCTTATGGTTGGGACATCGGATATCCTTCCCTCCACCGCAAGCTTGTTCATAAACCAGCCTGAGATATCGTCAACACTCAAAAGGCTTAAGAATTTCCCGTTTTCATATATCGGAACCACCGAAGGGTTCTCATCGCTGTAGACCTTGGCTAGGGCTGTCAGCGGCTCATCCGCCTCAAGCTTATCCGTCGGCTCGAGCATGATGTCCGACACCTTGGGATATACATTCCTCATATACACGGGAGGCGTTATAGATAATGCCTCAAGGATAGCCTTGTTGCTGTCGCTTAAATGTCCCGGGCGTACGGGTATGTATTCATTTTCCTTATCGATCTGATTCTTAAGCACTGAATATGCATAAGCACTGCATATGCTGTCAAGATCCGGATTCTTATGTCCTGTGATATAGATCTTACTCATAATCTTTTCCTTTTCTGTTCTTCGATATACATATTTTTGAAAATCAACGCTTTAAAAATTGGTTTTTTATCTAAAACACCGGAAATCTTTCCCCTTAGATATACACACTTTTGAAGATCAACGCTCTGAAAATTTGTTTTTATCTAAGACTCCTGAAATCTTTTCCCTTAGATATACACACTTTTGGAAATCCACGTTCTGAAAATTTGTTTTCTATCTAAATCCCCGGAAATCTTTCCCCTTAGTCAAAAACACTTTTTTTTAAACATGGATTTTGGAATGCCCGGTTGACTAAAACAGCAAAAATCCTCCATCTTAGGTAAAAAAACTCTTTTTTCAAAGCTAACTGGACACTATCGTTCTCCTTTATCGTTACCATTTACCTGTCCGGGGCGCCCTACCTACCTGAAGCTCTTTGCCCAGTTTACAAGTGAGTCATGCCAGATATTGTCCGTGACATCCTTCTTCATCTGATCTGTAAGAGGGCCGTTTCCCTCCATCTTGTTAAGGATCACTGCCTGCAGCTGCTCCACAGTCATCGCCTCATAGGGAACATTGGGGATGAAAATGTTAAGTAATTCATCTGCATCGACTTTTACTTCTGCAGCCTTCTCTCCGGCCATGGGAACTTCTGCAGCCTTCTCTCCGGCCATGGGAACTTCTGCAGTCTGCGCCTTCTCTTCTGCTGCCTTCTCCCCTGCCACTGGATCTTCAGCAAAATTTTCCTCTATTACATTATCTTCTGCAACCTTCCCTTCCTTCACAGGCTCTTCTTTACCGAACTCCGCTTTCACACCGGCATCCACTTCCTTCAAAACTTCATCCGCCGTCTTCACAGCCGTATCCGTTTCCTTCACACCGGCATCTGCCTCCGTGATATCCTTCCCACTGCCCTTTAAAGCAGCATCCGCTTCCTTCACACCGGCATCCGCCTCCGTGATTTCCTTATCACTTACCTTCACACCAGCAGTCTCCACCTTCGCACCGGCACCCGCCTCCATGATATCCTTATCACTTACCTTCACATCTCCCGGAACAAGGATCTCACCGTAATTTCCCGAAAGTTTCAGATCAAGGCGTCCGTTTGCACTGTTAAAGGTCTTTCCCGAGAGAAGTCCCGTATATGACCCTGATGAAGCCTCAACATTTATATCTGCCTCGTTATCATCGTTGTTAAGGGCTACTATGATGCTACCCCTTGCAAAGGCAAACTG
>JAILEM010000187.1 GCA_024687745.1 Lachnospiraceae bacterium
CCGATCCAGGTTAATATCTTATCCCAGGGGTTTAGCTTTATCGGTGCTATCTGTATGATCGTCATCAGGAAAAGAATAAAAAAGACGCCTGCTCCTGAGTTTCCATACTTACCCATCTCCCCCTGAAAACCACCCTGCTCCTCCGGCTGAGCATGCAACAGAGGATGTCGCGTTTCCTAAATTGGCACCAAACCCCGAATACTCATATGAACCGCTTGATACCTGTTTACCGCCAAGCGATCCGCTTGATCCGTTCTCTCCCTTTTCGCCTCCTCCATAACCTCCGTTATGGGCACCCTTGACTACGGCATTATAGGGATTTGTATTCTCTATCGTTTCCTGTGCTATGCCTGCTCCTCCGCCTCCCGCAGCTATAAGGAGGATGTTAGCCCTTGCTGCATAGTTAGTTTCTGAGTTGTTTGATGTTAAAGTCATCTTTGAAAGGCTCACAAATGATGCCCCTCCTCCTGCGGCACCTACCTGACCGGCACCTGAGTTTGACTTTCCGTTAACACCTCCGTTTAATCCTCCGTATATCCCCTCTGCCTTACCTCCGTTATAGACATAGAGGATCGTTCCCTTCTTAAACTTCTTATATGCCTTTGCGTGGCCTCCCCTTCCTCCGTATGCCTTTACGTTTTCATTATCTATTGTACCTTCTGCGTCTCCACCTTTTCCGCCAAAGCACTCTATCTCATATATCCCGTCTATCGGTATGTTAAAGATCGTATAGCCTGATGAGGTACTGTCCATAAACTCATACTCTGTATCTACAAAGTAAGGGTATATGACCGTACTCTTTGTAAACGTATAAGAGTATCCCGGATAGTACTTCACGGTCTCTGCCCCTGTCTCATCACTCCACCCGCAGAAGCTCTTGCCCTCTTTTACATAAGGGCACTCAGGCATAGTGACGGATAAGGTTGTCTTATTCCCGTTGTTATAATAAAGTGTTGCATTTAAAGACCAGTCACTTGCATCTTCAGGTAAGTCCGCATCATAAGAGTCGCTTGAGATCGTGACGCTTCCCTTAAACAAGGCATAGAGTGTTACAGTATCTTCCGATGTCAGGTTATACTCACTCAAGACACTTGCTGATGCTGTCTTATCTACCCTCCACCCTGCAAAGGTATATCCGCTCTTTCTTGCCGTGGGTGCTGATGCTATGGCATTATCGGAAAGGTTCATGGTCCTTTGTATCACATTTCCTGAATCGATGCTGTAATTAACGACGACCCCTGTTGCATAGACTGTCCTGTCCCCTAAATATATCCTGTAGATCTCACGGTTTGCTTCACTCCTGTAACAGTAATACATCGTGTTATCAGCATAGCTTCCAAGCGCCTCATAGTCAGAGATCGACATGACCTTCTGCACAAGGTCCTTTGTATCTGATAGCTGTGCTGCTACCTCATCAGCCATCACTGATATCTCGCCGTCAAGCCTTGTGATGCTCTCATTTAAAAGCTCTGATATGTTCTCTATATCTCCCTCTGCCTTAGTTAACTCTGCTACTATGTTCCTTGCGCTAAAGATACACGTTCCGTCAGTTACTCTGTCCCCGGGTTTTGTTATATTTGAGTAGGCTGCAGGCTCATTAGCATCTGTGACCCCTGCCTGTATGCAGTATAGGATGCACCAGTCAGGAGCCTGGTCACTTGATGCTATGCTCCCTGTATCGTATACTCTCTCCCTCTCTACGCTCCTTGCTAAGCCTCCTCCACCGGAGCCTTTTAATACAGGAACAGTATTTTCCACATCTGTTACGCTTAGCTTTGATACCTTAAACCTTGCAAGCTCAAGGTCATAGGTCGCATTATTATAGTTTACGTTATTATCCTTTATAAGTTCTGAGAGTTCTTCTGCTGTCTCCGTAAGGAGCTGTAAGGGCTCATCGGTGTTTGAAAGGTCCATCCTTAAGTATATCCTCCCCTTTAAGGTCCCTTCCTCATTCGGTAGGATTATGGATACCTCAGTCTCATCTATCTCAAAAAACCTCCCCTTTATCATCCCAAAGCCGCCGCTTATATGAAGGATGTTAAGGCCCTCCACATTTACCTCACACCCCTTAAACACTCCTGCCTTTGGCAGGATGGTCTGATGTATGATCGCATCATCTTTAGGCGTTATGCTGCCGCCCTTAAATGTCTTTAACTTTATCATCTACTCCCTCCTTAAGATCTTTGTAAGGTCAAGCCTTATCGTTCCAAATATGAGCTTTGTTGTCTTTTCTGTTTCCTTACCCGTAAGGATGCTGAAATATTCTGTCTTATCCGATATGATCCTTACTCTCTGCCCAAAGGCCATCTTATATGGCTTTACTAAGCTGTCATCATTGGTCATGGCTACGTTCGTGTTTGCGTTAGATGATGCGGCTGCAAGGATATCGGCAAAGTGCCCGGAGTCGCTTGCCTTTAATCCAAATGCAGTAAGTGCATCCGTCACTATATCAGAGGTCGTTGCAAGGTCCTCTCCCGATGCCGCAGCAAGGTTCATTATACCCTCGATACCATCAAGCATTCTTCTTAGGCTGATGTGAGGAACAGTAATCACTCCCACTCATTTTCTGGTTATTGCAGCCGTTCTGATGGCATTGATGGTTGTAACAGTACCTGCTGCTCTTCGTCACATATTTATTACAGCCGGATGCCCCGCAGAATATCAGTCCATTTTCTCTTGCGTATTCAGCCGCATGGGGTGAGCAGAATACGGTACCGTTCGCTCCTCCCTCTCTCTGGCATCCGTTTTTTCCACATATGCTTTCAGCAGAAACAATCATAGGAGAAAAACACGTAATCAACGCTGCTATTGCTGCTATTGAAAAGATCATTAAGCTTTTCTTCATATCGTCCACCTTTCCTTTCCCGGTTAATGTCTACCGATCCAAGTAAAATATTTGCTCCACTCTTCCTCTATAATCCCATCCTAACCGATATCGTGTCCCTTATTCAGGACAGCTGGCTGTATTTATAAAGTTTATTTATAAATGTCTCCAACAAGATTGCTGTCACATCCCCTGTTACCCTTATGTTTGTCTAATCACCGGATCGCAGTTAAAATCTTTTCCAGTTTATAATAAACTTATCATAGACGCTTATTGCTTTCACCGGCCAATTCAGCGAATTAAAGTGTTCTAATCCTGCTAAATCGGCGAATTAATCGCCCTCCGTATCCAACCATATGTTCTTCATCATCTTTTCGTGCCTCCCTCCTGTTGCTGCTGGTTAACCCCGGCTCAGCTCAATAGCAGCTTCTTAACATTCCCATAGGTAATCTGAGCAATATAATCTTCAGGATAGCGATCGTACAGTTCCGCCGTTCCCAGATACGGAGGCCTGTGATCCAGACGATGCCCGTCGGATCCCATCATATCCACCAGCCTTTCCCGCAGAAGCTCATTGGCCAGATCCCTAATCTGCTTTTCGAGTTCTTTATCCACACTGAAATAATTGATCTGAATCATAGATCCGAGTTCTTTTAGCTTGTTGACTGATTCGGTCGATACGAATTCATATCGCTCCACATGTGCTATAATCGGGATATAGCCTGCTTCCGTAAGCCTCTTTACGCAGAAAATGGCTTCCTCCTCTGTCGTTCCAAAACGGCGGAACTCTGTCAGCACATATCCCGTGCCGCCCATGGTTGGATAATATCCCTTGTTAAGCATCTCAATATTCTCTTCCAGATAATCCGCCACGCAGTGCATTTCCGTCCCAAGCCTCATCTCCAGCCCGGGATACTTTTCTGTCACTATCTCCTTCAGATTCTCAAATTCTTCAAATGCTGTTCCGTCCCCATAATCGAAAGCAAAGCTGTGCGGGGTGGCAAAGATGACGCCGATTCCCTGACTTACAGCCATATCTATCATTTCCAGTGCCTCATCAATATCCCTTGCTCCGTCATCAACATCGGGAATGATATGCAAATGAATATCTGCTAATGCTTTCATAGTCTCTCCGATCTATATTGCCTTCCATTAACATCATAATAATTATAACAGATTCTCTTTCCCGGCTGGTCGCCTGTCCGGCGACATCAGTTATAGCTAATAGAATACGGTTACGTTTCGGATCCTGATACACCTCTGGCATCCAGTCTTTGCCTTCCGGGTAATCGAGAGGGAAGATGAAATAGCATCTTACTCGACCGCAAGCCGGCTGTCCGCTTTGCTGACTTTTTCCTCTCGCCGGCTCTGCGATAAAAAAAGAAACAAGAGCTAATCTCCTGTTTCCTTTCTGTTTACTGCAATATATCTCGAAGTTTCGATGCTATCTCCTCAAGCTCTGCTTCATCCGTAATCTTCTTCCTGTCGTGATGATTCCTCCTTGTTAAGTCCTGTTATTCCCAATTCTTCCAAACATCCGGCTGATAACCAACCGTTGCCTTCTTTCCGTTGCGTACGATTGGCTGCTTCAGTACGGCCTGATTCTCCAGTACCTTTTGAAACTTATCCTCTTCCGCTATATACCTTATCAGCGCCAGGATGTCCTCATCCTTACACTCCGGATCGATCACCGCCTCCAAGCCGCCCATGGCCTGTATAACAGACTGAAGCTCACCCTTGCTCAGGCCTTTTTCCTTCAGATCCACCGACTGGAATCTGATCCCCCGCTCCTTGAAAAATCGTTCTGCCTTACGTGTATCCGCACTTTTCTTTGTCCCGAATATTTGTATGTTCATATCTGTTCCCCCACTTATTCTACAATGATACTCCTTATGCCTGTCGGAATCCATCTACTTTTTTACTTATGTAGTTTATGTATAAGTCATGTACACTCAGAATAAGCCGCCTTATCACTCCAAACATCATCGCTTATTACCAGGGATTACAATTGTCATCAGCCACGCTACATTTTTCGCGGATGACATATGGACAGGATAAGGGGATCATATCCTAAAATCGGATTCCCAGTTCTCTCACTGATATGTGTTTTCTTTTCAGATACAGATCAAACATATACCCGGCAGGCAGAAGGCAAACTTGTATCGGTACAAGCCCGGGCTCTGTCTCAAGCAGTTGAAACATCTGAAGAGTCACTCTGCCCTTCAATATAATGCTATCCCCCTCCGACGGCATAAGAAAGCAGTTTCCGATTCGCTCTACCCTGTGTTCCCTTAAAAAGTCTCTGTATGCCAGCTGATATAAATACTGTTTAGTTATGCTTTCGATTCCCGGCTGTCCGGACAGCCTGTTCTCCTCTTCGTTGAATTCCATATTGTAATATTTCGCGTCAAAAATCGCAAAATACCTCTCCTGTTCTGAAATCTCAAGGCAGATTATATCCGGGATCAATGTAGCGCCCGCCCTGATGCCGTCCCCCTCTTTCCCGTTCTCCCTCCAGACAGGACGTTCAATCAGTTCAAGCAGCGTCTTATTATTATGAACATTATCATAGGGAAAACTCCCGTAAGGAAGAACCGATATCTTCTTACGAAGGCAATCATTCAATACCGATGCACAGACCCTCTCCCATACATCGTAAAACGCCGTGGTTCCATAAAAGCTTACCTGTTCCTCCTGTCTCCTCACTTTATTCTGAGTTATGTAGGAATAAAGCGTCTCCAAAAGGATCTGATTCCTCGTATTATACTGACTCCCAAGTTCCTTAAACACCGCATCCGCAAGGAATTCATCTTCCCCGAGATCTTCCCTTCTCTCATCAGTAAGCTGAATCTCCTCCAAAGATAATAGATCCAAGAGCCCATACTTTTTCAGGTATTCCGAGCATTCATCCAGCACAACACGATGAAGTCTTGAAATTATCTCCTCCTCGTCATTTACGGCCTTCCTGTCAAAAATATCGACATAGTATGGCTTCCCCGAAGAAAAGACAGGAATACACTCATCGACCGTTTTATCCCACAGTATCGTGCCTTCTCCATTCAGCCTGTATTCTCGGAAATGTGACGATGAAAACCTCGCCATGAATTCCAGAGAACCTTGAAAATACTGAATAAATTGCCATTTTGCTCTTGATTATTTCATCGTCATGTTTTATAATAGTCTTATAAACATGACGAGGTGCTC
>JAILEM010000229.1 GCA_024687745.1 Lachnospiraceae bacterium
GGACTCTTTGGAGGTGCCGGAGTCGGAAAGACGGTGCTCATTCAGGAGCTTATCCGTAATATAGCAACAGAGCATGGCGGATATTCCGTATTTACCGGCGTTGGAGAGAGAACCCGTGAAGGTAATGATCTTTATCATGAAATGTCAGAATCGGGAGTTATAGATAAGACGACCATGGTATTCGGACAGATGAACGAGCCTCCCGGGGCAAGAATGAGAGTAGGATTATCCGGACTTACTATGGCGGAATACTTCCGTGATAAGGGTGGAAAGGATGTACTCTTATTCATAGATAACATCTTCCGTTTCACGCAGGCAGGCTCAGAGGTTTCGGCTCTGCTCGGACGTATGCCCTCGGCAGTTGGTTATCAGCCGACCCTTCAGACAGAGATGGGTGCCCTGCAGGAGAGGATCACATCCACAAAGAACGGATCCATCACCTCGGTACAGGCAGTATATGTTCCCGCCGATGACCTGACTGACCCCGCACCGGCAACGACCTTTGCTCACCTTGATGCAACTACCGTTCTTTCCCGTTCGATAGTTGAGCTTGGTATCTATCCTGCGGTTGATCCCTTAGAGTCGACCTCGAGGATACTTGATCCGAGAATAGTCGGTGAAGATCACTATAAGACTGCAAGAGGAGTTCAGGAAATACTTCAGAGATATAAGGAATTACAGGATATAATCGCCATCCTTGGTATGGATGAGCTTTCCGAGGATGATAAGATAACGGTATCAAGAGCAAGAAAGATACAGAGATTCTTATCACAGCCCTTCTTCGTTGCAGGCCAGTTTACGGGTCTTGAAGGCAGATATGTTCCCATTTCGGATACTATTCAGGGCTTTAAGGAGATACTTGAAGGAAAACACGATGAGATACCGGAGAGCTATTTCCTTAATGCAGGAAGCATAGATGATGTACTTGCTAAGGTAAAATAATTTCGTAAGGAGAAAAAGTTTTCATGGCAGATGACAGATTATTCAGGCTCAAGGTCATAACTCCGGAGAGAACCTTCTATGAGGGTGAAGTTATAATGGTAGAGCTTAAGACCACAGAAGGAGAAATAGGAGTTTTAAAAAAGCATATTCCCCTGACTGCCGTGATAGCACCGGGAGTCCTCTATATAAAGGAATCAGAGGAGGAGATAAAGGTTGCCGCCCTGCATTCGGGATTTGTAGAGGTATTGCCGGATTCGGTTACCATACTTGCTGAGGTTATAGAGTGGCCCTCTGAAATAGACCGTAACCGTGCAGAGGAAGCTAAGATAAGGGCTGAGAGAAGACTCAGCGAAAAGGCTGTTGGAACCGATCTTAACAGGGCTTCACTTGCTCTTGCAAGATCAGTTGCAAGAATTGAGACTGTTGAGAAATAGTTCTTGACCGGGTTTTGAAATGTCTGAAAAAATATGTAAAAGATGTCTACTCAGGGACCTTTCCGTAAAAGACAGGGAGAATATTGAAAAATACATTTCTGTCATAAAAAAGGAAGACAGAACGCCGGATGAGCTATACCAAAAAAGGCTTGGTATATGTCTTGAATGTGACAGACTTGAAGAAGGTACCTGCTTATCCTGCGGCTGCTATGTGGAATTCAGGGCTGCTTTAAGGTCCTCAGCCTGTCCTAAGAAGAAGTGGTGAGCTTAAGAATAAAAAGAATATAAAAGTGTAAAATACAAGGCAGTTAAGGTTAATCCTCAACTGCCTTGCATGCTTCTATATAAAGATCTATGTCCTTTGTTATATATTTTGCCTTTGCGGTGTGCAGAGCATCACAGCTTGAAAAAATATATTCAAGGACCTTATATTGTTTGAAAAGGGCTATTACCTCTTTTCCCGTCATTCCCTTATCAAATTTGTATTGCTCGATACAATAGGTGAGAAAATTTCCTTCGTTACTCATATTTAAAACCCCGATATTGTCTTATTATCTGATGGATCAGATAAGACCCTTTTCCTGTGCATAAAGAAGGTAGAGCTCTTCAGGTTCCATCTGCCACAGATCGTTCTCCTCCTTTTCAAGCCTTGCGTAAAGGTCAGAGCTGTAGAAGGAGATACAGGCCTTTATTTCGTCAAGATGCTCGTTTTCCATAACAAGATGTACTATCTTGGGAACCAAAAGTATCATTATGACCCTGAAGCTCTCACGTTTCATTTTCTTCCTCCGAGCAGTCTGTCAGCCGTTGCCTTTTCCGTTTTAAGGAATCTTATCATGGTCTTTATGTGCTGCTTCCTCTCGACTATCTCCAAAACATCGGATAATTCATCTCTGTTTATGTAATCCGAGATAACCTTAGAGCCGGACCTGTATTTAAGATAATAATAGGTTTTGTTGCCGACGTGCTTTTCCGAGATCGTTCCCTTGGGCAGCTTTTTAAGCTCATTTTTGTACGAATCGAGCATATACTCCACCCTGCGCCTGTCCTGCCTTATGGCATCCTTAAGCATATTATTCATATGATTCTCCCCTTAAAGAATATTTGTTTCCCTCAGAAAATATTATACCCAACATTTTAAGATTATTCAATAGTCACTTATAAGGGTATTTAAAAAGTAATGAAGAGCAGGACCAAAAATGATATAATATGTTACCGGGTCAATATCCGGTCAGAGGATTTAAAGATTTTGCAATATTAAAGAGGACACAGATAAATGAAGAGAACGCTGATCATGTCAGGTGTGATCATATTGGTGCTGCTTGTTTCCATGATAGTAACAAGCCTTGTGATCAATACCGAAAGCATAGACATGACAACTGAGATGAGTCAGGCAACCCTGCCTGTTTTATATACGGTCGTAAATGATGAAAGAGTGAACCTTACCCATGGCTATACCATGGATATGAACGGCAGTTATTTAAGAGGGTCGATAACTCCTCTTAATGAGAACAGAGAGATCGGGATAGTTGTGGATACCTTCGGAACTCTGGTTTCTTCTGCAGGCTATGAGGTCAGGAGCATGGACATGGAAAGGCTTGTAGAGGATCAGGTCCTGGAGGATTATACCTATATAGGTACGGAAATGTCTGCGACCATACATATCAAGGATCTTATCTCTCCCGACACAGAATATATGCTCATAGTAAAGCTGTCGCTTCCGCAGGGAGTAACAGCCAGGTATTATGTCCGTTTTATTGACAGACAGGAGCTTAATCTTGAGGAAGAGCTTGCCTTTGCAAAAGATTTTTCCGAAAGGACCTTTGACAGGGAAGCGGCTCAGGAAATAAAAAAATATATGGAATCCAATTCCGAGGGAGACAATACAAGCTTTGAATATGTAAATATACATTCAAACTTCAACCAGCTCACCTGGGGAGATCTTGCGCCTGAGCTTATCGGGGAAAAGGAAGTGGATATCCTCGATGTTGATACGGAAAATGCCTGTATAGAACTGAATTACAGGGTAGGAACCTTAAGGAAGACCTATGACATCAGGGAATATTTCAGGATAAAAAAGGGCAGTGACAGGATCTATCTGATGGAATATGAGAGGACTATGGATCAGATCATCGATAACGAGACAGAGGATCTTTTGATAAATGATAAGCTGATACACGGGATAATAAGCAGGGATATAGAGTACAGGGAAAATGAGGCGGGAAACCTGTTCTGCTTTATTCAGGGAAACAGACTCTACAGCTATAACGCCGCAAACAATAACCTTGCAAGGATCTTCTCCTTCTGGGATGAGGATAATGATGATGTAAGAACAAGGTTTAATGAGCACGGTATCAAGATCATGTCCATGGATGAGCAGGGAAGTATGCAGTTCATGGTATACGGTTATATGAACAGAGGAGATCATGAAGGAGAGGAAGGCATTGCGATCTATTATTATGACAGCGTCATAAATGCAACGGAGGAGCAGATTTTTATTCCTTATGACAGATCCTATGTCCTGCTTGAGCATAACGTAAAGGCACTGTCCCATATCAACTATAACGGTATTTTCTATCTCTACCTTGACGGTACTGTCTATGAGATATCGATCGATAATAAAGAATATAAGGTGATCGCGGATGAGCTTGACGAGATGAGATTCGTGTCAAATGCGGATAACAGTGTTATAGCCTGGCAGCCTGAAAAGGATGTTTATTATTATAACAGATTAAAGATCATGTCACTTGACGGTGATCTTCCGGTGGAGATCGGTGCAGGAAGCGCAGAGATAATGATCCCGCTAGGCTTCATGGATAAAGACCTGATATTTGGAAAGATAAAGACTGCAGATATAAAAACAGACGAAACTGGAAGTATTGTTTTACCTATGTATTCTGTCTGTATCATCAATTCAGGCGGAAAGCTGTTGAAGGAATACAGTCAACCCGGATATTATATTGAGGATGTTGAGTTTATAAGCAATATCATAAATTTAAAAAGACTCACAAGGGATGAGACAGGAGCTTATATCCCTGCCCCGGATGATCAGATAATCAGTAACGTTGAAAGCCGGACCTTTAAGAATAATTTCAGCTACGTTGTAACAGAGGAGATGGAGACAACCTATCAGACCGAACTCTATAAACACATGTCCGATGACCCGATAAAGGTGACAAATCCCAGGGAAGTCCTGTTTGAGGGTGACAGAAGGCTGATCATAGAAAATGACGACCTTATACAAAGGTTTTATGTCTATGCCAAGGGAGATATAGACAGTATATACACAGAAGGATCAGATGCGGTAAAAAGAGCCTCCGAGATCTTCGGTAATGTCGTAGACGATAAATGTGCCTATATATGGGAGGCCGGAAACAGAAAGAGCAGTGCAAGGCTTGAGGATATAACAGAGGCAAGGTCCGTCGATGAAAAACTGAACAGCATAAAGATCTGTGTTGATGAAATGCTTAAACATGGTGGAGTCTATAAAGATGCTGACGAGCTTATGGATGACGGAACTGTGCTTAATATCCTTAGCACGAATCTGACAGGATCGACAGCCCTCGATCTTACGGGCTGTGATCTTGATTCGGTACTTTATTATGTTTCTTCGGGTTCTCCGGTGATGGTTTTTGTGGAGAATTCAGACTCTGTCCTGATAGTGGGTTATGACAGCAAAAATACAGTGATCTATGATCCTGTGAAAGGAACCATAGAGAAAAAGGGGATGAATGATTCAAAGGAATGGTTTGAAGCAAACAGGAACAGATTCATAACCTATACGGCTGCAAGGGAATAAGGAATATTTAAGTCTCAGGCAGAGAAATAATGATAAAGGCAAGGTAAGGCATATTTTGATAAATAACGGATAAAAACAACAAGGAGAGTGATAACAGATGGATGAAAGGATAAAAAAACTGGCTTATAATCTTGTAAATTATTCCTGCAAGGTTAAAAAGGGAGATAAGGTGTATGTCCATTATATCGGGAATAAGACGGAGGATCTTGCCTGCGTTCTTATAGATGAGATATATAAAGCGGGCGGAATCCCCTTCCCCCATTTTACAAGTCAGAGGGTACAGAGAAGGATGATGATGGAGTGCAGTAAGGAGCAGCTTAAGCTCATGGCAGAGGTTGACAGCCTTGAGATGAGTAAGATGGACTGTTATATCGGAGTGAGGGGAACTGACAATGTATCCGAACTCTCCGATGTTGACAGCGAGAAGGCTGCCTTATACGATAAGCTCTACCAGACTCCTGTACATCATGATATCAGGGTACCAAAGACAAGGTGGGTGATACTGAGATATCCGAACGATGCGATGGCACAGCTTTCCAATATGAGCACGGAGGCCTTTGAAGATTTTTATTATAAGGTATGCTGTCTTGACTATTCCAAGATGAACGAAGCGATGAAGCCTCTTGTTGAACTGATGAATAAGACAGACAGGGTGCATCTTAAGGGACCGGGTGTCGATCTTTCGTTTTCGATAAAAGACATTCCCGCTGTTCCCTGCGCAGGGGAACTCAATATTCCCGACGGAGAGGTTTTTACAGCACCTGTAAGAGATTCGGTAAACGGTATAATAACCTATAATGCGCCGTCTCTCTATCAGGGTGTTACCTATGAGAACATCTCCTTTGAATTTAAGGATGGGAAGATAATAAAGGCAGAGTGCAATAATAATGAGAAGCTGGAAAAGCTTCTTAATACCGATCCCGGAGCCCGTTATGTGGGTGAGTTTGCGATAGGTGTAAATCCCTATGTCAATAAGCCTATGAAGGATATATTATTTGACGAAAAGATAAACGGATCCATTCATTTTACACCCGGTAACTGCTATGACGAAGCACCGAACGGAAATCATTCAGCCATACACTGGGATCTCGTATGGATACAGAGACCTGAATACGGCGGGGGAGAGATATGGTTTGATGATGTTCTGATAAGAAAGGACGGACTCTTTGTTACGGATGAGCTAAAGTGCTTGAATCCCGATGCTTTGGCATGATATACTTATTAGGCTTTATCAGAGCCGGGTCCCGTAGATCCGGCATGTCGTGATGATAGGACAGACGACCATCACATAAATAAAAATTCGGCTGAATCATATAATCTTTGGAGGTATATATCATGAGCAGTGAGATCAGAGACATTAATTTAGCCGAGTCAGGCGAGAGAAAGATCGAATGGGTTAAAAAGAACTGCGACCTGTTAAGGATGCTTGAAGAGGAGTTCTCAAGAACAAAGCCTTTTTCAGGTAAGAAGATAGCATTGTCTGTTCATCTTGAAGCAAAGACGGCCTATCTGTGCAGGGTACTGGCAGCAGGCGGAGCACAGATGTATATAACAGGATCAAATCCGTTATCTACGCAGGATGATGTTGCGGCCGCACTTGTAAAGGGCGGACTTGAAGTACACGCCTGGTACGATGCAAAGGAGGACGAATATAATTCACATATCAGGGCAGTTCTTACGCAGGGTCCCAATATCATAATAGATGATGGCGGAGATCTTGTTCATATGATGCATACAGAGTTAAGAGACCTTATCCCCGGAGTCATCGGGGGATGCGAGGAGACAACAACAGGTATCATAAGGCTTATGGCAATGGACAGGGCGGGAGATCTTAAATTCCCCATGGTCCTTGTTAATAATGCAGACTGTAAGCATCTTTTTGATAACAGATACGGTACGGGTCAATCGGTCTGGGACGGGATCTGTCGTACCACAAACCTCATAGTTGCCGGTAAGGTAGTTGTGGTTGCAGGATACGGCTGGTGCGGTAAGGGCGTTTCCATGAGGGCCAAGGGACTTGGTGCAAGGGTAATAGTTACCGAGGTCGATCCCGTGAAGGCTATAGAGGCTGTAATGGATGGCTTCGATGTTATGCCGATGAATGAGGCTGCTAAGATAGGAGATTTCTTTGTTACCGTAACAGGGTGTGACAAGGTTATTGATATGGATGATCTTGCCGTAATGAAGGATGGAGCTATCCTCTGCAATGCAGGACATTTTGACTGTGAGATAAATATGGCAGAGCTTAAGAAAACTGCGGTTGAAATTAAGGAGATGAGAAAGAATGTAATGGGATACAGGCTTCCCACAGGGCAGTGGATATATGTTCTTGCGGAGGGAAGGCTTGTAAACCTTGCAGCAGGTGACGGACATCCCGCTGAGATAATGGATATGTCCTTTGCCATCCAGGCTCTTTCTGCCAAGTACCTTGTGGAGCACGAGGGAGAACTTGATAAGATGATCATAGATGTGCCAAAAGAGGTGGATAAGAACGTTGCATCGATGAAGCTTGCTTTTATGGGAAAGAAGATAGATACTCTTACACAGGAGCAGGTGGCATATCTTAACAAATCAGTGATATAAAAATAGATAAAAAAATTAAGGGTCAGGGCTGATCCGGGAGATGGAAATGTATCAGATAGATTATGCAAAGCCGGTGAATGTACATTTTATCGGTATTGGTGGCATAAGTATGAGCGGACTTGCGGAGATACTTATGTCTAAAGGGTTTAAAGTATCAGGCTCCGATAATAAGGAATCGGACATAACAGAAACCCTTAAGTCCTTGGGAGCCGTTATATATATAGGTCAGAAGGCAGAGAACATAACGGACGATGTGGAACTTGTCGTTTATACGGCAGCTATCCATGAGGACAATTTAGAATTTGCAGAGGTAAAAAGACGGGGGATCCCGATGCTTACAAGGGCAGAGCTTTTGGGGCAGTTAATGAAGAACTACGAGAATCCCGTAGCAGTTGCAGGGACCCACGGAAAGACTACCACGACCTCCATGCTCTCAATGATGATCCTTGCCGCTGATCTTGACCCCACTGTATCTGTCGGCGGAATGCTTAAGGAGATCGGAGGAAACATAAGGATAGGGGATTCCGGATATTTTGTGGCGGAGGCCTGTGAATATACCAACAGCTTTTTAAGCTTTTTCCCCAAATACGATATCATACTTAATATTGAAGAGGATCATATGGATTTCTTCAGGGATATCGATGATATAAGGAGCTCCTTTAAGAGATTTGCAGGACTTCTTCCAAAGGACGGAGCCCTGATAATAAATGCGGATATTGACAATGTTTCCTATATAACGGAGGGACTTCCCTGTAAGGTTGTAACCTATTCGGTTTCGGGAAAGGATGATCCTGATCTTTGGGCAGAGAATATAAGCTATAACGAGAATGCCTGCGCATCCTTCAGTGTGATAAGGGCCGGGGAGAGGCTTACGGATATTTCTCTCAACGTACCCGGGGAGCATAATATATCCAATGCTCTTGCGGCCATTGCAGCTGCACTCGAGCTTAACATCGGGATCTCTGACATAGAAAAGGGTCTTAAGACTTTTGGCGGGACCGACAGGAGATTCCAGTACAGGGGAGAGTATAAGGGTATTAAGATAATAGATGACTATGCCCATCATCCCACAGAGATAAGGGCTACATTAAAGGCAGCCCTTAACTATCCTCATAAGACCCTCTGGACAGTGTTCCAGCCTCATACCTATACGAGGACAAAGGCATTTTTTGATGATTTTGCAGATGTTTTAAGCCTTTCGGACAGGGTTATACTTGCGGATATCTATGCTGCCCGTGAAAAGGACGATCTTGGAATGTCATCAAAGCTTTTGAGTGATGCTATCGTTGAAAGAGGGACAAAGAGCTGCTATCTTGCTTCTTTTTCGGAAATAGAGGACTTCATAGATAAAAACTGTTCTCCGGGGGATGTTGTCATAACCATGGGAGCCGGAGATATCGTTAAGGTAGCCGATGATCTTACAGACAGCTCTAAACAGACAACCGGTACAAACGTATGTACTGATTAAGTCAACATTATCCACAGTCCAAAACGGGATCAAAAAAATTGGGCTGTGGATTTTTTGATTTACATAATCATTTTACTCTCCGGAGGGGATTGACTTAAATATTGGGTTTTCTGATACAGAACATAATTTTGGTTAAAAGTTATCCACACTGTCCACAGCCTCTGAAACGTTGATTTTTCGCTGATTTGGGCATAACAAATCGTTTAAAGCAAACATACCCTGTGCTATAATCATTTATATCATAGTTGGTTTAAAGATACAGACTACGGATACTGTCAGAGATCCGTAAAGAATTATTGAGGTTGACGGAATGAGCAGTCTTGTTGTTTCATGTTCACATTCGGGTTATACCAATATTTCCGATGCCTTCATCGATGAGATACTTGGTGAACTGAATGAAGCACAGGTTAAAATATATCTTTATTTATTGCGTTCGGTTCAGGGTAATATTGAGATATCCCTTAATTCCATTGAGGATAAGTTTAACTATTCCGAAAGGGATGTCATCCGTGCGTTTAAATATCTTGAAAAAAACAGGCTTATAACGATAGATACGGATGAAGATAAGAATCTTAAGGGGCTGTCCCTTCTTGAAGTAGAAAAAAAGCAGCGCCTGAAGGTGGCTGCCTGCAGTGATGTAAAGGATTCGGTTTGTGTAAAGCCCTCAGAGCTTCCGGTTAAAACCTCATATTCAGCCGCCCAGCTTCAGAGCTTTAAGGATCGTCCGGAAATAAGTGAGCTTATTTATGTTTCTGAAACCTATCTTGGCAGGATGCTGAATGAGAGCGATATTTCTTCCATCCTTTACATGAACAATGATCTCGGTTTTTCTTCGGAGCTTATAGAATATCTCATAGAGTATTGTGCCAACAATAAAAAGAAAAAGATGGCCTATATAGAAAAGGTTGCTATAACCTGGGCAAAAGAGGGGATAAGCAATGTGGAAGAGGCCAAAAAATTTACTTTTGCCAATCAGTCTGAGGCAGTGGAAGTATTAAAAGCCTTTGGGATAGAAAAAAGGAAGCCCGTGGATATGGAGATTTCCTATGTCAATAAGTGGGTTAAGGATCTTGGCTTTTCGATGGATATAATATCCTTAGCCTGTGAGAGGACTATAATGAATATCCAGAAGCCAAGCTTTGAATATGCCGATGCCATCCTTTCTAACTGGAAGAAGGAAAATGTTACCTGTATTTTAGATATAGAGAAGCTTGATGATCTAAGAAGGGCGGATCAAAAGCAGAAAGAAGCCTCTGATAAGGGAAAGGCTGCAGGAGGCAGAAAGAGATCCTCAGGAAGTAAGAGCCGGGGATCTGATATAGATTATGACAAGCTTGCACAGGAGCTTATGGGCAGAGGTTCAGGGGAATAGTTATGGCACTTTCAAATGAGAAATTTGCTGAGATCATGTACAGGTATGATGAGAAGGTCAGCAGAAACAGACATATACATGAACAGAGAGTCAGTGAGATATATGATAAGATCCCTGGCTTTAAGGACATTGACATATCCATACCGTCCTTATCCTTTGAATACGGGAGAAGGCTCATAAACGGAGAAAAAAATGCCGTAGAGGAGCTTGAGGAAAGGATAAAGAGAGATAAGGAGAAGAAAGCGGAACTTTTAAAGGAATACGGATATCCGCCGGATTATCTCGATCCTATCTATGACTGTAAGGAATGTAAGGATACGGGATATATAGGCAGTGAGAAATGCCGCTGTCTCAAACAGGCTGTCATCAGAGAGCTTTATGACCAGTCTAACATTGCGGATATGTTAAAGTATGAGAATTTTGATACGCTCTCCTATGACTATTATTATGATGATGAACTTGAGCAGATGGAGAGTATAATAAAGACCTGCAGGGATTATGTCCAAAACTTTGAAGGCCCCTATGTAAACAAAAACATCCTGTTCTTCGGAACTCCGGGGACAGGGAAGACCTTTCTTACCAACTGCATAGCAAAGGAAATTCTTGATAAGGGATATTCGGTAATATACTTTACTTCCATATCATTATTTGATAAACTTGCTACGTACACGTTTAGAAATTCGGATGGTTCGGATGAGATCGAAGGGATCAGGGAGGATATTTTTGGCTGTGACCTTCTCATAATAGATGATCTTGGTACCGAGACAGCCGGAAATTTTGTTGCCTCCCAGTTTTTTCTGATTATAAATGAGAGGAACAGCAGGAAAAAAGCTACTATTATATCAACAAATCTGGCTATGTCAGACCTTTCCGAAAGATATAACGAAAGGACCGCATCCAGACTTTTGGGAGATTATATTCTTATTAATCCCAGGATATCAGACATAAGGATCAAGAAAAAGAAACAGAATATATAACAGAAAGAGAGAACCTCGAAAAATGCCAAGACGCGAAGAAAAGCGTAACCTTGAATCAATTCCTGTCGGGTCCTTGAGAGTGATACCGCTTGCAGGATGTATGCCCCTTGGAGAAATGGTAGACAAGTATCTTGTGGAATGGCGGACGGAAAGGGAAAATGAGCATAAGAATTCCCTTGCCTTCAGCGGATACCAGAGAGACTCATATATACTTGATGCCAGGATATTAAGGTTTGGAACCGGAGAAGCTAAGGGTGTGATCAATGAGTCGGTCCGCGGAACAGATCTTTATCTGTTGGTTGATATCAGCAATTATTCCATGACCTATTCTCTTTGCGGACATGAGAACCATATGTCTCCTGACGATCATTATCAGGATCTTAAGAGGATAATTGCTGCAGTAGGAGGAAAGGCAAGGCGGATAACAGTAATTATGCCCTTCCTGTACGAAAGCAGACAGCATAAACGCTCGGCCAGAGAATCTCTGGATTGCGCAATAGCCCTTCAGGAGCTGACCAGGATGGGTGTTGATAATATCATAACCTTTGACGCACATGATGCCAGAGTACAGAATGCGATACCGCTCTCAAGCTTTGAAACCGTGCGCTCCACATATCAGTTCATCAAGGGACTTCTTAAGGAAGTCACCGACCTTTCGATAGATTCCGATCATATGATGGTAGTAAGCCCTGACGAGGGAGGAATGGCAAGAGCGGTTTATCTTGCAAATGTCTTAGGCCTTGATATGGGTATGTTCTATAAGAGAAGGGACTATACCAGGGTTGTGGACGGAAGGAATCCGATAATCTCCCATGAATTTCTTGGAACCTCGGTGGAGGGGAAGGATATTCTTGTTATAGATGATATGATATCCTCAGGTGAAAGTGTTATAGATGTTGCCAGACAGCTTAAGAAAAGAAATGCAAAGAGGATATTTGTGGCTGCAACCTTCGGACTTTTCACAAAGGGTCTTAAGCCCTTTGACGAGGCATATGAAGAGGGCATTATAGATAAAGTCCTTACGACGAACCTTGTATATCAGATGCCGGAGCTCCTTGGAAGAGAGTATTATATCAACTGTGATCTGAGTAAATATATTGCCTATATAATAGATACCTTAAATCATGATTCTTCGATAAGTGATCTGTTAAATCCCAGTGACAGGATCCAGACACTTGTAAATGAATACAGGGAAAAGAACGGAGTCCTCGACAGGGAGATATAGATTAAAATCCGGTACGGAAATTTTTAAAATATATAAGGAATAACTATTTTTTACAGGAAAGAAAAAAAGATCCGGATCCCCATAAAACTGTCTTATGATCTGTGAGACATTTTACGGGGGTCTTTTTTAAATTAAGTTTTTATCGGAAGTCTTTTGTATATCCGGGTAACAGTCATTTTCTCAGAGCATATACATCATTCGACAAATTAAACAAAAAGAAAAGAAAAAACCCGCAATATTTGTTCACTATTATCATATAATATGTTATACTCTTAATTAGGCTGTACAGTTTTACGAAACTGTATGATCTATATAAAAAGGTTTGTCTGTGTTTTATAATACGGACAGATAACAGAAGTAGAGGTGATAACGTGATAAAGAAGGAAATGATTGCTATGCTTCTTGCGGGCGGACAGGGTTCAAGACTCGGAATACTTACGTCCAAGGTTGCAAAACCTGCCGTTGCGTTTGGAGGAAAGTACAGGATTATTGATTTTCCGCTCAGTAACTGTATTAATTCGGGTATCGATACCGTAGGTGTGCTGACCCAGTATCAGCCGCTCAGACTCAATACCCATATTGGGATAGGTATCCCCTGGGATCTTGACAGAAACGTTGGTGGTGTTACCATACTTCCGCCGTATGAAAAGAATACAAACAGTGAATGGTACACAGGAACGGCTAATGCCATCTATCAGAATATCGATTACATGGATATGTATAATCCCGATTATATTCTGATCCTTTCGGGAGACCATATATATAAGATGGATTACGAGGTCATGCTTGATTTTCATAAGGCAAATCACGCAGATGTTACTATAGCTGCCATGCCTGTTCCCTATGAGGAGGCCAAGAGGTTTGGTATTCTTATTACCGACGAGGACAGGATGATAACCGACTTTGAGGAAAAGCCGGAGAAGCCCAGAAGTAATCTCGCATCCATGGGTATTTATATCTTTAACTGGCCCATACTTAAGGAAGCACTTATTAAAAATGCCGATCAGTCGGGACTTGATTTCGGAAAGCATGTTATCCCCTATTGTCATAAGAACGGTAACAGAGAGTTTGCGTATGAATATAACGGCTATTGGAAGGATGTGGGAACCTTAAGCTCCTACTGGGAAGCCAACATGGAGCTTATTGACATCATTCCCGAATTCAACCTTTATGAGGAATACTGGAAGATATACACAAAGAGCAATGCACTTCCTCCCCAGTACATATCCGGCTCATCCGTTATAGAAAAGAGCATAATCGGAGAGGGCACCAATATATACGGAAAGGTATATAATTCGGTAATAGGCTGTAATATCACCATAGGAAAGGACACCATCGTAAGGGATTCGATCATAATGAATGAGGCCGAGATAGGTGATTCGTGTACGATAGATAAGGCCATAATCGCAGAGAATGCAAGGATAGGAAACAATGTGGTTCTTGGCGCGGGTGAAGAGGTTGAGAACGAGACCGATCCGACCATCTATACACACGGTATGGTCACGATAGGAGAATCCTCTGTGATCCCTGATGGAATAACCATAGGAAAGAATACTATGGTATCCGGTGAGACCGTGGCATCGGATTATGACGGAAATTTCCTTGCAAGCGGAAAGACTTTTGTGAAGGCAGGTGATAAATGATGAGAGCGATTGGTATTATCTTGGCAGGCGGTAACAGCTTCCGTATGAAGGAGCTTTCACAGAAAAGAGCGATAGCGGCTATGCCTGTTGCAGGCAATTTCAGAGCGATCGATTTTGCACTCAGTAATATGTCAAACTCCCATATATCAAGGGTTGGTGTTATAACCCAGTACAATGCGGGATCCTTAAACGAACATTTAAGTTCTTCAAAATGGTGGGATTTCGGACGTAAACAGGGAGGACTTTATGTATTTACACCTACAGTGACTACAGAGAACAATTTCTGGTACAGGGGCACGGCAGATTCCATTTACCAGAACCTTGCTTTCCTTAAACAGAGTCATGAGCCCTATGTGATAGTAGCAAGCGGTGATGCGGTATACAAGCTTGATTATAATAAGGTGCTTGAATATCACATAGAGAAGAAAGCGGATATCACGGTTGTATGCACAGATCTTCCCGACGGACAGGATACGGAAAGATTCGGTATTGTTAAGATGGATTCCGATAACAGGATAGAGAACTTTGATGAGAAGCCCATGATAGCAAAGTCAAACACTGTTTCCTGCGGAATATATGTAATAAGAAGACGTCAGCTCATAGAGCTCATAGAGAAGAGCGCCGAGGAAGAAAGGTATGATTTTGTCCGTGACATCCTGATCCGTTATACTGATGTCAAGAGGATATATGGCTATAAGCATAAGGATTACTGGAGCAATATCGCATCCGTAAAGGATTATTTCAGGACCAACATGGATTTCTTAAAGCCCGAGGTAAGGGACTACTTCTTTAAGACATATCCGGAGGTTTATTCCAAGGTAGATGATATGCCTCCCGCAAAATATAATGTGGGATCCAATGTAAGGAATTCCCTGATAGCCAGCGGTACCATAATCAACGGTACGGTTGAGGATTCGGTAGTCTTTAAGAAGGCATTTATCGGAAACAATTGCGTGATAAAGAATTCAGTCATATTAAATGATGTTTATATAGGCGATAACACCTATGTGGAGAACTGTATAGTAGAGAGTCATGACACCATAAGGGCCAACTCCTATTTCAAGGGAGAGGGCGAGATCAAGATAGTACTTGAGAAGAATGAGAGATATGTATTCTGATCTTATCTGAAATGAAAGGAGCCGGTGTTAAAACACCGGCTCAAATGCGTATATATGTTTATCATGATGAAGATAAAAAGTTTTTGGAGAAGGCACAGGGAGCTGCGTGTGGGGGCACGCAGCTCTCATTTGGCACAGGAGAAGAAAATGTATATAATAGCAGGTCTTGGAAATCCCGGGAAGGAATATGCGCACACAAGGCATAACGTAGGATTTGATACGATCGATCTGATAGCGGACAGATATGACATTTCCGTGGACTTAGCCAAATTCAGCGCGCTTATCGGAAAGGGTATCATAGAGGGAAAAAAGGTGATCCTTTTAAAGCCCATGACCTATATGAATCTGAGCGGTGAGGCAATAAGGGCGGTAACCGACTATTTTAAAACTGATATTGAAAAAGAACTTATCATAATATATGATGATATCTATCTGGATGCAGGGAGGCTCAGATTGCGCAAGGCAGGCAGTGCGGGCGGCCATAACGGAATGAAAAATATCATTGCCGCTCTTGGAACAGAGTCCTTTATGAGAGTAAGGATAGGGGTTGGGGAAAAGCCAAAGGGTTATGATCTGAAGGATTATGTGCTGAGCCACTTTACTGACAATGACAGGGATAAGATGGATGAGGCCCTTATAAGGGCTGCAAATTCCGTTGTCGCGATACTTAAGGATGGTATTGATAAAGCCATGAACGTATATAACAAATCTGAAGAGGAACAAGAGGGGGACTGAATTGGATGTCTTAACACGGCCCTTATATGAGATGGCCGAGTATTCCCGGATAAAAAAAGAGCTTGGGGAGCAACAGGGTATCATCGAGATAAACGGATGCGCGGATTCCCAGAAGCTGAATATGGTTTATGGACTTGGCGATGGCTATAAAAATAAGGTCATCGTTACTTACAGTGAGCAAAAGGCAAGGGAGATCTGTGAGGATTATTCATTTTATGAAAGCTCACCCGGATATTATCCTGCAAGGGATCTTATATTTTACCAGGCGGATATACACGGCAATCTTTTGTCGGGACAGAGACTTGAATGCTTAAAGCCTTTGTTTGAGAATAAAGGTGTTACCATGGTGACGACCTTTGACGCGCTTATGGAGCATCTTATGCCTCTTGAAAGCCTTATGTGTCATATTATAAGCCTGGAAACAGGTGACATGATAGATATGTCGGAGTTTGGGCAAAGGCTTACTGAACTTGGATATGTCAGAAATTACCAGGTCGAGGACAAGGGTCAGTTCTCCTTTCACGGAGGGATAATAGATATCTATCCCTGCGCAGATGAAAACCCCGTCAGGATAGAGCTTTGGGGAGATGAGATAGATTCGATAAGAAGCTTTGATATCATGACGCAGAGATCTCTTGAAAAGCTTGATCGTTATGATATATATCCCTCCTCAGAAACAGTACTGACATCCGATGAGCTCGATGAGGGTATCGAGGCTGTAAAAAAGGCAGGTAAGAAGCAGGAGGATAGGTTCAGGAAAGAGTTTCTCACAAAGGAGGCCGCATCTGTAAAGCATCTTGTGGAGGATCTTGAGGGAAATATCAGAAGCTTTGGTACAGAGGGGATCAATATAGAAAGCTTCTTAAATTATTTCTGTGAAGATACAGTTTCCCTTCTTTCGTATTTTGATCCTGAGGAAACACTCTTTGTGCTTGACGAGCCTGCAAGACTTAAGGAGATGGGAGATCTTACCGAAACAGAGTTTGTAAGCAGTATGCAGGGACGTTTGGAAAAGGGCCTTGTTCTGCCGGAACAGACTAAGCTTTTGTTTAAAAGAAGCGAGATATTTTCAATGCTTTACCTTAGACACTGTGTCTGTCTGTGCTCACTTCCGCTTAAGAAGAGTATCTGCAGGATAACGGATCATTACAGTATCATTGCCAAGTCGGTCAATTCCTATAACAATTCCTTTGAGACCCTTGTAAAGGATCTTAAGAGATTAAAAAAGAACAGGTACAGAGTACTTCTTCTCTCAGCCAGCAGGACAAGAGCCGCAAGACTTTCAGAGGATCTTTTTGAAAATGAGATAAATGCATATTATTCCGAAGACAGGGAAAGGGAGATAAAACAGGGAGAGGTAATGGTCTCCTATGGGAAATTGCGCAGGGGATTTGAATATCCGCTCTTAAAATATATAGTTATCTCGGAGAGTGATATATTTACTACGGGTAAGAAAAAGAAACACAAAAAGAGCGAAAAGGGTGTTTCGATAAAGAGCTATACCGAGCTTTCCGTAGGTGATTACGTCATTCATGAAAGTCATGGCATCGGGGTCTATGAAGGCATAGAACAGGTGACGGTCGACAATGTTACAAGGGATTATATGAAGATAAGGTATAAGGATGACGGAAGGCTCTTTGTTCCTGCGACAAACCTTGATATGATCCAGAAATATGCCAATGCCGAAAACGGAAATCCAAGACTAAATAAACTTGGGAATCCTGAATGGAACAGGACAAAGCAGAAGGTAAGATCCGAGATAGATGTGATAGCATCTGATCTTGTTCAGCTCTATGCCAAAAGGATGGAGAAGACAGGATATATTTATTCAAAGGATACGGTATGGCAGACGGAATTCGAGGAAAGGTTTGAATTCGAAGAGACAGAGGATCAGTTAAAGGCCATAGAGGATACCAAGGACGATATGGAGAGCAATAAGATAATGGATCGTCTTATCTGCGGTGATGTCGGCTACGGAAAAACAGAGATCGCCATCCGTGCTGCCTTTAAGGCTGTACAGGACGGCAAGCAGGTGGTGTATCTGGTCCCCACGACCATACTTGCGCAACAGCACTATAACACCTTTACCCAGAGGATGAAGGATTATCCCATAAAGATCAGCATGCTCTCAAGGTTTTGTTCTGCAAAGGAGATAAAGCAGACACTTAAGGAGCTTGGGAACGGTATGGTTGATATAGTGATAGGCACACACAGGGTGCTCTCAAAGGATGTGAGATTTAAGGATCTGGGTCTTCTTATAATCGATGAGGAGCAGCGCTTTGGTGTCAGGCATAAGGAGACCATAAAGAAGTACAAGGAATCTGTGGATGTACTGACACTTACTGCCACACCTATACCAAGGACCCTTCATATGAGCCTTGTCGGGATAAGGGACATGAGTCTTCTTGAGGAGGCGCCACAGGACCGTATGCCCATACAGACCTTTGTCATGGAATATAATGAGGAGCTTGTAAAGGAGGCCATCAACAGGGAACTCTCGAGAGGAGGACAGGTATTCTATGTCTATAACAGGATCAATACGATCGCTGATATGACAGCTGCCCTTAAAAATCTTCTTCCGGAGGCAGAGATAAGATTTGCGCACGGACAGATGAAGGAAAATGAGCTGGAGAGCATAATGATGGACTTTGTCAACGGAGACATAGATGTTCTGGTTTCCACCACGATAGTGGAGACAGGTCTTGATATACCCAATGTTAATACAATGATAATACATGACAGTGACAGGATGGGACTTTCACAGCTCTACCAGTTAAGGGGAAGAGTCGGAAGATCCAACAGGATAGCCTATGCCTTTATGTTATATAAGAAGGATAAGCTCCTTAAGGAGGTTGCGGAAAAAAGACTTAAGGCGATCAGGGAATTTACAGAGCTTGGATCGGGCTTTAAGATAGCCATGCAGGATCTTGAGATAAGAGGTGCCGGAAATCTCCTCGGAGAAAGACAGAGCGGGCATATGGAGGCCATAGGCTATGATCTTTACTGCAGGATGTTAAATGAGGCCGTACTCGAGAAGAAGGGTGAAGAGGTTAAGGAATCCTTTGATACAACGGTAGAGTTAAACATAGATGCCTATATCCCCGATTCCTATATAATGAATGAATACCAGAAGATAGATATTTATAAAAGGATAGCTTCTATTTCCAATATGGAAGAAAAGGAGGAGATGACGGATGAATTAAGTGACAGATTCGGAGTCCTTCCGGGGAGCGTTCTGAATCTCCTTGATGTAGCCTATATGAGAGCCATTGCCTCTGAAGCTTTTATAACAGAGATTAAGGGAGAGGAAAAGGGGATAAAGTTTACCATATTTGAAAAGGCGGGCTATGATGTGACAAGGATCCCTGAATTCATCGCCGGATATAAGGGGAGGCTTGCATTTAAAAATACCGAAAAACCTTATTTCATTTATTTCTATAAAAAGGATGAGACTTATCAGAACGAGGTACTTATAAGATATATCATAGATTTCCTTACGCAGATCAAAGAAAAGCTGGTTGCTTAGTTGAGGAAGATTTCCTCTGCTGATTTAAAATCTCTTGTGGAATTACCGCAATAATGCTATACTATCGAATGAAAAAAACATATCCTGCGAATATTTTGTATCTCCGACAGGACCATATGGGTATTTGGAGATGATCGCAGATTAAGAAAATAATATAGAAAGGAAAAGAAAAAATGGCATTAGTTACAACAACCGAAATGTTTAAGAAGGCTTATGACGGCGGCTATGCAGTCGGTGCTTTCAATGTAAACAACATGGAAATAGTACAGGGTATCACCGAGGCAGCCGGAGAATTAAAGAGTCCGGTTATTCTTCAGGTATCCAAGGGAGCAAGAGCATATGCTAATCATACATATCTCGTAAAGCTCGTTGAAGCGGCAATACAGGAGAATCCTGAGATTCCCATAGCTCTTCATCTTGATCATGGTGATACCTTTGAATTATGTAAGTCCTGTATCGACGGCGGATTTACATCAGTTATGATCGACTGCTCCTCCAAGCCTTTTGATGAGAACATAGAGATCACAAAGCAGGTAGTTGAATATGCTCACGCTAACGGAGTAGTTGTTGAAGCAGAGCTTGGCACCCTTGCAGGTATTGAGGATGAGGTAGTTGTTGAGGCAGGTAAGGAGTCCTATACACGTCCCGAAGAGGTTGAGGAATTTGTAGACAAGACAGGCTGTGATTCACTTGCTATCGCTATCGGAACATCACATGGAGCATATAAGTTCACACCCGCACAGTGCACAAGAAATGCAGACGGCGTTCTTGTTCCGCCTCCGCTTCGTTTTGATGTTTTAAAGGAGTGTATAAAGAGACTTCCCGGATTCCCCATCGTTCTTCACGGATCATCATCGGTTCCCCAGGAATTCGTTAAGATGGTTAACCAGTATGGCGGAAATATGCCGGATGCAATAGGTATTCCCGAGGATCAGTTAAGAGAGGCTGCAAAGCTTGCCGTATGTAAGATCAATATCGATTCTGATATCCGTCTTGCAATGACAGGTAATATCCGTAAGTACTTTGCCGAGCATCCCGATCACTTCGATCCCAGACAGTACTTAAAGCCCGCTCGTCAGGCTGTTAAGGATATGGTTGCTCATAAGATCAAGTATGTACTTGGATCTGACGGAAAGGCTTAAGAAGAAAACAGGATGAGAGTCCTTCTCATCTTACCGTAAGATAATAAGAGAGTCTGTGATATATCTTATTCACAGGCTCTCTTTTTTGTGACACAGAACCGAAAAGAATTTTAATTTTGATGTAATGAATAGATCCGAAATGCCGATAGATTTATTGTAAAAAGAATTCGGAAAAATTAAATTTAGACTAAAGTCCTAAAAAAAATGTCCGATAAAGATAATAAGAGTCGAATCGAAAATTATCTGAAGGATAGCTCGATCGACAGTAAGGAAGGAGGCTATGAATATGCGTATCGAAGCTTATAACGCAATTTCACAGGTCTATTCGGCTAAGAAACCGGCCAATGTAAGCAAGACCAATCAGACTTCATTCGCTGACCAGGTGCAGATATCAAGTCGCGGCAAAGACATGCAGACAGTAAGACAGGCAGTTGCGAATTCAAGTGATGTAAGATCTGAGATAACAGAGCCGATAAAGGCAAGCATACAGGCAGGTAATTACCGGGTTGACAACGGTGATTTTGCAAGCAGGTTGTTGGCAAAATTTGAGGAGAAATACAGCTTTTAAGCAGTTATCCAAGCTGTTTAAAAGCCTTCTCCGAAAATAAAGCTTATAGCTAAAGGGAGAGAGTATATGGCAAGCTTAATGGAAGAATTGATAGACACATTGGAAAAGGAAAGTGTCATATATGAAAGACTTCTCGAATTAGCTCAGAAAAAAACGCCCGTAATAGTCAAGGGCAACATAGAAGAATTAACAAAAATCACGGATGAGGAACAAATCGTCGTGGATCAGATCAGTCATCTGGAAAAGAAGCGTGAGACTGTAACAAATGATATCGCAGACGTGATCAACAAGGATGTTGAGAATTTAAAGCTGACTAATTTGATTGAATTATTATCAAATCAGCCCAGGGAAAAAAGAAGATTATCCGAGGTTCATGATAAGTTAAGGGATGTGGTAACCCAGGTAAAGACTATCAATGAACATAATCAGGATCTTATCACACATTCCCTTGAAATGGTTGAATTTGATCTCAACATGATACAGGCGATGCGTCAGGCTCCGGAGACCGCAAATTACGGAAGAAGCGGTTATAACGCCGGAGAGATGCTTGGGACCGGAATGCAGGGGTTTGACGCAAAGCAATGATACAGAGGTGATCTCATGAGTTTATTCAGTGCTTTACACGTAGGACAATCCGGAATATCGACAAGTCAGAATGCGCTTAACACAACTGCGCATAATCTTTCCAATCTTGAGACAACAGGATATGTAAGACAGCAGGTTCTGCAGAGCGACCGTATATATCATAAGGTGGGTAATGCAGCTATTGCCTCACAGCAGACAGGACTTGGTGTCGCTTACAGTAAGGTAAGACAGGTAAGGGATGAGTTCCTTGATACCGCCTACAGAAAGGAAGCGGGAAGAGGAGCTTTTTATTCTACATGTTATGAAGTGACCAATGAAATAGAAGTATTTTTGGGAGAATTAAACGGAGCATCCTTTAAGGACTCACTCACAAATCTCTGGACTTCGGTCGAGGAATTGCAGAAGGATCCCTCAAGTGCGGTAACAGAAGGTCAGTTCATTTCCTGTGCTTCACAGTTTCTTGAGAGGGCACAGTCGGTATATCAGGGACTATCGGATTATCAGGATAACTTAAATGTCAAGATAAAGGACATGGTCGACACCATCAACGAATATGGCAATAAGATCTGTGAATATAATATGAAGATAAGTAAGATCGAGCTTACCTCCGAAGAGGCAAACGATCTGAGGGATGCAAGAAATCAGATACTTGATGAACTCGGAGCTTATGGCAATATTACCTACACAGAGAACAGTAACGGCGAAGTATCTGCGATATTTGAGGGTATTCCCTTTGTTGTACCCGGAAAGAATACACCGTTTGAGATGGGTGTGGCACAGGATTCGGGAACAGGTTTTTATACCCCCATATGGCCATCCTACAGCGCAGATATGAATAATCCGACCGAGGTATTTAACCTCAATCAGGAAATATCGAGTAAGGGAAATACAAATATCGGTGAATTAAAGGCTCTCGTTCTTGCAAGAGGTGACAGAAGGGCCAAT
>JAILEM010000233.1 GCA_024687745.1 Lachnospiraceae bacterium
ATATTGCTGTTAAGTCTCAAGGCCCTTATCGCTATGACCGGGTCATCGGAGGGTCTTGTGATCTTCTGGCCTGTAGCAACCTGAGTATTTAATTTATCCGAATATGTTTTATTTATACCTATATTGTTCTTGGCATTGTTATTCATTATACCGTTGGTTATTCTCATATATTCTTCCTTTCCCTGCTTATACGGCAAAATGACCGGTGTACTTATCTATTTCGTATGATACATTTATTAATATATATTATATCGTCTGATTTCCTTAAAATTCTTAACGTTTTATGCAGATATTGCATTATGTCAAAACAGATCATACACCTGTCTGGAGTATCAGTCTGTCATAGATCTGCTGCATTACAGACATCATCTTGGCCGAAAGATTATAAGCCTCCTGGAATTTAACAAGGTTCAGTGCTTCTTCGTCATTATCGACACCCGATACCGATATCCTCTGATTACCTATCGAATTATTGATATCCGTATAGTTCTGTGTAAAGGTTGTGGCTGCGCTCGTACCCAGCGCTATATCAGCTGTCATTGTCTGAAGGAATTCCTGTGAGGTACATCCCCTGAAGGACATCTTTGACTTATCTGTCTTTACTGTAAGCATTGTTTCGGCTATATCCTGATTATCCTGTCCTTTATAGTAATCTGTACTTGTCAGGAATTTATCGACATCCTTTATCATATCATCATTTACCATGATATTTGCAGCCGTCATCCTGTAATAATTATCACCCTGTGAATCTATCGTTGTTTTCTTTGCATCCCTTGCGGCAGTAGTATCATTATCAGCTTCATATACATACTGATCCGAAAAATTATAAAAGCCTTCATTTATAGGATCATCCACCACAAAGATGGAATCCGCCGGATTATAATCCTTATCCTTTGCCGTTCTTTCTATATCATTTATGGCTGCGGAGAACTGCCTTACCCATTCATTCATCTGCTCCTGATAATATGGGATTCCCTGATAGTCTACGCTTCTTCCTATCTGTGTGTCCTTACCCACATAACCTGTGGGATCCTTATATGTACCGTCACTTTTCTGATTTTCGGAATTCTTGATGGTAAAGGTATAGGTTCCGGTTTCCAGATTCGCTGTAAAACCGCTGTAATTAAAATATTCATTTGCAATCTGAATGGTTCCGGATTCAGGAAGTGTAAGCTTATTGATGTTAAGAAGATAATCATATTGGGATGCATCAATAGTCACCTGATATTCCCCGTCAGATTCCGAGGTAGTTGTTGTAGGTAATACTGAGGCAAGTTTTCCATGAAAATATTCATCATTATTACCATCTCTTACCTCTACAAGGCCTTTCAGCTTACCGCCTAAGTTCTTTCCATAGAGATTAAAATCAAGACCGTTTGACCAGCTTATATTATATAAGCCCTCGGCATCCGACTGATTTACCTTATTTTCCCTTGCCACACACTCTAATGTATTATATTCGTACTTATCGACTAAGGTCTGTCCTCCCGCTATCTTTACGATATATCTGTTCATTCCGGACTTCTCGGCATCGGGATCATTACTTCCCTCTTCGGTATTATAGATAGGGGTCTCGGTTACCTGAACATCTACTATTTCCGAGAGCTCGTCAATTATGAGATTTCTTTTATCCCTTAACTCATTTGCCACTACACCGTTGCACTCGATCATATTAATCTGTTTATTTATAGTAGCTATCTGTGATGCCAGTGAATTGATCTGATCCGCATAATTCTTTATCTCGGCATTGGCATCCTCCTGAAGCTTTCTTAAGTTTGTGGACATTTCGTTAAAATAATTTGTCAGGCTTGCGCACTGTCCGAGGAACTGAGCCTTTACCGCATCATCACCGGGGCTTTTATATACTTCATCGAGGGAGCTGAACATATCCGAAAAAATAGTATTAAATCCTCTCATGGTATCGGTCTCTGTGAAATAGTCCTCTATCTGCAGCATATAATCCTGTCTTTCCTCATATATACCTTTTGTAGAGCAGCTGTTCCAATACTTTATGTCATAATACTGGTTTCTTATCTGATCCACGGATACCGCGTTTACACCGGCACCTGCCATACCGTAGGATGTGAAGGTCCTTAAAGCGTCTGCCGCCTGCTGGGTAACCTTCTGCCTTGAATACCCTTCAGTCTCCACGTTTGAGATATTGTTACCTGTAGTATTGAGCCAGGCATTTGCTGCCTGAAGTCCCGAATATGCTATATTTAATCCAAAAAATGTTGAAGGCATTCTTTCACCTCTCTTCTTTTACATCTCTTACTTATGAACCCTTACGGATACCGGAATACCGGATCCTTCATAAAATATCCTTTATAAATAACCCTTATCAGCCTCCAAGCCTGTCAAGGATATGAGCTATCATTTCATTTACCGTATTTATATATCTGCTCGAAGCATTGAAGGCATTCTGAAACTTTATCATATTCTGAAGCTCTTCATTGGAGGACACTCCCATGATCTGCTGCCTTGCATTATCTATGGAGGTTACCGTAGCTGCCTGTGAATCAGCAACAGTATTATATATATATCCCGCAGTTCCCACTGCAGATACCATATCCGAATAGAGATCAGTAAAGTTACTCTGCTTGGTTACATTGGGATTTAACACAAGACTGGCTGTTGAAAAAGCCTCCGCAAGAAGATCTGCCTTGGTCTGGTCAACCGTCTGATCCTCCGTTGTAAAGCTTGCATCGGGATATCCAAGCAGGGTCGGTGTCTTTAAAAGATCCGGATTTATCTTAAGATTTGCACAGGTATACATCGTATCGGTGTAGGTAGGTGATAATGATGTATCTTCCGGTACATATGTATAAGTACCTGACCCGTCATCCTCATATCTTTCGGTCCCAAGTCTTACAAAAAGTTCCATGGGGATCTC
>JAILEM010000097.1 GCA_024687745.1 Lachnospiraceae bacterium
CTTGCAGGTCTTGTTGCAATAACCGCGCCCTGTGATGTGGTTGATGCATTAGGCTCGATCATAATAGGCGCTGTGGCAGGTGTATTGGTAGTATTTGGTGTCTGGTTCTTAGACCATAAGCTTCACATTGATGATCCTGTAGGAGCAGTTGCCGTTCATATGGTAAATGGTATATGGGGAACTATAGCGGTAGGCTTGTTTGCAACAGATTCCACACCTACATATTCGCTTGCAGATTCTATGGGAAATCCTTTACTTGGTTTATTCTATGGAGGAGGATTTAAGCTTCTTGGAATTCAGCTTATCGGTATGCTTTCAACAGCAGCCTACACTGCTGTTACTATCTGGATCACATTCTCGATAATCAAAAAGATCCTGGGATTAAGAGTAACGGCAGAAGAAGAGATAACCGGTCTTGATCAGACAGAACACGGACTTCACAGTGCTTATGCTGATTTTGAGATTCAGAACTCATATGGTGCTGAATATCTTGAAGGAAAAACAGATGTCGATATCTCAAGTATAGAACCTGCTTCATATGAAAGTGCTGTCGAAGTTAAGGTTGCGCCGAATGTGGATGAAGAAACCATGAAGAAGGGATCTGCAAAGATGACTAAGATTGAGATCCTCTGCAGGGAAAGAAATCTTGAACGTCTGAAAAATGCACTTATTTCACTTGGTATTACAGGTATGACGGTTTCTCATGTTATGGGATGCGGTGCACAGAAAGGTCAGCCGGAGTACTACCGTGGAGTCGAACTTGAGCCGACTCTCTTACCTAAGATAAGAATTGATGTGGTTGTCTGTGTAGTACCAGTACGTAAGGTTATAGAGGTTGCCAAGAAGGTTCTTTATACCGGACATATCGGAGATGGAAAGATATTCATTTATAATGTTGAGAACGTAGTAAAGATACGTACCGGTGAAGAGGGATATGATGCTCTGCAGGATGTGGAATGATCATATACAGATATTCAATTATATTTTTTGTTGACAAATAAAAATAAAAAGACTATTATGTTCTGCAAGAGGCAATGGCGTCTCTAATGTGTTTGGCATTAGAGACGTTATTGCTTTTTTTTGCGGCTTAAAAAAGAAAGCAACAGGAAGGGATAACATAATGAACAACAGGATTAACTATGACAGAGAACACGACGCCTGTGGGATAGGTGCGGTTGTTAAGATCGACGGAATACCTGAATATTCCGTTATGGATGACGCACTTACTATAGTGGAAAAGCTTGAACACAGGGCAGGTAAGGATGCTACCGGAACAGTTGGTGACGGAGTCGGTATTCTGTTGCAGATATCACATACATTCTTTTCTTCGGTTGCTGAGAAATTGAATCTAAATATAGGTGATTCGGGGGAGTACGGAATAGGGATGTTTTTCCTTCCTCAGGATGAATTGAAAAGAACCTTTGCCAAAAGGCTTTTTAAGGTGATCTCTGATAAGGAAGGGATCGAGGTGACAGGCTGGAGAGAGGTTCCCATACATCCTGAAATTTTAGGAGACAGGGCTAGAAACTGCATGCCATCAATATGGCAGTGTTTTGTACGAAAACCTGATGGAGTAAAGGAAGGGATCGAATTTGACAGGAAATTATATGTAGTGCGCAGGGAATTTGAACAGAGTTCGGACGACACATATATCTGTTCTCTTTCATCCCGAACCATTGTTTATAAGGGAATGTTTCTTGTGGGCCAGCTAAGAAGATTTTATGAGGATCTTCAGAGCAGGGATTACCTGACCGCAATAGCGATGGTTCATTCGAGATTTTCCACAAATACGCTTCCAAGTTGGGAAAGGGCGCATCCGTACAGGTTTATTGCGCATAATGGTGAGATCAATACGATAAGGGGTAATTCCGACCGTATGCTTGCCAGGGAAGAGACCATGCATTCCGAACTTTTAGAGCAGGAGAAAGACAAGATATATCCTGTGATCTCCGCAAGCGGCTCTGATTCGGCCATGCTTGATAATACCCTTGAATTCTTATATATGAACGGAATGGATCTTCCTCTTGCGATGATGGTCCTTATTCCCGAACCATGGAAACACAATCGTTTTATGAGTGAATCAAGAAAGGATTTTTATCATTATTACGCGACAATGATGGAACCCTGGGACGGACCGGCCGCTATCCTTTTTACGGACGGTGAGCTTTTTGGGGCAACCCTTGACAGAAACGGACTTCGTCCATCAAGGTACTATGTCACCGATGATAACCGCCTTATCCTTTCTTCGGAGGTAGGTGTACTTGATATAGATCCCTCTCATATAGTAAAAAAATCAAGGTTGACACCCGGCAGGATGTTACTTGTTGATACGCGTAAAAAGAGGATAATATCAGACGATGAATGCAAGGAGACCCACGCAACCTCCAATCCTTACGGAGAGTGGCTTGATGCCCACCTGATCCATTTAAAGGATCTTGCCATACCAAATCATCAGGTCCCTGTTCATACACAGACTGAAAGGGACAGATTATATAAGGTATTCGGATACAGCTATGAGGAGGTTAAAACATATATACTGGAGGCAGCGACCAATGGCGCGGAGCCTACCGTATCAATGGGACATGATGTTTCGCTGGCTTCCCTTTCAGACAATCATCCCCTGCTGTACAGATTCTTCCAACAGCAGTTTGCGCAGGTTACAAATCCACCGATCGATTCACTGCGTGAAAAGATAGTAACAGACACAACTGTTTATATCGGCTCTGACGGAGACCTGCTCTGTGAGAACGGAGAAAACTGTACTGTCCTTGAAGTAAATAATCCGGTTCTCACCGGTGTGGATATCATGAAGATAAGATCCATGAAGAGAAAGGGTTTTAAACCCGAAACGGTATCATTACTGTACTATAAGCATACGTCATTATCCCGCGCTGTTGAACAGCTGTACCTTTCTGTTGACCGTGCCGTATCAAATGGAGCCAATATCATAATTCTCTCTGATAGAGGAGTGGACGAGAATCATGTACCTATTCCGGCACTTTTAGCGGTATCAGCTGTTGAACAGCATCTTGTATATACAAGGAAAAGAACTGCAGTTTCTTTGATCCTTGAAAGTGCGGAAATTAGAGATGTTCATCAGACAGCCTGTATACTTGGATTCGGAGCAAGAGCTGTCAATCCGTATCTTGCACATGAATGTATCGAAGAGTTGATAACTCTTGGTCTGCTTGATAAGGATCTTCATACGGCGATAGATGATTATGATAAGGCACTTTTAGGCGGAGTAGTGAAGATCGCCGCAAAGATGGGAATATCAACGATACAGTCCTATCAGTCTGCAAGGATATTCGAGGCCATAGGTCTTTCTGATGAGGTTATCGATAAATACTTTACCGGTGTTGTGAGCAGAGTTGGCGGAATAGGAATAAAGGAATTGGAAGACGGAATTTCATACAGGCATGACAGAGCCTTTGATCCAATGGGGCTTCCCATCGATCCGGTTCTTGACAGCACAGGTTTTCATAATCTGAGAAGCGGTAAAGACAAGGAAGATCATCTCTACAGTCCCAAGACTATCGTCCTGTTACAACAGGCCGTAAGAACAGGAGATTACGAAAAGTTTAAGGAGTATACAGATCTTGTTGATGACGCAAAGCATCCGCATACACTCAGAGGCTTACTTGATCTGGTTCCTGCGGGAAAACCGATAAGTTTAGACAAGGTAGAGCCTGTAGATGAGATAGTAAAGAGATTTCAGGTTGGAGCCATGAGCTACGGATCGCTTTCAAGAGAAGCACATGAAACTATAGCCCGGGCAATGAATCGCCTTGGAGGACGTTCGAATACAGGTGAAGGCGGAGAAGCATCAGACCGCTATGGAACGGAGAAAAACAGTGCTGTAAAACAGGTAGCCTCCGGTCGTTTCGGAGTTACCGAAGAGTATCTTTTAAGCGCAAAGGAAATACAGATAAAAATGGCGCAGGGCGCAAAGCCCGGAGAGGGTGGAAACCTGCCTGCCAAAAAGGTATATCCGTGGGTAGCAAAAACAAGATGCTCAACACCGGGAGTACAGCTTATTTCCCCACCGCCCCATCATGACATATATTCAATAGAAGATCTCGCGCAGCTTATTTATGATCTTAAGAACGCAAACAGAGATGCGAGAATATCGGTAAAGCTCGTATCGGAAGCGGGAGTCGGGACAATTGCTTCGGGAGTAGCCAAGGCAGGTGCACAGGTCGTGCTCATATCAGGATACGACGGAGGAACGGGAGCTGCTCCATACAGCTCGGTTCACAGTGCAGGGCTTCCCTGGGAGCTTGGTGTTGCAGAGACTCATCAGGCGCTTATTGAAAGCGGGTTAAGGTCAAGAGTACGTATTGAGACAGACGGAAAACTGATGACCGGACGGGATGTTGCCATCGCGGCATTGCTTGGTGCGGAAGAGTTCGGATTTGCTACGGCTCCTCTTATTTCATTGGGATGTATGATGATGAGGGTATGCTCCAAGGATACCTGTCCTGTGGGGATAGCCACTCAGAATGAGCTGTTAAGATCAAGGTTTGCGGGAAAACCTGAAGACCTGATGAACTTTATGACCTTTGTTGCCATGCAGCTTCGTGAAATAATGGCTGAACTCGGGTTTAAAAAGGTTGACGATATGATAGGACGAATGGACTGCCTCAAAAAGAGAAGCAGATTTGAACAGATCCATGCTCAGACGATATCTTTTTCAGAGATATTAAAACCCGAATTCAGTGGCATTAAGGAAAACCGTTTCGATCCTAAACAGGTTTATGATTTTGGACTTGAAAAAACCTTAGATGAAAAATGTCTTCTTCCCTGGTTTGAAGAGGCAACAGGAAAGAGGGAGGAGAGATCTGAAATTTCTCTGAAGGTCAGTTCAACAGACAGAACCTTCGGAACCATACTCGGATCGGAAATAGTCAGAAAATACGGAAGCGAACGCAATAAGCTTTCCGAGGAGAGATTTCTTATTAAATGTGAGGGAGGCGGAGGACAGTCCTTTGGTGCCTTTATTCCTCATGGCCTTACTATAATGCTTAAAGGTGATGCAAATGACGGATTCGGAAAAGGCCTGTCAGGGGGAAAACTTGTCGTAAGTCCTCCAAAGGGCAGTAAATTTAAAGCATCTGAGAATATTATAGTCGGAAATGTGGCACTGTATGGTGCAACCTCCGGTAAAGCATATATATGCGGTGTGGCAGGAGAGAGATTCTGTGTCAGGAATTCAGGTGCAACCGCAGTTGCAGAGGGATGCGGAGATCACGGACTGGAATACATGACCGGAGGAAGAGTAGTGATACTGGGAAGCACCGGAAAAAATTTTGCGGCAGGAATGAGTGGCGGAACAGCATATGTTCTTGACAGAGATCACAGTCTTTACCGAAGGATAAATAAGGATATGGTTGAGCTGGAAGAAATAAAGGATAAATATGATATAGAGGAATTAAAAGAAATACTGCTTGAATATGTTAAAGATACGGACTCTGAGCTCGGAAGGCAGATCCTTGATAATTTTGAAGCGGAACTGCTTTGCTTTAAGAAAGTGATATCAAGGGATTATCAGAAAATGATAAGAACAATAGGAAAGTACGAAGAACAGGGTATCTCAAAAGAGAATTCGGAGCTTGAAGCATTTAGGGAACTGACAAGTACATCTGCATAAAAGAATATAAGCAGATGAGAAAAACAAAAAAAATCAGATAAAAGGCCGTTAGTATCCGGCAAATGAAGATAACAGGTGGTGTAATGGGTAAACAAACAGGTTTTCTTGAATATGAAAGAGTTGAAAATAATGAAATCCCGGTAAAAGAGAGGATCAAAGGATATGATGAATTTCATACCTGTTCAACCGAGGAGGTCAGAAGAAAGCAGGGAGCAAGATGTATGAACTGCGGAGTTCCGTTCTGTCAGTCTGCAATGAATTTAAGCGGAATGGTAGTCGGTTGTCCTTTATATAATCTGATACCCGAATGGAATGATTGTATTTACAGAGGAGAGGATTCACATGCCCTCGCAAGGCTGTTAAAGACTAACCGTTTTCCGGAATTTACCGGAAGAGTTTGCCCCGCTCTTTGTGAAAAAGCCTGTATATGCGGACAATATGATGATCCTGTTACGATCAGGGACAATGAATTATTCCTTATAGAAAAAGCATACAGAAAAGGCTGGATGAAGGGAAATCCCCCGGTTACGGAAAGCGGTAAGAGAGTAGCTGTAATAGGAAGCGGCCCTTCAGGATTATCGGCAGCAGATACCCTTAGAAGAAGAGGACACTCTGTTACTGTATATGAAAGAGAAGACAGGATCGGTGGATTGCTTATGTATGGTATTCCCAATATGAAGCTTGATAAAAGCGTGATCTTAAGAAGACAGAAGCTGATGGAGGAAGATGGGATCGTATTTAAGACAGGGATAAATGTAGGAGTTGACTGTGATATCCAAAAGCTGATAAAGGAATATGATGCTATCATCCTCTGCTGCGGTTCCAAGCTCCCGAGAGCATTAAATGCAGAAGGTGTTGAGGATACGAGGGGAATATATTATGCGGTAGACTTTTTAACGGCAGCTACCAAGAATGTTTTGGGAAGTGCTCCCCTGCCAAAAGCCTTTGACGCAAAGGATAAGGATGTTGTCATCGTAGGCGGAGGAGATACAGGTAATGACTGTATAGGTACGGTTATCAGAATGGGTGCCGGATCCGTTACCGCACTTGAAATGATGCCAAAGCCTCCGGCAGAAAGAGCAGAGAATAACCCGTGGCCTGAATGGCCAAAGACCCTGAGGACCGATTACGGACATGCTGAAGCCATAGAGGTTTTCGGTGAGGATCCCAGAGTATTTAGAACAACAGTAAAAAAAGTAGTTTCAAAAAAGGGAAGGATAACAGGTATAGAAACTGTAGAGGTTGGTTTTGTAAATGGAAAGCTTGTGGAAACAGAGGGCAGCATAAAAAAATTAAAATGTGATCTTCTGCTTATAGCAGCCGGTTTTATCGGAGCTGAGAAGTTACTGCCTGAAGCACTTAAGCTTGATATGACAAACAGGGGAGTGATCTCAACACCTGAAGGAAGGTATTCCACAAATGTAGACAAAGTATTTGCTGCAGGAGATATGAGAAGAGGACAGAGCCTTGTAGTCTGGGCACTTGCTGAGGGTAAGGAATGCGCAAGAGAGGTCGATGAATATCTGATGGGATATAAAAACAGTTAAAATGGGAGGATAAAATGGCCATTCATGAGGAATGCGGAGTATTCGGAATGATCGGAGAAGTAAATCCGACTATTGCAAGAGATGTTTATTATGGTCTTTATGCTCTTCAACACAGAGGACAGGAAAGCTGCGGAATAGTTATTAATGATGACGGAATATTTGCTTCACACAAGGATACCGGTCTGGTTGGGGAGGTGTTTTCCGAAAGGGAACTGTCTGATCTTCCCGCGGGAGGTATGGCAATAGGCCATGTCAGATACGCAACAACGGGAGGAAATACAAGAAATAATATTCAACCTATGATCGTAAGTCATCAGAAAGGAAATCTGTGCCTTGCTCATAACGGTAATCTGACAAATTCACTTTATCTTAGAGATAAGCTCGAACTTTCCGGGGCTATATTTCATTCAACCAGTGATACGGAAGTAATATCATATGTGATAACAAGAGAGAGACTTAAGACTGCAAGTATCGAACAGGCTGTACTCAATGCTATCAGGTATTTTGAGGGAGCCTTCAGTCTTGTGATGATGTCTTCGACAAAACTTATAGCGGTTAGGGATCCTAAAGGATTTCGACCGCTTTGTTATGGAAAGAGAAATGACGGAAGCTATGTGATCGCTTCGGAAAGCTGTGCGCTTAATGCGGTTGGAGCATCCTTTGTACGCGATCTTGAGCCGGGAGAGATGCTTGTCTTTTCGGGAGAAAATATAGAATGCGGCCCGGTATCATACAGGGAATACTGCGGGGGTAAAAAAAGCCCCTGTATTTTTGAATATATATATTTTGCAAGGCCCGATTCCATGATCGATGGTATTTCCGTACATGAAACCAGGGTGAGGGCAGGAAGGATACTTGCAAGAGAACATCCTGTTTGCGCAGATGTGGTTGTAGGCGTTCCTGATTCCGGACTGGATGCGGCAATAGGATTTTCTGTTGAGAGCGGCATTCCCTATGAGATAGGTCTTGTTAAAAACAAATATGTCGGAAGAAGCTTTATCTTTCCGACAAAGGGTCAGAGAACGGACACCGTAAGGATAAAGCTAAGTCCGGTAAAGAGTGTACTTAACAATAAAAGAGTGGTTCTCATAGATGATTCTATTGTCAGGGGTACTACCAGTAAAAGGATAATAAGCATTCTAAGGGAAGCAGGGGCAAAGGAGATACATTTAAGGATATCCTCACCGCCGTTTAAACATCCTTGCTTTTACGGTGTCGATGTTGATTCTGAGGATAATCTCATAGCCAATCATCATTCACCGGAGGATATAGCAAGGCTTATCGGGGCGGATTCTATCGGATTCCTTCCGATGGATTCTCTCGGAGAGATGAGCGGATGTGAGTTATACTGCAGTGCCTGTTTTGATGGAAAATACCCAACCGGGATTCCCGATGATACAAGAAAAGACAGATTTGAAAAGAAGCTTTCGGAGGTTTGAAGATGATCTACAGAGGAAAAGAGAGAAAACTGATAATGTCTGACGGCAGTGAATATTACGGGGAAGGATTTGGAGAAGATGAAGGAAGCAGGGTCTGTGAGCTTGTCTTTAATACATCTCCCGTAGGTTATCAGGAGATACTCTCAGATCCGTCATATACGGATCAGTTTGTTATAATGGCATATCCTTTAATAGGAAATTACGGGATAAATTATGATGACTATGAAACAAGGTATCCTACAACGGGAGGCTTTGTGGTGAGAGATTATAATGATAAGCCATCAAATTTCAGAAGTAAAAAAACACTGTCTGAAACAATGAAGGAAATGAATATTTTCGGTATCAGCGGTCCGGATACAAGAGAACTGGTAAGGAAGGTAAGAAACGAGGGGACAGGAAAGGCTCTGATCACTGATGCAGGTATGCCCGTCAAAGAGGGGTTGAAATTATTAAACGAATCGGAGCTTCCAAGGGATGGAGTATCTAGAGTAAGCAGGAAACAAAGAGAAAATTATATTTTTATGGGCGCAAAGTATCATATTGCTGCTATTGATTTTGGTATGAAGGAAAATATAATCCGTTCATTTATAAAAAGAGAATGCAGTATCACTGTTTTTCCCTGGAATGCATCAGAGAGAGAGATAGAAGCTATGAGACCCGACGGAGTATTTCTGTCAAACGGTCCCGGAGATCCAACAGATGTTAAGGAAGCGATCGAACTTGTAAGACAGCTTAGGGGCAGATATCCGATCTTTGGTATATGTCTGGGACATCAGATAATATCACTCGCCTGTGGAGCAAAAACATATAAACTTAAATTTGGCCACAGGGGAGGAAATCATCCCGTAAAAAATCTCATTACCGGTAAAATCGAGATAACGTCCCAGAATCATTCCTATGCGGTTGATGAGATTTCACTTTGTAATACGGGACTTAGCGTAACTCACAGAAATCTCCTTGACAATACGGTAGAGGGTGTAATGAGTGAAAAAGACAGGATATTCTGTGTGCAGTATCATCCGGAAAGCTCACCCGGACCTCATGACAGTTCATATCTGTTCAATGAGTTCATAAAGCTGATGGATAAAAGATAAAAAACAGATCAGAGAGGAAATTGTAATGCCTAAGAGAACCGACCTGAATAAAATACTTGTAATAGGCTCAGGACCCATAGTTATAGGGCAGGCAGCAGAATTCGACTATGCCGGAACACAGGCCTGCCTTGCTCTTAAGGAAGAGGGTTATAAGGTAATATTGTGTAATTCGAATCCTGCGACGATAATGACTGATAAATCCGTAGCTGACAGAGTATATATGGAACCATTGAATATCGAATATGTTGCCAGGATAATCAGACGTGAAAGACCGGATGCCATTCTTCCGGGAATAGGCGGTCAGACAGGTCTCAATCTTGCCATGGCGCTTGAGAGAAAAGGGATCCTTTCCGAATGCAGATGTGAACTGCTGGGAACAGATTCTTCAAGTATAGAGATGGCCGAAGACAGGGAGAGCTTTAAGGAGTTATGCTTGAAGCTTGGCGAACCGGTTCTTCCTTCAATAGTTGTCCGTTCCTGTGAAGAAGGAAAAAAAGCAGCACTTGAGATAGGTTATCCGGTAGTGTTAAGACCGGCATTTACTTTAGGAGGTACGGGAGGAGGATTTGCGGAGAATGAAGAAGAGCTGGAAGCTCTCCTTAAAACCGGACTGGAACTCTCCCCGGTGAATGAAGTTTTAATAGAAAAAAGTGTTAAGGGTTATAAAGAAATAGAATATGAAGTTATCCGAGATGCCAATGATACTGCCATAACCGTATGTAATATGGAAAATATGGATCCTGTTGGAATACATACCGGGGACTCGATAGTGGTATGTCCCTCACAGACACTGACGGACAGAGAGTATCATATGCTTCGTGACAGTGCTCTTAAGCTTATAAGAGCTCTTAAGGTTGAGGGAGGGTGCAATGTTCAGTTTGCTCTTGACCCGGAGTCCTTTGATTATTATCTGATAGAGGTAAATCCCAGGGTATCACGATCCTCTGCACTTGCGTCAAAGGCTTCGGGATATCCTATAGCCAGAGTTTCAGCAAAGATAAGTGTTGGATATACTCTTGAAGAGATAATGCTTGCAAATACACCGGCATGTTTTGAGCCTGCGCTTGACTATATCGTTACAAAAATGCCGCGTTTCCCGTTTGATAAGTTTACCGATGCGGATCAGACGCTCGGTACGCAGATGAAGGCAACCGGTGAAACAATGAGCATAGGCAGATGTTTTGAAGAGAGTCTTCTTAAGGCAGTAAGGTCCCTGGAAACCGGAGCAGATCATTTATATATGGCAAAATATGATAATTGCTCCGATGCCGGATTATGGGAGGATGTTCTTAAAGGATCCGGAGACAGGATCTATGCGATCACAGAACTTTTGCGCAGAGAGGTCTCTGTGGACAGGATAAGTCGGGAAACGGGTATAGATCTTTTCTTTCTCGAAAAGATATTAAATATCATAGAGGAAGAGAATGCACTGAAGGATAAAAAGGGCAATGTCACGGAATTGCGCAGGGCAAAGCGTATGGGATTTTCCGATGCGGCCATAGGCGGTTTTTGGGAGATGAAGGAAGAGGATATATACGATATCAGAAAAAGAGAAGGAATATTTCCCATATACAAGATGATAGATACCTGCGCTTCCGAATTTGAAAGCTATGTTCCTTACTTTTATTCAACGTATGAAGGAGAAAACGAATCAATAGTCTCTGATAAGGAGAAGATCATAGTACTGGGTGCAGGTCCCATAAGAATAGGTCAGGGAGTGGAATTTGACTATTCTACAGTTCATGCAGTCAAGACGATCAAAAATCTGGGCTATGAATCAATAGTCATAAACAATAATCCGGAGACTGTTTCTACTGACTATACAACATCTGATAAGCTGTATTTTGAACCACTCTGTGTTGAGGATGTGATGAATATAATCGAGCTTGAAAAGCCAAAGGGTGTGATCGCAACCTTAGGCGGTCAGACTGCGGTCAATCTGGCAAAACCCCTTTTTGACAGGGGAGTAAGGCTCATAGGAACCGATAATGAAGCCATAGATCGCGCAGAAGACAGAGACTGCTTTGAAAGGCTTTTGCTTGAGCTTAATATTCCGGAACCAAAAGGTCTTGCGGTTACCGATATTGAAGAAGGAATAAAGGCTGCTGAATCGATAGGCTATCCGGTCCTTGTAAGACCAAGCTTCGTACTGGGCGGAAGGGCAATGCAGATAGTATCCAAGCAGAAGGATTTAAGACATTATCTTCAGACAGCGGTTGAGATCGATAAGGATAAACCTGTACTGGTTGACAGATATATAAGCGGGAAGGAACTCGAGGTAGATGCCATATGTGACGGTTCAGAGGTCTTTATCCCCGGTATAATGGAGCTTGTCGAAAGAACGGGTATTCATTCGGGTGACTCAATAAGTGTCTATCCTACCTTTAGTGTTTCCGATAAGGTAAAGGAAGTGATCAGGGATTATACTAAAAGACTGGGACTTGGTATAGGTATAAGGGGTCTCTTTAATATACAGTTTATAGTTGATGAAAATGAAGAAGTATATATAATCGAAGTAAATCCGAGATCATCAAGGACAGTTCCCTTTCTGTCAAAAGCAACGGGCTTTCCTCTTCCGGATATAGCAACAGAGGTAAGCCTCGGGACATCCTTAAAGGAGCAGGGAATAACCGAACTTTGCCCCAAACATGGGGATAAATGGTTCGTAAAGGTTCCGGTTTTTTCCTTTTCCAAGCTTTCGGGAATGGATGCATATCTTTCGCCTGAAATGAAATCGACAGGTGAGGCGATAGGATACGACCGTAAGCTTTCAAGGGCTATGTATAAAGCCCTGGTTGCTTCAGGGATCAAGCTCCATAATTACGGAACAGTCATATTCACTCTGGCTGATGAGGATAAAGAAGAGGCTCTTCCTCTTGCAAGACGTTTTTATGATATGGGATTTAATCTTGAAGCTACAACGATGACGGCCGAATATATGAAGGAACACGGAATTAAGACCAGGATAAGGCATAAGCTCAGTGAGGGAAGTACCGAAATTCTCGACTCTATAAAGGCCGGATATGTAAGCTATGTTGTAAATACCAGAGCTATCCTTTCCGGTGTCCATTATGAGGATGGTGTGGCTATAAGAAGATGCGCAAGCGAACACAGGATAACGATGTTCACATCCTTAGATACGGTGAGGGTACTCTTAGATGTTCTTGAGGAAATGACCATAGGTGTGATGCCCATATGATTCAGTCTGTGTCTGTTGCTGCTTTCATTGAAAAAGAAAATAAAATATGTTACGATTGGTTATCGGTCAGCGAAGAGAGTCTCTACATAGCAGGGCTTTTAAGAATATAAGATATCGCTGGCACAAGGAGGCAGATATGGATATAGAGAAGATTTTATCGGCATGTGATCATACACTGCTTTTGCAGGATGCGACCTGGGAAGAGATAAAGGGAATCTGTGATGATGCAATAAAGTATAAAACAGCATCGATATGTATCCCTCCGTGTTATGTAAAAATGGCACGGGAGTATGCAAAGGATAAGATAAAGATATGTACCGTGATCGGTTTTCCAAACGGAAATATGACTACGGAAACAAAGGTGTTTGAAACAGAGGATGCCCTGAAAAACGGGGCAGATGAGATAGATATGGTCATCAATATCGGCATGTTAAAAGCTAAGGATTATGACTATGTATTATCAGAAATAAAGCAGATAAAAAAGGCATGCGGATCAAAAATATTAAAGGTTATCATTGAAACCTGTCTTCTTACTGATGAAGAGAAGGTGAAGATGTGTGAACTGGTAACAGATTCCGGCGCTGATTATATAAAAACGTCAACAGGATTCTCGACAGCAGGAGCTACGATCGAGGATGTAAAGCTGTTTAGCAAAAATGTCGGGAAGGATGTAAGGATAAAGGCTGCCGGAGGTATCGGTTCTATTGAGGATGCTGAAGAATTTATGAAGGAAGGCGCAACAAGACTCGGTACCAGCAGGATAGTAAAGATAGTCAAGGCGTCGGAGGAAAAGTAGATGGGTAACTTCAGTTCATTAGAGGAGGCAAGGGAATACTTTAAGGGCGACAGATTTGCGACCGATAACGGAATGGTAATAGAGGAGCTTGAAGAGGGCCGGTGTGTATGCAGCATGATCATAAACGAGAAGCATATGAACGCAAACGGCGGTATTATGGGTGGCGCGATATTCACGCTCGGAGATTTTGCCTTTGCCGTAGCATCAAATAATATCCATAAGCCTACCGTAGCCCAGCAGGTCAGCGTAAATTTTTTAAGAGGTGCCAGAAACGGAAAGCTTATTGCCGAAGCGGTATGTAAGAAGGACGGCAGAAATTCCTGTGTGTATAATGTTGATATAAGAGATGAGGACAATAAGGATATTGCGCAATTTATTGGTACGGGTTTTAAACTGTGACGGAAAGATCGTTTTTTGACAGCAGGTATGCGGTAATATGCATTGCCTGCTGAAATTTTCCCGATCTTATCAGTTCTTTTATCTCATTTTCGGAATGCTTTTCCACATTCAGAAATTCAGTGTCATCAAGCTTTTGATCTGCAGTGAGTCTGCAGTTTCTGGCCATATAGATATGGGCATAATTATCTGCTATCGTTGCATTTGAGGGTACAGTCAGAAGATGAGACCATTCATCTGAGGTATATCCTGTCTCTTCTCTCAACTCTCTTTTTGCGGCATTAAGGGCCTCTTCAGATCCATCGTTATCTTCCCTGTCACGGTATTCCAATCCCCCGTTTCTTTCTATTCCGCCTGCTGGAAATTCGGTTGTTACCTCTCTGATACCCTGTCTGAACTGACGTACACAGAGATAATCCCCATCCTCATCAGTAGCCACAATTATAACATAATCCTTTCTGCTGTAGCTGTAGTAAGGCTCAAAGACAGTTCCGTCAGGCATTCTGTAAGCAAGCCTTCTGAAATCAATCCATTCATCGGTTATTATATGTTCAACCTTAACCTCTTCCCATTTAAGATCGTCTCTGTTATCATCGGACATTACTGCTGATTCTCCTTATTATCGGAAAACAGCGGGGTTGAAAAATATCTCTCCGCCGTATCGGGCAGAACGGTTACAACTGTTTTACCCTTTCCGAGCTTCTTTGCAAGCTTTATGGCTGCCGCTACATTTGTTCCGGCTGATATCCCGCACATAAGACCCTCTTCTCTTGCAAGACGTTTGGCTGTATCCAGGGCCTCATCATCTGAAACTATATAGATATCGTCATAGATCTTTTTATTAAGTATTTTGGGTATTATGCCGTCTCCTATACCCATCTGTATATGTGTTCCAATATTTCCGCCTGCAAGTATCGCGGCATTTTCCGGTTCTACGGCCCAGATCTCTATTTCGGGGTACTGTGCCTTTAATACTTCGCCTATCCCCGTTATTGTACCGCCTGTTCCGATACCGCTGCAGAAGCCATCTATGGGACCTGCGACCTGTTCCATTATCTCAAGTGCCGTATGTTTTTTATGAGCAGCAACATTATCAAAGTTTTCAAATTGCTGGGGAACAAAAACATTGGGGTCCTCATCCTGCATCTTAAGCGCGGTTTTTAAACATTTATCGATACATTTTCCTATATCTCCGTCATCGTGTATGAGAATGACTTCAGACCCGTAATGCTCTACAAGCAGTCTTCTTTCCCGGCTGACAGAATCAGGCATGATTATGATAGTATGATAACCCTTTACTGCACCTACAAGGGCAAGACCTATTCCCTGGTTTCCGCTTGTGGGTTCGACGATTATGGAATCCTTATTGAGCTTTCCTGCCTTTTCGGCCTGTTCTATCATATTAAGTGCGGTTCTTGTCTTGATCGAGCCACCAACATTGAGACCCTCCATTTTTACAAGTATTTCCGCACTGTCAGCATCGTTCATTCTCTGAAGTCTTATCATGGGAGTGTGTCCCACTGCTTCAAGTATATTATTACAGATCATGTTTTTCTCCAATTTTTATAAAGATCGGTAAACCGATCCGGGATCAGTACTACCTTTTTT
>JAILEM010000047.1 GCA_024687745.1 Lachnospiraceae bacterium
TAAGGGCCGACTTTGGCTGCTCATTCTTTTTTTCAACTATTTCATTGTCCTTAAAAAATTCAAGCAAAGCCGTCATAGAATTTTCTCCATACCCGATTTATATGTACAAAGACCCATCTTCTCATAAAACTTCATCGCAGAGGGATTTAGGGACCAGACATTCAGAGTCAGGTTATAACAGCCCTCATCCTTTGCAAAACCGCATACGTATTCATAGAGCTCTTTTCCGATATGCTTACCCCTTAAGGATTCATCAACACACAGGTCATCAATATACAATGTCTTTCTGTCAACCATGTTGTTATCATTTTCATATATCTCAAATATACAGAAGCAGTAACCCAGTACTCTCTCATCCGATTCATCCGTCAGCACAAAGATCGGTCTCATATCATCTTTTATTATGATCTTAAGTTCATCATCATTATATTTCCTGTGGTCAGGCTTGAAAAGGTCCGGCCTTCCCTTGGCATGGACATTATTAACCTGAAACAACAGCCTTCCTATATCTTTTATATCGCTTTCCCTTGCTCTTCTTATCATAATATCCTCCCTATAACTCTCTTTCAGAGATCAAACTGTTATCTCTCCTGCAAGTACCTTTTTATAATCCTCATAATTCTTTCTTAGAAGAGCAGGTGTATCAAGCTCATATGGACAATGAGACGTGCACTTTCTGCAATTAATACAGGTCTCTATCTTTTTCATCTCATCCTGCCACTTTTGTGACAGCCACCCACTGGTTGGCGCCCTTCTTATCATAAGCGACATCCTTGCACAGTTATTTATCTCAATTCCCTGAGGGCAGGGCATACAATAACCGCAGCCTCTGCAGAAATCACCGGAAAGCTCCTTCTTCTCTCTTTCAATGAATTCCTTTATCTCACCCTCCATTTTGGGTGTTTCTTCCATAAAGGAAAGCCATTCTTCAAGCTCTTCCATTCTCTGGATACCCCATATTGGTACGACATTATCATATTCATTCATAAACGCCATGGCGGCATCAGCTCTGTTTATAAGGCCGCCTGCCAGTCCCTTCATAGCTATGAATCCTACTCCGTTTTTTTTGCACTTATCAACAAGAGCGACCTCTTTATCGGAAGCAAGATATGAAAAGGGAAACTGTAACGTCTCATAAAGACCACTGTCAGCTATTTCCACAGCAACCAGTATCCTGTGGGCGGTAATGCCGATATGCCTTATAAGGCCGTCCTTTTTGGCCTTAAGCATACATTCATACATACCTGTTCCGTCATCAGGAGAATAACAGCGGGCTGCATTATGAAGCTGATAAACATCGACATAATCTGTTTTAAGCATGCCAAGGGAGGTTTCAAGATCTCTCCAAAAATCATCAGGAGTTGTTGCCTGAGTCTTGGTGGCTATATATATTTTATCCCTTATACCCATATCCTTAAAGGCCAGTCCGATCTTTTCCTCGCTGTCACTGTATGCTCTGGCAGTGTCAAAATATCTCATCCCGCCTTCATAAGCTCTTCTTAATATTTTTATCGATGTCTCCATATCATCTCTTTGGATCGGAAGAGCACCGAACTGATCCTGTTTTACTTTTATTCCTGTTTTCCCTAAGCTTACCGTATTCATGATATCCCTCTTTCCACACAGATTATAATATCAGATACCCTCTTATCATTACCGGCCTTATCCTGCATATATATAATTTCAATAAAACAGCAAGTGCAGGCAGCTTCAAAACCTCCTTACCAAGTTAAGAATGATGCCTGCACAAAAATTTCAGATATGAAAAACCGATAGTCCTGTCAAACCCTCTACCTCTTAACTATAAAAGCTCCAACCTGTTTATCGCGCTGAATATAGCTCTAACAGAAGCCCTTGTTATATTTGAGCTTACACCCACTCCGTATGTAACCCTTCCATCATCCGAGTCCAGAAGATGTATATATGCGGCAGCCTGTGCATTTGCTCCTCCCTGCAGTGCATGTTCCTCATAATCGAGAACCTTGATATTAATATCCAGATTCTCTCTTAAACCTCTGAGAACCGCATCAATAGGTCCGTTTCCTACGGATTCAAAGCTGGCTTCTTTGTCATTTAAGGTGTATGTAAGGTTAATATGTGTATCAAACTCGCTTTCAATAACATCCGATCTGTCATCCACCTTAAGCCTTCTGAAGTGCAGGGGCTCTTTCTTATCTATATAGCTTTCCCTGAAAGCATCCATGATCTGATCGGGTGATACCTCTCCCTGCTTCTCGGATATCTCCTGGATAACCCTTGCAAATTCCTTATGCATACCCTTGGGAAGCTTGAAGCCAAAGTAAGTATCCATGATAAAGGCGACTCCTCCCTTTCCCGACTGAGAATTGATCCTGACGATAGGCTCGTACTTTCTTCCTATATCAGAAGGATCAATCGGAAGGTAGGGAACCTGCCATATCTGGGAATTTCTCTCCTTCATAGCCTTGACACCTTTATTGATGGCATCCTGATGTGACCCGGAAAATGCGGTAAATACCAGCTTTCCTGCATAGGGATGTCTGTCATCTATAGGCATCTTTATAAGTCTTTCATAAGCATCGGTTATCTCATTTATGTTTTCTATATTAAGCTTTGGATCGATCCCCTGTGAGAACATATTGTAGGCTATATTAAGTATATCTACGTTACCTGTTCTTTCACCGTTTCCAAGAAGGGTTCCTTCGACCCTCTCTGCTCCCGCAAGCATTGCAAGCTCTGTTGCGGCGATACCGGTTCCCCTGTCATTATGCGGATGAACACTCAATATGATGCTTTCTCTGTTCTCAAAATGCTTATTCATCCATTCTATCTGGTCGGCATATACATTGGGGGTATTAAGCTCAACGGTGGCAGGCAGATTGATAATAACAGGATCATCCTTCGTCGCACCCCATTCCTTTACGACTGCCGTGCACACTTCCAGTGCAAAATCCACCTCTGTGCCGGTAAAGCTCTCAGGAGAATACTCAAGAGTGATATTGCCGGGGAAGGAATCTCTTAATTCCTTTACCCATCTGGTCCCGTTTTTGGCAATTTCTATTATTCCCTCTTTTTCCATATTAAATACAACATCCCTCTGAAGAGTAGATGTGGAATTGTAAATATGAACTATAACATTTTTTATTCCCTCTATGGACTCAAAGGTTCTCTCTATCTGCTCTTTTCTGCACTGAGTAAGTACCTGTACCTTCACATCATCGGGGATCAGCTTTCTGTCAACAAGCTGCCTGAGAAAGTCATATTCTATCTGGGAAGCGGCAGGAAACCCTATCTCTATCTCCTTAAACCCAAGCTTTATCAAAAGCTCAAAAAATTCTATCTTTTCTTCAACTATCATAGGATCTATAAGAGCCTGGTTTCCATCTCTTAAATCCACGCTGCACCATACAGGTGCCTTCTCTATTTCCTTATCCGGCCACTCCCTCTGGGGGTATTTAAGAACCGGATTCTTAACATACCGCTTATAATTCATCATTTCTTCATCCTCCTCTGTTTTATACTGTTCTGCTTATACAGTACAAGTTATCCCTTTATCATAAATAAAGCAACAAGTCCGATTCTCCTGACCCATTGCTTTAAAAAAAATCATTCACCGAGACCGCCCTCTATCGCATTTATCAAAGCGTTAAGTGCTTCTTCCTCGTCCTCGCCTTCACACACAAATTCAATCTCATCCCCACACTTTACACATGCACCCAAAACACTCAAAACGCTCTTTGCATTCGCTGTATTCTCGTGAAAATTGAATGTTATGAGCGATTTAAACTGCATAGCCTCCTTACATAAAATACCTGCAGGTCTCAAATGCAAACCAGTTGGGTTCTTAATAACAACCTTCTGGCTAACCATATTGAATTAGTCCTCCGTTTCTTAGAACTTCTCAAAAGATTATATCAAATATTATAAAATCATACAAGTAAATATACGTTTATCAATTAATTTTTGTCAATTATTAACAGTTTCAGGAACCTGCTCCGGCACAACAGCTCCTTCCGGCAGTACTCCTGCATTTTCGGGAACCGCATTGTTCTCTCCTGCAGGTACCATGACCTCAGTTCCGGCTGTCCCTGCTTCCGGAGGAGTAACCTCATTGTTTACGGCCTGAGGATCCGGCTGTACAGCTGTCCCGTCCGTAATAAAAGGACTGAGAAGTATCTGTACGGTAACAGGCTCTGTTACACTTACTCCCGCAGGAAGCGCAAAGCTTACCTCCGCTTCATAAGTACCCGGCTGACCGGCAGTTATCTGTGTGGCATCCTGTGGGATCATGGCAGAAGCATCTATGGATCCGGTTACCTGGGATGCATCTATTCCGTCCAGAACACTCTGCAGGCCCTGTATCTTCAGGTTCTTGGTACCTTCTGTTTCTACGATCATTGCCGAGAATCCTTCGGGCAGATTTGTCACGGATATATTACCGGTAGGTATCAAAAGCTCCTTAACCGCTACAGCCTCCACATATATAGTGATCTGTGCCATTCCGTCATAATCCCTGTCAGCCAGTATGATACCATCCGGAAGGTATTTCGTTACATCCACCTCATAACTTACATTCCCCGATGCCCCGGCGATCGAGAGTATCTCTGAGGGGATCTCAAGGCTGTTAAGCTCATTAAAGGTCCTTCCGATCCCGGCTATCCTTACGGAATCAGGATCACTCACTATAACTCCGGTCGCCCTGCATCCCTCAGCAGGCTCCCCGGATATCTGACCGTAGCTTAAAGGTATTACCTTAGTGCTTAATATTTCAACATCAACATGGACCTCACTTATGCTCATCTTAAGCCTGTCATCCGAAATAAGGCCTCCATCTTCATCATAAAGACTGACAGGGGAGCTTGTAGATATCTTGCTGCTCATTCCCGTCACATCTACAGAAGCCCTGGCACTTGCTATCTCTGAAACCACTGAAACAGGTCCTGATACAGATACTATATTTACCTCGGTACCCGCTGTACCTGTCACATATCCGTCGGCAGGCTCACCGATAGTATCGACTACTATCTTAAGCTGCTTCTTCTGCATTTCCTCGACTTCTATCCTTAAGTTTCTTGTTATGGGACTTATGCTGTCTATCCTGTCTGAATATCTTAAGGATCTGACCTGGATGGGTGCCGTATTCATAAATGTCAGCTCCTTAAGATCAGACGTTGCCTTTATATAATCCCTGCTCATATCCTCTATGACCGATCTCTTGGCCGTAACAACAACGGATATCGTATCGGTCCCGTCGATTATCTCATAGGTTTTACCGTCACCGGTTATAACAGAAGCATTTTCTATCTCAACAGGTATCCCCGAATAGGTCCTTGATATTGTCGGATCATCCACATTTACCACTATGAGCCAGAGGAAAATGGAAGCTACCAACGAAAGAACCTTCAGGCCTAAATTACTTGTCAGACTCTTTTTCATCTTTAGACCATCCTTTCCACAGTATGAACTTCTTTTCCTCCATTACCTTATTCTGAAGACGCTCCAATCTCCTTGTAAGCTCGTCCGCCTCTATATTCCTGGTCAGTTCTCCGCCTTCAGCGACCGAGACCCTGCCCGTTTCTTCGGATACTATGATGGTCAGAGAATCGGTAGCCTCGGAAATACCGATACCGGCCCTGTGTCTGGTACCAAGCTCTTTACTTAACTCCCTGTTATCGGAAAGCGGAAGATAACAGGTTGCCGTAGTGATCCTGTTGCCTCTTATTATTACTGCTCCATCATGAAGAGGGGTATTATGTTCAAAAATATTGATCAAAAGCTGACTGGATACTTCGGAATCAAGGACTATGCCTGTTTTTTCATATTCACCGAGAGAATCATTATTTTCGATAACGATAAGAGCTCCTGTTCTTTCCTTACCCATCGCATAGCTTGCACGTACTATCTCAGATATGGTACGGTCACTGAAAAGTTCACCCGTAACCCTGTTTGCATCAAGTTGAAAGAGCGAAGAAAACATATTCTTTCGTCCAAGCTGTTCCAATGCTTTACGAAGCTCAGGCTGAAATACAACGACAACTGCCGTTACGGCAACCGAAAAAAGATTCTTTGCCACCCAGAGAATAGTAGACATGTTAAATAATGCTGCAATGATAACAAAGACAAGGATCAAAAGCATACCCTTCATAAGGGACCAGGCCTTTGTATCCTTGACCCAGGCAAGAACTCTGTATAAAAGAAAAGCGATTATTATGATCTCAACAATATCTGTCCACATTATATTAGGGACAGATAAAAGCGCACGATATCTTTCTGCAAATGAAACAATATTATCTATTAACTGTATCATATACCGGTCAGTCCTGTTAAAATCTGTTTTTAATAGTCATCATCATCGTCCTGTTCATCATCCAGATAAACCTTTGGGATCGCCCTTACGTAATAATAGTACTCATCATCCTGAAACTGCACATTTTCAACCCGTGAATAGTCCACATTAAACATAAAGAATTCCATAACGAGTCCTATAATGAGTCCCAATATCATACCGACTATCACAAGTCCGACTGAAACATCCGCATCTAAAACTACGTTCCCTGCTATAAGAACGATTATCTCTATTACAGATCCGCCGACCATAGCGATCTTCCAGGAATATTCTATCTCAAGCCGCTTTATTACATATATGATGACGGTAGTAAGAGCAAGAGCTGCAGCCATCAATATCATATCGTCATTTTTCAGCATATTGTTGATAACATCCTTAAATCCGGAGATCGCATTTGTAAGCTCCAGAGAACCCTGAGCACTTATTGATGAATGATTTTTCTTTGCATATTCCATTATATAGTAAGTAACCACTCCGCAGGCCACTGCTATACAGGAAGAGGCTGAGCCCGCAAGCCCCATTATAACCGGTATAACACACGGTATTTTAAGGAAAAAGAAGATAGGGGTCAGAAGTACTGCAGCTGCGTCATTCGGTGAAAACCTGAAATATACCACAAACATGATCATAAAGACAAACAGTGCTATTACCGCAACCTCTAAAGAAAGTTCATAGAGATGTGCCACTATTATCAGGATGATCAAAAGTACAGA
>JAILEM010000071.1 GCA_024687745.1 Lachnospiraceae bacterium
GGATGCAGGTCTTGATTACAGGTTTGACAAGACCCTTCTCTTTGTGGGAACCCTCATAGAAAGAAAGGGCCTTGACCTTCTGCTTGAGGCGCTAAGCCTCGTTAAGGATAGAGACTGGAGACTCCTTATTGCAGGAGACGGACATGACAGGCAAAAGCTTATAGACAAGGCTGAAGCCCTCGGGCTTTCGGATAAGGCAGAATTCTTAGGATTTAAGGATCCTGAACGTCTTAAGGAGCTATATGAAAAAAGCAGCATATTCATACTTCCCTCAAGGGAGGACTGCTTTGGACTTGTTACCTTAGAAGCCATGTGCTGTGCTCTTCCGGTCATATGCTCAAAATATGCGGACGGTGGATATGATCTTATAGAAGACGGGAAGACAGGCTATATCATAGACACCTATGACACAGCTGGCTTTGCGAAGAAAATAGATGAACTGCTATCAGATGAGAAAAAATGCAGGCAGATGAGTAAGGCAGGAAAACAAAAATCGCTTGAATTTGATTTTAAGATAACGGCTGAGGGTTATATTAAGGCGATCGAGTCTGCAATGAATAAAACAGATATCATATATGTATCGGCCCAGTGCTCAGAAGGCTTCCTATCGGAACATTTTAAGGATCTGAAAAACCTTCCCGGGCAGCAGGCCCAGAAATATAACAGGCTCTTAGCCCGGGGGCTTGCCTGTAAAAACGAAATAACTGTTCATCACATAAGCCAGGTTCCCATGTATTCAGGGAATGAGAGGAAGCTGATATTTTTTAAAGATGAAACCGATAATAATGTTCACTACCACTATCTCCCGGTCTTCAGGATACATAAGCTTCAGGATATCTTAAATGTTATCACGGGTTTTTTTACCGCCCTTAAGCTTATGAAGGGTAAGGATAGAAGGTTTCTCTTAAATGACGTCCTCTGTGCACCCGCCTCCTACGGGGCAATGCTTGCGGCAAGGCTTAGGAGGATAAAAACAGTAAGCATAGTCACGGATGTCCCGGATATCCTGTATGAAAATATTGATAACGCCTACCACAGATATGCAAACAAGATCATAGCCTCTTCGGATGCTTTTGTCCTTCTGACAGAGCAGATGAACAGACTCGTGAATCCCTCAGGTAAACCCTATGTAATAATAGAAGGGCTTGTCGATGCAAAGGCAGAAGCCGTCGGCTCGCCTAAGGAGAGAGCATCCGGGGATAGCTTTGATACTTTCGAAGCTTCATGCAATAAATCAGATGCAGATAAGAGTATCGGCACTTACCCAAGGATAATCCTCTATACCGGGACAATAGACAGAAAATATGGGATAGAAAACCTTGTAAAGGGATTTGTGGATTCAGGAATAAAAGACGCAGAGCTTCATATCTACGGAAACGGTGATTATAAGGAGGATCTCCTTAAGCTCTCCGAGGGCAGTCCTTCAATAAAATACTGCGGTACTGTATTGAACGATGAGATGGTAAGGATCCAGAAGAGTGCTTTTCTTCTTATCAATCCACGCTCCTTTGAAGGGGAATATACTCTGTATTCCTTCCCCTCCAAGAATCTTGAATATATGGCGACAGGCGTACCCTCTGTCATGGCGATCCTCCCCGGAATGCCAAAAGAGTATGGAGATCATGTATTTAAGCTAAAGGATGCATCTGCAAAGGATATATGCGAAACTCTCAGAATGATCTTTTCTATTTCAGAGGAAGATCTGTATAATAAGGGACGATCAGCCTATGAGTTCGTTATAAACAATAAAAGCAATACCATTCAGGCAGACAGGCTTATCGCCATGACAGATAAGATGAAATAAAAAAGCGGGATAATAAAAGTAAAATGACCATAAAAAAAGATCATATAAGAAAAAGATCCAAAAGCAGGATAAAATGAACGAACTGATCGATGAAATAAAACAGACAATCAAATCAATTTTACCTTATTTGATATTACTTGTGATATCATTTCTTTTTATACTGCTCTTTTCTCTCTGGACAAGTCCCTTTTATAAAAACTGGTACGGGTGTGATGCAAGCTTCTTTACGATGGTAGGAAGAGGCATCACGATGGGAAGGCTTCCCTACAGGGATTTCTTTGATCTAAAGGGGCCTTACTTCTTCTTTATAGAGGCGCTCGGACAGTTTATACATAAGGACAGGATGGGTGTTTTTATCATACAGGTCATCTTTATGTGGTTTGATCTCATCCTTGTCGTTAAGATCTGCAGGATCTTTCTTAACAGGGCAAAGACTGCCGCTGTTCTTATAATCTTTTTATTTACGCATGCTTCCATACTGTGGGGGGGAAATACCCTTGAAGAATATATGCAGCCGCTTAACTTCTTAGTTGTCTATGTTACCTTAAGCTTCCTTCATGAAAAAAAGCTTAATAAGGATGACATCCCCTTCTATGTTCCCTTTATTTCAGGTCTTGCTTCGGGGATCATGATCTTTTCAAAGATAACCGTTGCGGCCCCTATCGCAGGGATATGTATCGGTGTCGGCATAAGCCTTCTTATCTATAAAAGATATAAGACCCTCCTTTACTACGTCATATACTTTATCCTCGGCCTGTTAACGGCAATAGTTCCGATCCTTGCTTTCTTCTATTTCAACGGATTCCTATCCTATATGCTCTACTGTGTATTTGAGTTTGCCTTCTTAAGGGGAACCGACTTTGCGGAGCCCTTTAATATCAAATGGGAATTAAAGCTTGCCGGATGTTTCCTAGGATTCTTAACCGGTATATTCCATCTGCCGGGCATCGAGAGGCTTCCTAAGAAAATTTATGACAGCAGGCTCTTATTAATGACCAGATCCGGTTTAACCTCCATAAAGAATGCTGTTTATGTAAGGATCCGATCATTATCAGGATCTCGTACGGATAAGAATGACAACACCTCGGCTGTACCCGGAGCAGGTGCAATTGAAGATGTCAAAACTCAGGCTGTATCAGAACCGCATACAGATAAAGATGATAATAATAAGATCTCAAAGAAGCCCTCTCTTCCCATAGAGTTCTGCCTCATACTTATATTCTCATCACTTATAGTATATACTCTGCTTCATTTGGGCGATCCCTTCATTTATTATTTTATGACCGCAGAGCCTGTGATGCTGATGGCACTGGTCCTTATATTGCATCTCTATGATCCGCTGATCCTCTTCTCGGGAAAGAGAGAGGCAATATGCCTTATCATCATGGGAATATATATCTTCTATTTCGGGATGTTCAGC
>JAILEM010000075.1 GCA_024687745.1 Lachnospiraceae bacterium
AATGTTTCTCTGAAAAAATCATCAAAAGAAGTAATGCCATGCTGCTCTTTTAATCCGTAAAAACTATCTAAGACCATGCATAATTCATTGTAACTGAACCTGTTCAAAGCATCACCTGAATTATCTATATAACCCTCACTCAGAGTTTCTAAAAGAGGAGCATAATTTCCTCCGCTTATAACATAAACAGTGCCGCCATTAAATAAAGTACTCCTATATAATCCGGGAGCCATCAGGAAATCACTTATTACCTGAAGCGGAATATAATAATCGCCATCCTGACTTATCAGATCTATCCCGTAATCCCTTGTATTAACAGTGACGCTATGACCAAAACGATTATATGAACCCTCCTGATCGATCTTGATCAGCCTTTCTTCTCCCTCGGGAGTAAAACGGCCTGTATCTCCGATCACATCAATTAAAGTTGCCTTACTCGAAGGAACTATATAAGCATCAAAATCCTGGAATCTGATAATATCTTCTTCGAAATCAAACATCACCGAATACATTGTCTCGCGGATAAAAAATGTTTTTGATCCTTCTTCGCATCTGAAGATCTTGTATTCTGAATCATCTTCTGAGTCTTCGCTCACAGTTTTGCCAATAAATTCAGGAACATCACGGGAAGAAATGTATGGAATACCACCTTCCCCGTCCATAAAGTAAAGATCTATCTCTTCCTTTTTTGATGGTTCATAATAATAGATCGGCAGAGATTTTTTTTCTATCTCATATGTATGATCCTTCCAGTCGTAAGGATCCTCTTCGGGATCATAATCCTCCAAGAGCGCTTCGAGAGTAAATCCATACTCATCAAGTATTTTGGTAAACTCCTCATCGTTTGTTGTGTATGCTGAATCCTCTTTTGATTCAGCTGCCTGTGGATATACGGCTATATTGAAGGTACTTAACACTGTCATGCATCCTGCCATAAAAAATAAAGCAATCCTTTTTCTCATGATTTAGAGCTCTCCTGTTCCGGAATATTTTAAATATTCCTTGTTTTTTATAGTATCAAAGCAAAAGGCCGGCCGGTTACTCTCTCCCAAACACCCCTAATTTATACTATATCACATATTTCCTTATAAGCATAATAGAAATCCGTCTAAAACACGCATTAACAACAAAAGAGGCTTATTGTCAAAAACCGGCAATAAACCTCTCTGCGATCATTGTACATGGTGCTTATCTTATTTAAGACCACCAGATATTTTTATTATTCAGGCATTAACGATCTGGCCAAAATCAGGCTTTAATGAAGCTCCGCCGATGAGACCTCCGTCTATGTCAGGCTTAGCTAAAAGCTCTGCAGCATTGCCCGCGTTCATGGATCCGCCGTACTGGATACGTACTGCCTCAGCAGTAGCTGCATCATACATATCAGCGATAGTCTCTCTGATCATCTTACATACTTCTTCAGCCTGGTCAGCTGTAGCTGTCTCGCCTGTACCTATAGCCCATATAGGCTCATAAGCTATAACAAGGTTCTTAACCTCATCTGCGCTTACTCCGTCAAGATCCCACTTGATCTGTCTCTTGATCCACTCTGTATAAGTTCCTGCCTTACGAAGAGCAAGTGACTCACCACAGCATAAGATGGGCTTAAGTCCTGAAGCAAAGGCCTTCTTAACCTTCTGGTTGATAAGGATATCATTCTCACCGAAGATATCTCTTCTCTCTGAATGTCCTATTATTATGTACTCAACACCTGCATCCTTGAGCATGGGAGCTGAAATCTCGCCTGTGAAGGCACCCTTATCCTCTATATAGAAGTTCTCTGCACCAACATGAACATTGGTACCCTTTACGGCATTTGCTACCGGCACGATATCGATAGCGGGTACGCAATATACTACATCTACATCATCATTCTTAACAAGATCCTTTAAGGTTGCACATAATTCAACGGCCTCTGACGGAGTCTTGTTCATTTTCCAGTTTCCTGCGATTATCCTTCTTCTGGACATATTATAAATCCTCCTTTTGATTTGAATTATCCATGGTCAAAACCGATCATTTATCATCAGCTGCATATACTCCGGGAAGCTCCTTGCCCTCTAAGAACTCAAGGCTTGCTCCACCACCTGTTGAGATATGGCTCATCTTATCTGCAAAACCAAGCTGGTTGCAGGCTGCTGCCGAATCACCGCCACCGATTATAGTAGTAGCATCTGTCTCTGCAAGTGCCTTGGCAACTGCGATCGTACCCTTTGCAAGAGTAGGATTCTCAAATACTCCCATAGGTCCGTTCCATACAACTGTCTTTGCTTCCTTAACCGCATTCGCGAAAAGCTCCTGAGTCTTGGGTCCGATATCAAGTCCTTCCATATCTGAAGGGATCTTATCGGAATCAACATAAGTTACATCAACAGGTCCGTCTATGGGATCGGGGAAGCTCTTTGCAATTCCTGTATCTACGGGAAGAAGAAGCTTCTTGTTAAGCTTTTCTGCCTTTGCCATCATTTCCTTACAATAATCGATCTTCTCATCATCAACCAGTGACTTTCCGATCTCATATCCCTTGGCCTTAAGGAAGGTAAAAGCCATTCCTCCGCCGATTATAAGAGTATCAGCCTTCTCTAAAAGGTTATCTATAACATTTAACTTATCCGCAACCTTTGCTCCGCCTAAGATAGCTACGAAGGGTCTTACGGGATTCTCAACCGCATTTCCGAGGAAATCGATCTCCTTCTGCATGAGATATCCGACTGCATTTACTCCACCCTTCTCGGTGATATACTTTGTTACTACTGCAACTGATGCATGTGCTCTGTGAGCAGAACCGAAAGCATCGCATACATAATCATCGGCAAGATCGGCAAGCTCTTTTGCAAAAGCTTCTCCGGCCTTATTGGGCTTTGTCTCTTCCTCTCCACGGAAACGTGTATTCTGAAGCAGAACCACATCTCCTTCCTTCATATTGTTAACTGCATCTGTAGCAGCCTGGCCTGTTACATTATAATCAGATACGAATACAACCTCTTTTCCAAGCTTCTCGGATAACCTCTTTGCTACGGGTGCCAAAGACTCCTTCTCGTTGGGTCCTTCCTTAACCTTTCCAAGATGTGAGCAGAGTATAACCTTAGCTCCATCCTTTAAAAGCTTATTGATCGTTGGAAGAGCTGCTACGATACGGGTTTCATCCGTTATCTCACCATTCTTTAAAGGAACATTAAAATCGCAGCGAACCAGTACTTTTTTTCCTGATGCGTTAAAATCATCAACCGACTTCTTGTTAAGTGACATTTTCTGTCCTCCTTCTTTTTTTATGATTCAGATCATTTGTTTAAAAAAGGTCCGGTCCAACCGGACCGGACCTTTGAAACCTGGTGCTATATGAAAATCCCTTTATCAGCCTAACTCAGCGAAGTACTTGATAGTACGAACCATCTGGCTTGTGTAGGAATTCTCGTTATCATACCATGAAACAACCTGTACAAGATTGTCCTGACCTACCATTGTCTGTGTAGAATCAAAGATTGAACCATAGGTTGATCCAACGATATCTGAAGAAACGATCTCGTCCTCATTGTATCCGAAGGACTCGTTAGAAGCTGCCTTCATTGCAGCATTGATCTCTTCCTTTGTAACTGACTTCTCAACTGTAGCAACAAGGATTGTTGTTGAACCTGTAGGAGTAGGAACTCTCTGTGCTGATCCGATAAGCTTTCCGTTTAACTCAGGGATAACAAGGCCGATTGCCTTTGCAGCTCCTGTTGAGTTGGGAACGATATTAACGGCACCTGCACGTGATCTTCTGAGATCTCCCTTTCTCTGAGGTCCGTCAAGGATCATCTGATCTCCTGTATAAGCATGAATTGTGCTCATGATACCTGACTTGATCGTTGCAAGATCATTTAATGCCTTAGCCATAGGAGCTAAGCAGTTTGTTGTACATGAAGCAGCTGAGATGATCTTGTCATCGGGTGTAAGTGTCTCATGGTTAACATTGAAAACGATCGTAGGAAGATCATTTCCTGCAGGAGCAGAGATAACAACCTTCTTTGCACCGGCATTGATATGAGCCTGTGCCTTTTCTTTTGATGTATAGAAACCGGAGCACTCAAGAACTACATCTACTCCAAGCTCTCCCCATGGACAGTTATTTGCATCCGGCTCTTTATAGATCTTAAGGGTCTTTCCGTCAACTGTGATGGAATCTTCGCCAGCTGAAACTGTATCAGCCTTAGCATACTTACCCTGTGATGAATCATACTTAAGAAGATGAGCTAACATCTTAGGAGATGTAAGGTCGTTGATTGCTACTACGTCATATCCTTCTGCTCCAAACATCTGTCTGAATGCAAGACGACCGATACGACCAAATCCGTTGATTGCTACTTTTACTGACATATTAAGTTCCTCCTAGAAATATATAATAAATTTGTATCTCAAAACATCACACCTATTGTAATCAAAACATCCCTAAAATACAAGAACAAAATTTAATTTCATTGTAATTTATAGTAATTTTATAAATTCGGGCCTTCTGTTTTCAAATATACAATAATACTCAAATCCCGCTTCTTTTAGAATATTCTCTGCCCTGTCAAAGGCATATCCTACCGCATCGGGCTTATGGGCATCTGCCCCAACCGTTATTATCTCCCCTTTAAGTTCCTTATATCTTTTAACTATATCCGGGCAGGGATTTGTATCTGAACAGCGTCCGCAAAAAAGTCCTCCGGTATTTATCTCAATTCCCTTTCCCTTCTTTATTATATTTATAAGTATCTCGTCGAGAATATCGGAATATACGCTGTAAGAATAGAACTTATCCTTATTCGGGCCGTACCTTACCACATAATCAAGATGCCCGTATATGTCAAAATCATCAAAGAGCTTCACGTTTTCAAGCACCGATTCAAAATACTCAAGATAAGCTTCTCTCTCACTTCTTCCCTCATAATACATACTGTAATACGGATCCTTCCCGTTTACTATATGCGAGGATCCTATCACCATATCAAACGGATAGGAATTTACATACTCACTGCATCTTTTTGTAAGATGCTTCTGAAGCCCGTATTCTATACCAAAAAGGATCTTTATCCTCTCAGCATACTTTTCCCTGCACTCTAAATAATGGGAATGATATTCATCCGTATCAACCTCAAAGCTTAAGCCTTCTTCGTTTTGCGGAAAATCCATATCCATATGTTCCGTAAAGCAGATACATTTAAGTCCCTTTTCTATAGAGCTCTCTATCATGGATTCCATGCCTGCATCGGAATCCTCCGAATGAGAGCTGTGCATATGAAGATCCGCATAAACCATTTCTTTTCTCCCTTAATCCTCTCCTAAGCCTTCACCGGGTCCCAAACTCAAATACTCCGCTAGGATGCGCACGTATTCGGATAGGAAATATGTCTGCAAAGCAGACCCGGATCCGGCGCCGGGGACTCGCGGGCGTGTCCTGACTTCAGGCAACAGGGGCTCACCCTCTTGGATGAGCCCTTGAATAAACCTCTCTTATATGATTATGATTGATATTTGCATATATCTGGGTCGTTGAAATATCCGAATGTCCGAGCATCTCCTGTACGGCTCTCAGATCCGCACCGTTCTCCACAAGATGGGCCGCAAAGGAATGCCTTAAAGTATGAGGCGTTATATCCGCTCCTATCCCGGCTTTTCTGGCATAGTACTTGATTATCTTCCAAAACCCCTGTCTGCTCATCGGACTTCCCGAACAGTTAACAAAGAGTATATCCATGTTCTTGTCTGAAAGCATGGCCTCTCTTGATGACTTCATATACTTCTGCAGCGCTTCCCTTGCCTTATTCCCAAAGGGAATGACTCTTTCCTTGTTACTGTCCCTGCAGATTATGTAACACATCCTTAAATTCACATCGGAAACCCTGAGATTTATAAGCTCTGTAACCCTGATACCCGTTGCATACAAAAGCTCAAGCATGGCCTTGTCTCTGATCTCCTTTGGAGTATCGCCGCCCGGCTGGTCAAGAAGCCTTGCCACTTCATCCATCGTAAGTATCTCGGGAAGCTTCTTCTCGATCTTTGGAGACTTAAGGTTAAGGGACGGGTCTGAACTTATCATCCCTTCCTTTGTACAATAGCTGCAAAGGGCCTTGATGGATGCAATATTTCGTGAGATAGTGGCAGCCTTAAAGTCCTTTTCCCTTAAGAAATCAACATAACTTAAAAGTGACTTTTCCTTAACATCCCCGATCGAGGTGATACCCTGTTCTTCAAGATATTTCTGAAGCTTTTTTAAATCTCTCTGATATGATAATTCTGTGTTGGCAGAAGTTTTCTTTGTATTATGTAAATATGAAATAAATGATGAAATAGTTCTTTCCATAGAACAAAAATAACCTTCTCAAAAGTAAAAACGATGACATAAATTTACGCCACAAGCATAATTATAATGGGATTTCTGTTTATTTGCAATTGAAAATTTCCTTTATTTTCAAGCATTTCTGAGCTTTTCCAAAAAAAACACAACATATTGTTAGATCAAAAAAGGATCAAACAACATGCTGTGAAATATTTTTCGGGAAACAATCATTTATTTTATTATTAGTTTACATAAAATGGCAATAAGGACATTTTATGTATAGTTATCTTATCAGAGCATCGCCTTGTATGTCATAAGCCCGGCTATGGTCTTTGCATCGACTATCTCTCCGTTTAAGATCATTTCTGTGAGTTCATCCATAGTATATGCTTTAACATCAATATATTCATCATCATCCAGATGCTGCTCTGTCTTATAAAGGTTCTTTGCCAGATATATATCTATCTTTTCGTTACAGAAGGCAACTGTTGTATATAATGTCAGCAAAAAAGAAACGTCCTTCCTGTCCGCCTTATATCCCGTCTCCTCTTCCATCTCCCTGTAGGCGCACTCAAAGGTCGGCTCTTCAGCACTCTCCCTTCCGCCCGCAGGAAGCTCTAAGGTATAAGCATCAAGCGCATTTCTGTACTGCCTTACCATAAGTATCCTTCCGTCACTTAATACAGGTACCATGGCTGCAGCACCCTTATGCCCGATAAAATCAAAATATTCCTTTCTTCCGTCAGGAAGCTCCATAGTATCCTTATATACATCGATAATGGATCCGTTGTGGACAAGCTCCCTTTTGATCCTGTTTGGTCTTTGAAGCATCTTTCTCTCCTGCCTTTTCAATTATTTTCAATACGTTTACAGTTATATCACTTAACCTTTTCATTAATTTTTCTATACGCTTACAGTTATATCTCTTTACAATTTCAATATTTTTCCAAATGATAATTAAGCCCGGACCGGACTTTTTAAAAAAGGAGTCCGCTGCTGCGAACTCCTCTTACCTTACTTAGCATAATCTGTAACACGACTTTCCCTGATCACATTAACCTTGATCTGTCCGGGATAATTCATCTCGTTCTCTATCTGTTTACTGATATCACGAGCCATCAGAACCATGTCGTCATCACTTACCTGTTCAGGAACGACCATAATACGAACCTCTCTACCCGCCTGAATAGCAAAAGATTTGTCTACTCCCTTATAGGAGTTTGTAATATCTTCTAATTGTTTTAATCTGTTAGTATATGCATCAAGAGTCTCACGCCTTGCTCCCGGCCTTGCCGCCGAGATGGTATCTGCAGCCTGTACTATACAGGCTATAAGCGACTGTGGTTCCACATCACCATGATGAGCCTCAACTGCATTTATAACAACCGCATTTTCTTTATATTTCCTACACAACTCAACCCCAAGCTGAACATGTGAGCCTTCTTTTTCATGATCTACGGATTTTCCTATATCATGTAAAAGTCCTGCTCTCTTGGCAAGACGTACATCCACACCTATCTCTGATGCCAAAAGTCCGCATAAAAGAGAAACCTCGATAGAATGCTTAAGTGCATTCTGTCCGTAGGATGTTCTGTACTTCATTCTTCCAAGAAGCTTAATAAGCTCCGGATGGATACCATGCACACCGGTCTCGAGCGTAGCTGCTTCACCCTCCTCACGGATGGTATTTTCCACTTCCTTCTTGGCCTTTTCAACCATCTCCTCTATTCTTGCAGGATGAATACGGCCGTCTACGATAAGCTTCTCAAGAGCGATCCTTGCAACCTCTCTTCTTACCGGATCAAAGGCTGATAAAACAACTGCCTCGGGAGTATCATCTATTATAAGATCAACTCCGGTCATGGTTTCCAAAGTACGGATATTTCTACCCTCCCTTCCGATGATACGACCTTTCATATCATCACTCGGAAGGGGTACAACGGAAATTGTAGTCTCTGCAACGTGGTCGGCAGCACATTTCTGAATGGCATTTACAACATACTCTTTAGCCTTCTTATTTGCTTCCTCCCTCGCCTTAATGTCCATTTCTTTGATAAGCACGGCGGTTTCGTGCTTAACATCATCTTCAACGATTTTTAAAAGATATTCTTTTGCCTGTTCGGAGGTCAAACCTGAGATTCGTTCCAATTCCTGCACACGTTGCTCATTTAACCTGGATATTTCTGCCTTTTGCTTTGCCAATGCCTCTTCTTTTTGCTGGTAGCTGGCTTCACGCTTCTCTATAGCCTCAGTTTTCTTATCAACATTTTCTTCCTTCTGTTGCAATCTTCTTTCCTGACGCTGCAGCTCGGCTCTTCTTTCCTTGGTCTCTTTCTCCAGTTCATTCCTTGTCCGGATCGATTCCTCTTTTACTTCAAGAAGTCCTTCGCGCTTCTTCGCCTCAGCTGTTTTCAGTGCCTCATCGATAATGTCTCTTGCCTTCTGCTCAGCACTACCGATCTTGCCTTCATCAGCTTTCTGACGATTCTGATAGCCAACCCTGTATGCGATAACACACGCTATTATTAGAAGAACCAATGCAATCACTATAATCACAACGGTTTTCACAGGGCACCTCCTTATTTTATTTTCATTGTACAAAAAAACATTTTATCGAAAAAACCACGGTTTTCCCGATATAAGATACAACATATGTATCGTAAGATACAAAAAATGCATCCTAATGTCAAACTACAACAAATTTAATATTATACTTTATAAAAAGTTATGTCAAGCTAAAGATGATACAGTTCCTCACACAGTGTATCATAAACAGACTCTGCGTCCTTTACGGAAAACCCCTTTCTGCACACCGAAGCAAGGATCCTTTCCCTGTCTTTACAGAAATTCTCTCCTTCGCTCCTCAATTTCTTCAATAGAAGCTTTCTTATTATCTCATTTCCTTTTTCATCATTAAGGATACCCTCCTCATAACAGTTATTAACTGCTCTCTCAATATCCTCTCCCGAAACTCCTTTAGCCATAAGCTTTCTCTTTATTTCGGGTATTCCCGATCTCTCACATACCGATCTGATATAGTTTTCGCTGTATCTTACATCATCCACATAATTATAGCCCCTGACATAGTCTATGGCATCCTGCGCTATCTCTTCCGTGTACAGGGCATCTTTTAGTTTAAGCTTTAAATCCCTTACTGTCTTATCCTGTTTCTTGAGGATGTTCATGGCATAGGCCCTGCATCTTTTCTTAAGAACATTCTCCTTAATATCCTCAATGAGATGTTCGGACAATTCTCCCATAGGCTCTATCCTGTACTTTTTTATATCCGATGAATACAGTACAAAAGCAAATTCATCATTTAAATATATTTTATACTTACCTTTTTTATATTCAGAAATTTCCGTTACCGTCATGTAAATCTTACCCTTTTCCCCAATGATGATCATCTCCTGAAATGATCATTTCATCGGTTATGATCATCTCCTGAAATAATCATTTCACCGGTTATGATCATTTCACCGGTGATCATAATTTTCCCTGTGAAGATCGTTTCCCCACGGGATATCCGCGGGGAAACGATCTTCACTGTCAATATACTGTCTTTTGTTACATTGAGAAGGCAGCTATCTAAATACTATTTTCATTCCTTACTCTTTGCAGCCTTCTTCTCTTCCTTATCACCTGAGCTGCCTTCCTCTGCCTTAGGAGCACCCTCATCCTCTATAAGACCGTAATGGAGTCTTACCTTCCTGTCTACTTCGGCTAAAACCTCGGGATGCTCGTCAAGGTAGTTCTTGGTATTTTCTCTTCCCTGTCCGATCTTCTGTCCTTCGTAGGCATACCATGCGCCTGATTTGTTTATGACATCAATACTTGCTGCAAGGTCAAGTATATCTCCGGTTGTGGAGATACCGGTTCCAAACATTATATCAAACTCAGCTTCCTTAAATGGCGGAGCTATCTTATTCTTTACAACCTTAACCCTTGTCCTGTTGCCTATGACCTCTCCACCCTGCTTGATGGATTCAATACGGCGTACATCAAGCCTTACAGAGGAGTAGAACTTGAGTGCCCTTCCGCCTGTAGTGGTCTCGGGATTTCCGAACATGATGCCGACCTTTTCTCTCAGCTGGTTGATAAATACAACAGTACAGTTTGACTTGGATATTACGGCTGTGAGCTTACGAAGCGCCTGGGACATAAGTCTTGCATGAAGTCCCACATGTGAATCGCCCATGTCACCGTCAATCTCTGCCTTGGGAACAAGTGCTGCGACCGAATCGATAACTATGATATCAACCGCCCCTGATCTTACCATCGTCTCTGCGATCTCAAGGGCCTGTTCTCCGTTATCAGGCTGTGATATATAGAGGTTATCGATATCAACTCCTATATTCTTTGCATAGACAGGATCAAGAGCATGCTCTGCATCTATAAAGCCGGCTATCCCTTCTCTCTTCTGTACCTCCGCTATCATATGAAGTGTGAGTGTAGTCTTACCTGATGATTCAGGTCCGTATACCTCGATTATCCTTCCCTTGGGTATACCTCCAAGTCCGAGTGCTATATCAAGGCTCAGAGATCCTGTAGGTATAGTCTCGACATTCATATGGTTCTGATTATCTCCAAGCTTCATAACCGAACCCTTACCATACTGCTTCTCGATCTGTGATAATGCTGCATCCAATGCTTTTATTTTTTCTTCTCTTTCCATATCAATCTCCTTCTGTGACCCCTTTGCGAACGTCTGTTCGTAAATAAAATATAAAACATCTGTTCGATATTGTCAAGGGGTATATTATAATTTAAATGATTTTTCAGTAACAATGGCACAAGAATATGCATATACCCATACATACACCTGTGCCATAGTTTATGCCGGGCGGCCTGTGGACCCCTCCGCTGCCATTTTCCCAGACTTATGATAAAAGATAATTTACTGATCCGATGCCTGATCCATACTTATACTGTATCGGAAATATCTCTGTAAAGATCAGGTCTTAAGATTTTATGAAAAATTCTTCTCGCTGTAATACTTGAGCAGGCAAAGCCTTAAGAGAGCAAGTGCCTCAGTGACCGTCTTCTCTCTTATCTCTCTCCTGTCACCGTCAAAATGATGTTCGTTGATGTAGGCCTTTCCTCCTACGAAGCACCCGATAAACACGGTTCCCACCGGTTTTTCTTCGGTACCCCCGTCAGGACCTGCAATTCCCGATACCGCAAGACATACATCCGCCCTTGATATCTTGATTCCGCCCTTTAACATCTCCTTTACGGTCTGTTCACTGACTGCACCCTTTGCAAGAAGAGTGGTCTTCTTTACTCCGAGCCTGAGTCTCTTGGCCTTATTCGAATAAGTGATGAAACCTTCCTTAAATACCTCCGACACGCCCGGGACATCAACAAGCCTTGCAGCTATCATACCTCCGGTACATGACTCAGCCGTAGTTACCGTAAGTCCGTTATTCTTAAGAAGATCTACCACGGACTCCTCAAGGGTGGATTCCTCATCCATAGCAAATATCTTCTCCGCAAATCTGCTCCTTATCTCCTTTGCAACAGGCTTTGCCAGCTTCTTTGCGGATTTTTCCTCAGTCCTTTTGGCAATGATCCTTATATATATCTCTCCGTGTGAATCGGAAATATCTATCTTCGGATTATCCCCGTTTAAAAGATCCCCTATCTGATTATTTACCTGTCCCCTGCTTATACCGCAGAGCTTAAGGATATAAGAATGTTCGCCCGAGTCCTTCTCAGAAGGGGAGGGGACATCTTCTTCCTTAATTATATCCTGATCGGCTTTATCTTCCGCGATCCTTTCTTCCGGCAACATTCCTTCCATGGTCTTTTCTTCTTTGTTTTTACCCATAAATTCTATTTCTGCTCCTTCATTATATCTTTGTTCTTAAGGATATAATCCAAAAGAGATACTATAGTCATTATCAGTGCAACATATATAAATATCTGCGTTATTATCCTGAACAGAGAATTATCCATATCTATTATCAAAAGTATTATCATTATCATCTGGGTAACGGTCTTTATCTTACCGTAAATTCCGGCTGCGATGACAACTCCCTTATCAGAGGCTATAAGCCTGAACCCGCTTATTATGAATTCCCTTGCAATGATCACTATAACTATCCAGGCCTGAAGCTTTCCCGTACCAACAAAGCAGATAAGGGCCGAACATACAAGCAGCTTATCCGCAAGCGGATCCATAAACTTGCCAAAATCCGTTACAAGTCCTTCTTTTCTTGCTATATGCCCGTCAAGATAATCGGTAAAGCTTGCGATACAGAAAATGGAAAGGGCTATCCACTTAGAGGCATCTCCTCCAAGATCCGTAAGCATGAAGACCACAAAAAAGGGTATCAGTATCACCCTGAATATGGTTAGTTTATTGGGCAGATTCATCTTCACTCTCTCCTATAAGATCATATTCTCTGGCTCCGGTCACCCTGACAGTGGCAAAATCTCCGCTCATAAAGCTTCTGTCAGATTTAAAAAAGATCATTCCGTCAACATCAGGAGCATCCATGTAGGTTCTTCCGACATATACGTCATCCTCTTCAAGTCTGCCTTCCACAAAGACTCTGTATGTCTTCCCTATCCTCGATTCTGCCTTTTCAAAAGCGATCTCCTGCTGCAGAAGCATCAGTTCATCTCTTCTTTCCCTCATTATCTCATCGGGAACCTGACCGCTCATCTCGAAGGCCTTTGTGCCTTCCTCTGCGGAATATGTAAATACACCCAGTCTGTCAAACTCTGTCTCATCAACAAAATTATATAATATTTCGTGGTCTTTATCCGTCTCTCCCGGGAATCCGCTGATCAGGGTCGTTCTTATTGCTATATCGGGGATCCTCTCCCTTATTCTTAAGATAAGCTCCGTAAGAGACTTCCTGTCCGTCCTTCTTCCCATCCTTTTTAGGACAGTATCCGAAGCGTGCTGTATGGGCATATCGATATAATGACATATCTTTTTTTCTTCTGCCATCACCCTTATAAGCTCATCATCTATCTCCTCCGGATAAGTATATAAAAGTCTTATCCATTCAATGCCGTCTATTTTGCAAAGAGTCCTTAAGAGCTTTGGAAGCGTCTTCTCCCCATAGAGATCGACTCCGTAAAGTGTAGTTTCCTGGGCAACTATGATAAGCTCCTTTACCCCGCCCTCTGCAAGCCTTTCAGCCTTTTCTGCAAGCTCTTCCATCGGATAGGACCTGTAATTTCCCCTGAGAAACGGGATTATACAGTAAGTACACCTTTTATTGCAGCCCTCTGCTATCTTTAAATATGCAAAATGACCGCCTGTCGTCAGAAGCCTCTCTCCTCCTCTGTAAAGAGGGCTGTCGGCATCATTGACAATGACAGTCTTATCGCCCTTAAGACATTTATCGATCACTTCTCCAATACTCTGATAGGAGGTTGTACCGACTATCGCATCTACCTCCGGAAGCTCTTTTGTGATCTCCTCTGAATATCTTTGGGCAAGACAACCCGAAACGATAAGGGCTTTGCAGCATCCTCCGTTTCCGGCAGACTCCTTATATCCTGCCATATCGATTATAGTATTGATGCTCTCTTCCTTTGCATCGCCTATAAATGAACAGCTGTTGATAAGGATAATATCGGCTTCATTTGGATCGTCTGTGATCGATATCCCCTTTTTATCAAGGATACCGAGCATTTCTTCCAGATCGCAGAGATTTTTATCACATCCCAGAGGGACAGGCAGTAATTTCATTGTCTTCAGTCTTCTTCATCCGGTATTATCTTAATGATACCGTCATTGAGCTCCTCCACTGCCTGTGATAAGGGCTTTTCATTTTCGTCCATCTGTGTGGGAGCGCCGTCTATTATCTGTCTGGCTCTCTTTGACGTAGCCATTACTATGGAATAACGGCTGTTTACCACAGGATGTTCCCTTTCCTCCGCATCTGCGTTTACTACCTTCATAAGGTCACTGTAAGATGGATGTAACATTATTTTTCCTCCTTAAGGAATTCTTTAAACTGATCTTTAACTGTCTGTATCCTGTCTGCATTTCTTGAGGCAAGATATTTTGCACTGCTTATGGTATCATGCATTCTCTTTACGCAATCCTCCACAACATCATTTATAACAAGATAATCATACTTATCGATGACTTTTGCTTCTTCACAGGCTCTCCTCATCCTCTTCATTATGACTTCTTCCGACTCTGTTCCTCTCTTTTTAAGCCTGTTATATATCTCATCAACACTCGGGGGCATTACAAACATGAGCAGGGTATCGGGATACTTTTCCTTAACCTTTAAGGCTCCCTGCGTCTCTATCTCAAGGATGACATTTTTCCCTTCCTTTAACTTGTCAAACACATATTTCTTGGGAGTTCCGTAATAGTTCGAGACATAGCTTGCATATTCAAGCAGCTCGTCCTTCTCTATCATGGATTCAAATTCTTCCTTTGTTACGAAAAAATAGTCCCTGCCTTCTTCCTCACCCGGTCTTTTGTCCCTCGTCGTTGCCGATATGCTGAGGGCATATCCATCATAATCCGACATCAAAGCCTTCATAAGGGTTCCTTTTCCGGATCCGGCAAAGCCAGATATTACCGTAAGTGTTCCTGTTGTGTTCATGGCCTTATCCCTATTCTATATTCTGTATCTGTTCCCTTACCTTCTCGATATTTGTCTTAAGATCTATGGCCTTATCGGAGGTTGAGAGATCATTTGATTTGGAAAGTATGGTATTGGCCTCTCTGTTCATCTCCTGGGCTATGAAATCAAGCTTTCTTCCCACACTTCCCTCTTCGCTTAAGGCGTCCTTTGTTGCGTTTATATGGCTCTTAAGCCTTACTATCTCCTCATCCACACAGATCTTATCGGCGTAGATCGTAACCTCGGTAAGTATCCTCGATTCATCTATTCCCGCATCGGATAAGAGCTCGCTTACCCTGTCCTTTAATTTATTGCGGTATTCCTCTATTATCTCCGGAGCCCTCTTTTCGATATAGGATACATCCTCAAGCATTTCATCAAGCTTTACTATTATATCCTTCTTAAGGTTCTCACCCTCCTTGACCCTTGCTTCATTAAACTCCTCAAGTGCACCAAGAAGCGCCTTCTGAAGATCTCCCCAGAGCTCTTTTTCATCTATATCCTGCTCTTCAAGCGTAAATACCTCGGGATATCTTGAAAGGACCGAGACCCGGACATCATTTTCTATGGAAAAATCCTCCGCCATCTCCTTGATATACGAAAGATATGCCGCTGCTATGTCTTTATTGTATTTGAGGCAGAAATTGTTCTCCGTAAAATCCTCATAGGTTATGAAAACATCAAGCTTGCCTCTTCCGGCATGCTCCTTTATCAGACTTCTGATGGATGCCTCAAAATATGAAAGCTTTTTGGGCATCTTAATGTTTATATCCAGATATCTGTGGTTTACGGCCTTCATCTCCACAGCTATCCTTCTGTCCTTATCGGACACCTCGAAATGTCCGAAACCGGTCATACTTTTTACCATTTTTTTATTCCTCTGATAAACATCTGAAACTATCGGTCACAAGGTATCTATTCTGTCTTCCCTTCCTCATCTTCCGCCTTCAGCTGTCTTTTGAACATACCGTTTCTCATGGTGTAATTTAAGATCAGGACAACCAATACCATTATCGCTATACCGGCAAGCAGCGATATGACCGGATTTTTGGCATATCCTGCTATCATATAGGTTATAAATGATACGCAGGCCGCTGTAATGGCATAGGGAAGCTGTGTAGATACATGCGCTATATGATTGCATTCCGCTCCGGCGGAAGACATGATCGTTGTATCGGATATCGGTGAACAGTGATCTCCGCATACGGCTCCGGCCATACATGCAGATACACATATTATTGCAAGACTGTTCCCCTCCTCAAGCGGAAATGCCTTAAGACAGATCGGTATCAGTATTCCAAAGGTTCCCCAGCTCGTACCTGTTGAAAAAGCAAGGAAGCAGGCAACCAGGAAGACTATCGCCGGAAGGAAGTTTAACAGTGATCCCTTAGTGCTGTCAACAATGCCGGCCACGTACTCAGCGGCTCCGAGTGAATCCGTCATCCCCTTAAGTGTCCATGCAAGGGAAAGGATAACTATTGCGGGAACCATGGCTATAAATCCCTGTGTTATACATTCCATACATTTTTTGAACTCAAGCACCTTACGGCTTATATAGAAGATTATCGTAAGGATAAGCGCTCCGAAAGATCCAAGCACAAGTCCCACAGAAGCATCACTGTTTGCAAATGCGTCAACAAAGCCTGTTCCCGAGAAAAAGCCGCCACTGTATATCATTCCCATAACACACAGACAGATGAGGAATATTATGGGAATGACAAGATCTACAACCTTTCCCTTTCCTTCTACATTATATCCGCTCTTCTTTATCTCTTCACTGACGGTAAAAAGGTCTCCGTTTACCGCATTATTTTCATGCTTTGCCATAGGTCCGTATTCGATCTTGAAGATAGCCATAAGAACCATCATCAGTATCGTCAGCATGGCATAATAGTTATAGGGGATGGCTTTTATGAATAAAAGAAGACCGTTCGTCCCCTCAGGGGCAAATCCGGAAACAGCTGCAGCCCATGACGATATGGGTGCAATTATGCAGATCGGAGCTGCCGTTGCATCTATCAGATATGCAAGCTTGGCTCTTGATATCTTATGCCTGTCCGTTACGGGGCGCATAACGCTTCCCACAGTAAGACAGTTGAAATAGTCATCTATGAAGATAAGACATCCCAGCAGTATCGTTGCAAGCTGTGCACCCGTCCTTGTCTTTATATGCTTTGAAGCCCATTCGCCAAAGGCAGCAGAGCCTCCTGCCTTATTCATCATGGCAACGATAATACCGAGGAAGACCAGGAATAAAAGAATTCCCACATTATACGGATCCGAAAGCTGTGCTATGAGACCGTCGCTGAATATATGCGTCATGGTGCCTTCAAAGCTGAATCCCGAATAAAAAAGTCCGCCTACTATGATACCCATGAACAGTGAGCTGTACACTTCCTTTGTTATCAAAGCGAGTACTATAGCCACTAACGATGGTACCAGTGCCCAAAAAGTTGCCTGTACGTTCATTTTTTTCTCCTAAACCCTTTTATATAATAACTGCATCCGCCTGTCACTGATTACTCTCGGAATTGAGGATCTCGATCATCTCACGGATCATCTCCTCATCCTTTAACCTGAACAGGAACTCAACTCGTCTTGATGCCTCTGCATCAACCTCTCCGTTTTTGTCATAGATCGGATTACTGTAGGATCTTCCGTTGACGGTTATGACACTCTGCAGGCTCTCAAGCTGCGAATTAGTCAGCACCTCATTATCATCCGTAAGACAGTATTTTGCAACCGAAAAAGCTCTTTTCTGTGAAAGCTCCAGATTATATATATAAGTTCCTTCGGTGTCCGTATGTCCCTCGATCATTATCTCCGATACGTAATCCCTGTATTTAGGTCCAAGAAGGATATTTACATATCTCGGAAGGAATTCATCAAGGAATTCCTTACCCGAATCCTTAAGATTGATCTCATTATAATCAAAGAGGATACTCGCATCAAAGGTTATCGCACCTGTCTGTTCATCTACCGCTATCGACAGATCCGAATCGTCAAACTCTTCCTTCAGTGCCTCTATAAGCTCGCTTCTTACACCGATGATCTTATCAAGCTGTGCCTGCTGCTCATCCATGATCTTCTGCAGCTCATCAAGAAGCTGATGCTGCCTTAAAAGAGTTTCCTCCTTTTGTTTAAGCTCTATCTGCTGGCTCTGAAGCGTAAGTGCCTGCTCATCCAAAAGCTGCTGCTGTGAGGCTACGGTTTTTCTCTCATCCTCAAGAGCATCCGACTGGATTATCAGCTCATTTTCCTTACCCAGGAGTTCATTCTGCTTCTGATCGTACATGATCTTGGCTCTAAGCATCGTCACCGAAATAATAAGAACAAATATAAGCAAAAGAGCTGCCATCATATCCGAATACGACAGCCAGTATGAAGTTTCCTCGTCTGTTTTTCTCTTATTCTTTATTCTGCTACGCATCTTCTCTGTCCTTTACTGAGCGCTGTCTCTTCTTGCATCTCTGTGGCTGTCACCTCTGAAATCTCTGTCAAAGCCTCTTCCCGTATCTCTTTTCATCTGCTCAAGCGAATCCGCCATCCTTTCAACGGCATAAGAAGCCCTGTTAAAGGCCTTCTCAAGATACTCGGTGGAGTCTGTGACCACATGGGCAGTCCTGTCCGTCACATCCTGGATCTGTTCTATCGTATCCCTGAAATGAGTCTCTACACTGACAAGATTCTTATCGATAACCTTAAAGGTCTCATCAACACTTTCAGGTGTCTTTACGTTCAGCTCCTTAATATCCTTTAAAAGATCCCTCTGCTCTGTAAGCTGATCGTTAAGTGTCTTGGAAGAAGCCTCAAGTGACTGGCGGTATTTATCCAGATCGTCGAGATACTTTCTCTCCTGCTCAACAAATGCATCGTTTGCAACGGAATTCTTCGTCATCAGGTTTATGACCTTGCCGGTTTCCTCCATGGCCTGATTTATCTGGTCCTGGATCCTTGTTACATCCTTTGTATAAGCGTCAAAGGAATCAAGGATATTCCCCGCATGTTTATCGATCGCATCCAGCTTAAGGGCTGAACTTCCGGTCTTTTCAAGCACCATCTCTATCTGACCCGCATTGGCCTGCTGAAGCTCATACGCCTTTGATATGGTATCGGACCAGGCTATGAAGGAATTATTGAGCGATTTGTTCATCTCCTTGATAAACTGTTCGACCACGACAGAAAGTGCATCCAGCTGGTTTCTTGTCTGCATCATCCCAAAATCGCTTATCGTCTTGTCAAACCGGTCAAACTGAGGCATCAGAAGATCCGTAAGCCCCTTTGAAAGCTGATGTGCAACTGTCATGGCAAGTGAGTTTATGGCCCTTGTCTGACTCTCCTGCAGCTCCATGAGCTTATTGATACCGTCGGTCGTCGTATCCGGAAGGACATACTTCTTATAATTAATGATGAAATTCTCTACTGCCGATTCGGCATCATCTACTTTTCTTTTGAGAACATAATTGAACACAAGCGAAAATACCATACCGTAAATAGATGTATGGAATGCAACCTTGATACCCTCCATAAGAGGAGCTATACTGTTTGTTATCTCGGCCGTTGTACCTGTGGAGAATTTCTCAAGTCCAAGCGAAAGGCCGATAAAGGTACCGAGAATACCAAGACCTGTCATCACGCCCGGGATCTGGTTCAGGATATTTCTGTGAATAATTGTATCCGTAAGCTCTGTATTTATATAATCCTCTATATCGCATTTATAATAAGCATTTCTCGAATGTGAGATCCTGTTAAGCTCATACTGATAGTCCGAAAACTGTCCGTTAAGCACCTTTTCGTTGAAAAGAGCATGGGGACTTTCATTATACTGATCCCAGAGAAATTCATGCGAATTCATGGCATCTGACCTTATCTTTGCGGCAACTCTGTTAAGCTCTGCAATTATCCTGTTTATGGGATTGAAGCTGTTAATGACCACATTAAAGAAAATGATCGCCGCTATAAGGAACAGTGCTCCGTTTACTACAATGTTGGAGATATCCAGCTTCTCCTCATTCCTTACAAAATTGAGATAAATAAATACTCCAAAAAGTAATACATATACTAAGAGCAGCATCCATTCATAAGTTTTCTTTGTCCGCATTTCATCCTCCCGGCAAAATTATATTAGTGAAAATCCTGTTCAATTGTAACCTGTTTAGGGAAAATTTCAGATAAGCATATAATTATCCAAAATATCTTAATAAGTATATATCAAAAATAGTTCGTAGACAATACTTTAAATTTTGTGATATCATTTTGCCACTACATAACAGGAGGCTTGACATGGCTTTTGACGGGATCACGGTATCATGCATGACAAAAGAACTCGATAATAAAATAACAGGTGGTCGCATAGTGAAGATCTCCCAGCCTGAGCCGGATGAACTTCTTATCACCCTTAAGAACGGCGGAAACTCCTTCCGTCTTTTGATAAGTGCGGATGCCTCTCTCCCGCTCATATACCTTACAGAGAGCAACAAACCCTCTCCGGCAACGGCGCCCGCATTCTGCATGCTGTTAAGGAAGCACATAGGCAATGCGGAGATCGTATCCGTCTCCCAGCCATCCTTAGAGAGGATAATAAGGATAGAGGCAAAGCACCTTGATGAAATGGGCGACATCCGCAGAAAGACTCTCATTATCGAACTTATGGGAAAGCACAGCAACATCATTTTCACAGATGAGAATAACATGATACTCGACAGTATAAAGCATATATCACAGATGGTCAGCTCTGTCAGGGAGGTGCTCCCCGGAAGGGATTATTTCCCTGTAAACACAAAAGGGAAGTCAGATCCCATGACCGTTGACAGAGAAGGCTTTAAAGATATCCTCTCAGGAAGGAGCGAACCCGTATCCTCAGCCCTTCCCCATGCTTTTACGGGGTTTTCGATTGTAACGGGAGAAGAGCTTTCCCTCAGAGCCGGGATCGACTCGGAGCTTTGCGCCTGTGAGCTTAAGGAAGAGGAATATGACAGACTCTATGAAGCGTTAGAAAGCCTCAGGGGTGCCATCAAAAAAGGTGCCTACTCTCCATGTATATATTATAAGGAAGATATTCCGATCGAATTTTCTTCCTTCCCCCTTTCCATATATAAGGACATGGAATGCAGAAACCACGATTCAATATCGGATGTTCTTGAAATATATTACAGGGAAAAGGCCTTCTATACCAGAATGCGCCAGAAATCCTCTGACTTAAGAAAGCTCCTTATGATGCTCATAGAAAGAGCCTCTAAGAAATATGATCTTCAGTCCAAACAGATGAAGGATACGGATAAAATGGACAGATACAAGATCTGGGGCGAGCTTATTAACACCTATGGCTACAGTGTTTCTCCGGGTTCTTCTTCAATGGAGGCCGTCAATTATTATACAGGTGAAAGCATTACCATCCCGCTCGATAAGGATATCCCTGTTCTTGAAAATGCCAAAAAATACTTTGACAGATACGGAAAGCTCAAGAGGACAAGGGAGGCACTGACTTCAAGGCTTAAGGAAACCTCTGAAGAACTGGAACATCTTCTGTCCATACAGGCCTGTGTGGATATGGCTCAGAATGAGGAGGATCTCTCGGATATAAAGGAAGAGATGGCTGAGTCCGGGTATATCAACAAGAGCCGCCTGAAGGGGAAGAACGGGAAGAAGCAGAAACATACATCAAGTAAGCCCATCCATTACCTCAGCTCTGATGGTTATCACATGTATGTCGGGAAAAACAACTTTCAGAATGATGACATCACCTTTAATCTTGCTACGGGAAACGACCTTTGGTTCCATTCCAAAAAATTCCCCGGATCACATGTTATCGTTAAAACGGACGGTAAGACCATGGATCTTATCCCGGACCGTGTATTTGAGGAGGCAGCTTCTTTAGCGGCTTATTACTCCAAAGGCAGCGGGCAGGCCAAGGTTGAGATAGATTATATAGAGAAAAAGCATGTAAAAAAGCCGGCCGGAGCCAAACCCGGATTTGTTGTTTATTACACAAATTACTCTCTTTCCGCCACACCTGATATTTCAAATTTGAGGCTTTTATAAATAATATCTTATGTTATTTATATGATCACTACCGGTTAAAATTTCCTTAAATTTGTATAAAAACTGCCCTTTTTCATTTTTCATGACATATAATGGAGATTGTTTAACAGGGATCTGTAAGGACAAAGGTTCTAAAAAAGGCCGGATCAGAAAAAATATCATTTGGTCAAAAAGCCTTTATGGAGGTAGGATGATGAATGGTTTCAAACAGTGGATGTATAATTTAAGGTATAAGCTGTCACAGTTTATGATCGGAAGATACGGAATGGATGAATTCAACAAATTCCTTGGTTTTTTTGCCTTCATCCTGATAGTTATCGGTATGTTCTTAAGAGTACCGGGGCTTGACCTTTTAATTCTTCTGATAATAATATATATGTACTTCAGGGTCTTTTCCAAAAACATTTCAAAAAGATCGGATGAAAACCGACGCTATCTCGGATTGACCTACAAGCTGAGAAACAGCCTGTTCAATTCGAAAAAAAGATTAGATGATATGAAGACCCACCATATATACAAATGCCCCACCTGCAAGCAAAAGATCAGGGTTCCACGGGGAAAGGGAAGGATCGAGATATCCTGTCCGAAATGCAATACTAAATTTATCAAAAATTCCTGAAATAAACGGAGAAAATAAAAAATACCGGAAGGAAGATCAATGAACATTGACAGAAAAAGGGTGCTTAATGCATTTAAGGAGTATACCGACAACTATGATCCCTCTGACAGAAAGATAATGCTTAAGATAGACCATACCTATAATGTGGCAAAAATTTCCGAAAAGATCGCAAAAAGCCTTGATATGGATGACTATGACACGGATCTTGCCTGGCTTCTCGGAATGCTTCATGATATAGGACGATTTGAGCAGGTCAGGCGCTATGACACCTTCGTGGATTCAAAGTCAGTAAACCACGCCCTTCTCAGTGCCGACATTCTCTTTAAGGACGGCCTCATAAAGGAATTTATTGATGAGTCTGACAGCGATGCTTCAGAGCTTGCTCTCATAGACAGGGCGGTAAGATTTCATAATGCCTTCAGACTCCCCGAAAATATGTCAGAAAGGGAGCTTAGGTTCTCAAGACTGTTACGGGATGCCGACAAGATCGACATTTTAAGGGTAATGTGTGAGGTGCCTTATGAGGATCCAAGGGAAGTGATCGGAAAGGAAAGGGAAACCGCAGCGATTTCCGACTCAGTCTACAGATCGGTGATCCATTGCTCCAATATCAACCGTAAAGACGTAAAAACCAGCATGGACGCCTATGTGACAAAGATATCCTTTGTATTCGATATGGTTTATCCGGAAAGCTTCAGAGAGATAAAGAGGCTCGGTCATCTGGAAAAGATGATGGAATATCCGTCAGAGAACCCCGAAACAAGGGAAAGACTTGCGAACATAAAAACCGTAGTGGATAAATATATCGATGAACATATAAACTAAACGGATCATGTGCATAAACGTCTCAGCCATCTATCCTGATGATCCAAACGATAACCAAAGGAGCCTTATATGCAGTATCCTGAATTCTTAAAAAAAGGGCAGACCCTGGGCTTTGTATCCCCATCCTTCTCATGTGCTACAGAGCCCTACAAAAGCGCCTTCAGAAACTCCCTTAACTTCTGGAAGGAAAAGGGTATTAATACCTTCGAGGGGCCAAACACCTACATAAGTAACGGCATCGGCATATGCAATTCCCCAAAACTCTGTGCAAAGGAGCTCACAGAGGTTTACTCTGACCCTGAGATATCTGCACTTATCTCCTGCGGTGGCGGTGAACTGATGTGTGAGACCATATCTTTTGTTGATTTTGATGTGATAAAAAGATCCACTCCCAAATGGTATATGGGATACTCCGATAACACAAACTTTACCTTTCTTCTTACGACTCTCTGCGACACAGCCTCTATATACGGGCCCTGTGCGGCCTCCTTTGGTATGGATCCACTGCATGAGAGCCTGACTGATTCCTTTGAGATCCTTACAGGCAGGAGGCTTAAGGTCACAAACTATAAAAAATGGGAAAAGGACAGTCTCAAGGACGAAGAACATCCCCTTACCGGCTATAATCTTACAGAAGCTACGGATATAAAGGCCTATCTTCCATCCGGCTCTTCCAACGAAGATATTTCCCTTATAACCTCAAGGGTCGCCGAAAAAGGACGTCTGATCGGCGGATGTATGGATATTCTTGTGAACCTTTTGGGAACAAGATTTGACAGGGTTTCTGATTTTATCGAAAAATATAAGAACGACGGATTCATATGGTATTTGGAAGCCTGCGATCTGAACGTTTTTTCCATAAGACGGGCAATGTGGCAGATGGAGGAAGCAGGGTGGTTTGATTATGCAAAAGCCTTCATCTTCGGCCGTCCCTATAACGGCGAAGAGATGATGGGCTTGAACAGTACAGACGCAGTACTCCCCTTCACTACAGTAAAGCACAGGGTTCCGGCCATCATAGATGCCAATATCGGCCACTACCCTCCCATGATGCCCCTTATAAACGGCTCAATGGCTTTTATCGACTATGACAATGGAAGTCTCACAATCGATATGAAGCTCATCTGATCGTAACAGGAGCTTCCTTGGCAATTTATCTTTCATAGTTTGCCTTTACAATTTACCTTTTGGGATGTGTCCTCACCCCTTGGCCCATTTGATACCGTTTATTATTATCTCGGAATCCGCCTCTATCGGGATCATAAGAAACTCCTGATCCTGCCTTACCTCTGTATGTATTGCATCCTTATTTTCGGAAATGAGGCTTACCAGAACATCATTTTTCTTAAGCTTTCTTTTCCTTGGCTTATCATCCTTAAGCTCAGAAAGTGTTACCGGATCATTCTTTATCTCTTCTTCATATACTTTTACTATCTCATCGACCTTATCATCCGGAAGACTTGAGCCTTTAAGAATATCCTCTACAACAGCTCCCGTGACCTCAATATCTTCTTCACTTTCCTCAACCTTAACCGCTATCGTATCCTTTATGTCATTAAGATATTCATCTGCTTTTTCGGCTGCTGCACCTGCATCCTCTTCCTTATCTGCTTCATTTGATTCATCATTCTTTATTATGCTGTCCCTTATAACCTGGGCAAATTTCTGCTTTTTTTCCTCCCTTGTCTTTCTTACATCACAGCCAAGGAGCTTCTCCACAACCTCAGGATGTGACTCTTTAGGATTTCTGATAAAATAATCCACCCTGTGAAGATTTCCCGAATGCTCATCAAAGGCAGGGAAAAGGATCCCCGTCTCAGGTGCTCCAACAACCCAGTCCCTGATCCTTGAACCTATCTTGTTTTCATCCTTTCTGTATCCTATCCCGGGCTTTGAAAGCTCCATGGGACAGATTGAAATAAGGATATATTCATACACCTCTTCAGACTCATCAAGCTTGAGATTATCGCTTGTCCTTGTCATTATGTCATATACGTCATGATATACAAGTATCAGGTATTTACCGTCATGCTCATATTCTTTTATTATCTGGTCATAAAGTGTATCCAGAAGCTCCTCGTTTTTCAGTCCGCTTGCCTTAAGTCCGTTAAAGAACTGCTGACGTCCTCCATTTTCTTCAGCCAGCGGAAATTCATATTCCATGATATTATTGGATATCGTTCCGGACATGGTTTTTTTGGCTATATCAAGGAATTTTTCAAACTCATCCGTAGGAAGGCTTAGAAAGCTTTCATTGAAGCCTGTTATCCTGTTTTTATTCTCATCAATAAAGCAGCAGGCCAAACGGTCTATATTACACTGCTCCTTCTTAAATCTCCTGCGTAGTTCCAAAATATCTTTTCTGTCCATGCTGTTTCCTTTTCATCTGATTATTTTTTCTGAAATACTTTTTCTGAAAACTTTTTCATAAAATATTTTTTTATTCTTTTTATGAAATACTTTTTCTTAGAACCTTTTTCTTAAAATATTTTTTATTCTTTTTATGAAATACTTTTTTTTTATATTTTTTTCTTAAAATCTTTTTCCTGAATTCTTTTTCTTAATCTTTCTAAATCCATCTCAAAAACTCTTTTAATTCTATCAGAAAAATATTTTTTTTCAAATCAAACGAAAGAGAATAAAAATATAGCATGAGAAACAGACAATATAATAAGGGATCCTCTAAAAAGGCCGGACAAGGGGATTCAATAGTATTTACTGCTATATTCGATTTATAATTTTAGTAATCTGCAGGAATTTAGACATATCTGTGAACGGAAAAAGAGCATCCGCATGTGTGTGGTACGGATGCTCATAGCTTAGGGTTTTTTTGAGTCATCCCTTCAGGAGGGCGGGATGCTCACAGGTTTGTAAAACGACTCATTATCAGGCTTTTTATCAAAGCTCTGATACTTTACAGTCATTAGTTGTTGCCAACCACAGTTAGCATACGCTAACTTAATAAAAAAATCAAGAGGAAATTTAAAAAATTTTTAAATTTTTTCAGATCATATAAAAACATCGTTCAAAAAAGCTGCGCGCTGATCGATCAGTGCGCAGCCTTATCAGCTATTTTTTGTTTATTATTTATCCTGATTGGTGTAATTATCAAAATAACCCTGCACCAGAACAACCGGTGTACCCTTATCTCCCGAACCAGAAGTAAGATCGCATAGAGATCCGATAAGGTCTGTGAGCTGTCTGGGAGTAGTTCCCTCGCTTGCCATCTTTCCGACAAGATTCTTGTCCTTTTCCCTGATGCTGTTCGATATAGCCTCTTTTAAAGCATCTCCGGAAAGATTTGCAAAATCATTATCAGCTAAATATTTAAGCTTAAGCTCATTGGGGGTTCCGATAAGTCCGTCCGTAAATGCCGGTGAGACCACGGGATCCGCAAGCTCCCATATCTTGCCCTTGGGATCTTTAAAGGCACCGTCGCCATAGACCATAACTTCAACATGTTTTCCTGTTCTCTCAAGGATATTAGCCTGAATGTCAGCTACAAGCTGTTTGCACTCTCTGGGGAAGAGCTTGACCTGATGCTCCGTTGCCTTATTTGAACCAAGAAGGCCGTATAACTCATTATATCCGCTTCCGTTAACGGATTCGGTCATGATATCGTCAAGGCCGTAAACCTTTTCGGCACCTGCGGCCTTTAATATCCTCTTGGTCCTTTCTCTTGTATGTATATCACAATTGATGACATTCTTTGTATAATCAAGTATTGCCTTTGCATGATTTGCAAAAATTATCTCAACATCGCATCCTGTTTCTGTGATCAGATCGCTGTAATACTCGATATAATCGACACCTGTAAACTCATGCTTTCCATAACCGAAAAGCTCCCTGTATCTCTCAAGTGAAAGAACATCGCTGTAGGGATTGATACCTGCTTCATCTATTTTATCGATATTTACAAGTTCATTTCCAACTTCATCCGATGGGTAGGAAAGCATAAGAACTATCTTTCTTGCCCCCATTGCAATACCCTTTAGGCATATCGCAAAACGGTTTCTCGAAAGGATCGGGAATATAACTCCTATGGTCCCTCCGGAAAATTTAGCCTTTACATCTGATGCTATATCATCAACTGTACAGTAGTTACCCTGTGATCTTGCAACTATGGACTCGGTAACGGAGATAACATCCCTCTCCCTTATCTTAAATCCTTCTGATTCAGCTGCCTCAAGAACACTGTCAGTAACTATCTGAGCCAGATCATCTCCCTGTCTTATTATCGGGCACCT
>JAILEM010000086.1 GCA_024687745.1 Lachnospiraceae bacterium
GCTCATTTGATAAAAGAAAGGAGAGGTATATGATCATTTATGTAGATGTAAATGCCGATTTTGATGGCAATGGTACGAAGGAGAGGCCGTTTAAGCATATAAATGAGGCTGCTAAGATAGCGATGCCTTCGGATGAGGTGATAGTTGCTCCCGGTGTCTATCGGGAAAATGTAAATCCTGTGCATGCTGGATGTGAGGATGCAAGGATAATATACAGGAGTGAAAAACCGCTTGGAGCGGTCATCACAGGTGCAGAGACAGTTACGGAGTGGGAACAATATAAGGGAAATGTCTATGTGACAAGGATCAAGAACGGGATCTTTGGTGATTATAATCCCTACACTACTGTAGTCTATGGAGACTGGTATTTTGCAACCCCCAACAAACATACCGGATGTGTGTGGATGGATGATCAGGCCTTATATGAAGCGGTAACCCTTGAAGAATGTGAAAAGGGCGATGTATACGAGTGCTCCTGGGAGCCTGAGGAATCAAGGCTTAAATGGTATTCGGAACAGGATGAAGAAAAGGATGAGACCGTTATCTATGCCAATTTTGGCGGAAACGATCCTAAGGATAAAAAAACAGAGATAACCGTACGCCGTCAATGCTTTATGCCACAGGAAGAGGGTATAGGATATATCACTGTAAGCGGCTTTGATATCAACAAGGCGGCAACGACCTGGGCACCTCCGGCAGCATACCAGGACGGAATGATAAGCCCGCACTGGAGTAAGGGCTGGATCATTGAAGATTGCGAGATCTGGGGAAGCAAATGCGCAGGGATCTGCGTGGGACGCTATTATGATCCCGAAAACGATCATTTCTATACTACAAAGCATGTCAAGAGTCCTACCCAGATGGAGAGGGATTCGGTATGCCGCGGACAGTATTATGGCTGGTTAAAGGAAAAGATAGGCGGACATATCATAAGACGGAATAATATACATCACTGCCAGCAGGGCGGTATCATAGGACGTATGGGCGGTGTGTTCAGCGTGATAGAGGATAATCATATCCATCATATCAACAACATGATGGAGCTTGGCGGTGCAGAGATAGCGGGGATCAAGATGCATGCCGCGATCGATGTCATCATGAGGCGCAATCATATACATCACTGCACGATGGGTATCTGGTGCGACTGGGAGGCACAGGGCACAAGGATAACACAGAACCTTTTGCATGATAACCAGCGTCCTGAGTTTGCAAAGCAGCTTTCAGGCGGCATGACCTGTCAGGATATTTTCGTGGAGGTAAGTCACGGGCCTACTCTTATCGATAATAATATACTGCTCTCGGATGTATCACTAAGGATAGCGACTCAGGGAGTTGCCATGGTGCACAATCTCTGCGCGGGATCCTTCACCTTTGTGGGAGCTGGAACAACCTGGAGATATACTCCCTACCATATTCCTCACAGGACGGAGGTTATGGGATTTATGACCATCCTTCACGGAGATGACCGTATCTATAATAATATATTTATACAGAAGTATTCCGCAGAGGATCTGGTTCTCAGGAATGATTCGGATCCGGACAAAACCATGGTTGAGAACAGAAAGGTCGGAACATACTGCTTTGATGAGTATCCAACCTTTGATGAGTGGATCCTTAAGTTCGATATGGATGAAGAGCATCCGAATATGGCAAAGCATGAGGAGGCGCATTTCTCGCATCTTCCTGTATGGATCGACGGAAATGCATATTTTAAGGGCGCCACCGGCTGGAAAAAGGAGAAGAATTCCTTCAGTGACGGATCGGAAAGTGTTTATGTAAATGTCTGTGAAAAGGATGGAGGATGGTATCTTGATACCAACATCTATGATGTAATGAAGGATTTTAAGGCTGACATGATCTCGACAGAAACCCTTGGTAAGGCATTTGAGCCTCAGCAAAGGTTTGAAGCTTCTGACGGTACTCCCATAACCTTTGATATCGATTATTTTGGCAACAGGCGTGGGATTGGCGTGATACCCGGACCTTTTGCGGGAGGAAAGGAAGCAGAGGATAAGCTGTACTGACAGAAGCCTTAGAGCTTAAGAAGCTGTATTGAGATAAAAAAACAGACCGTGTTCCGCCCGGAGCCGGTCTGTTATTAAAAATAATTATTATAAAAAATACTGTTTTGAAGGATAACCCTTATTTTGCCAAAGTTTGTTTTATTCACTCAAAAGCTCTGTTATCGAATCATAGTCATAGCTTTCTATGGCCTCTGTGAGCTTAGTAAAGAGAGCTTTCTCAGATTCCGGGATCCTGCATGAAGAAATTTTTTCCAAAGCATTCTCGATTTGCTCAATGTCCATATCCTCTGCGGCAGAACGGATTTCTGAGAGTGTCTTTTCCATCATCTCAGGGGATGCCTCAGGCTTATTGTCCTGTTTATCTTCCTCGGTAAAGACCTTTGAAAGTATATCCTTAAAGCTCAAAAACTCTGTCATGAAGGCCTCATGGTTATTTTGTATGTATTCCGTATCATCGCTTTTCCCTGCGTCTTCAAGAAGCTGCGCCTTTTCACTGAGATCGGCTGCTCCGATAAGTCTTGCAGAGCTTTTAAGAGCATGGACTTTGATGGTGTAGTCCTTCAGGTTTTTTGAAGAATATAATTCCTCTATTTCATGTGCATTTCTGTCTATGGTATCATAAAACATTTTGAGCAGCGGAAGATATGACTCTGAATCTCCGCTGTTTTCAATTCCTTGGGAAATATCCAAAAGCTCCTGTCCAAGGAGCGGCTCTAAAATTTCCGGGATTTCCTTATCCTTTGCATCATCTGTAATACTAAAGTCTTCCTCACTTCCCGCTTCCCTGATCTTTTCCTTTGGAAGATAGTTCATTATCATTTCTTCAAGCTTTGCTGAGTCTATGGGCTTGGTAAGATAGTCATCAAACCCGGCCTCTATATATTTTTCTCTTGCACCGGAAATTGCATTTGCAGTGAGACAGATGGCCGGTGTGTCAATATTTGGATTGTTTTTTTGCAAACGCAGTTCATGAAGGATTTCGATGCCGTCCTTACCGGGCATCATATGGTCAAGGAAAATGATGTCATATTTTTTCTCAGAGGTAAGTGAGAGTCCGTTGTCCCCGTTTTCGGTCATGTCGACCTGTATCTTTGTACGCTTTAAAAGGCTCTTAAATACCATGAGGTTCATCGGATTGTCGTCAATCATCAGAACTATGGCAGAGGGAGCACAGAATTTTGCTTCATATTTCTCACGCTGTGAAAGCGAATAGCGGTAGGCTTCTTCGTAATCTCCGAGCTTATCCCAGGTCATGACCTGCTGCTTTAGACAGAAGGAGAAAACAGAACCCTCTCCGTAGACACTCTTCACATCGAGATGACTGTCCATCATTGAGAGGAGACTTGTGGTTATATTCATTCCAAGACCCGTACCCTCTATATTCCGGTTACGAGACTCTTCGATACGCTCAAACTTTGAGAAGAGCTTTTCCATATCCTCCTGTTTGATGCCGATGCCGGTGTCAGTAACAGAGACCTTCAGGAGAACATTGCCATCATCAGCGGGTATCCGTTCAAAATCGAGAGAAAAGGTAACACTGCCTTTTTCGGTATATTTGACGGCATTTGTAAGTATGTTTGTGATGATCTGCTTGAGACGGATCTCGTCGCCGTGAAGAAGCTTGGGCGTATCGGGATTAAAATTAAGCTTAAGAAGCAGTCCCTTATCATCCGCACGTACCTGTACCATATTGACAAGGTCGTTAAGTACGGAGGAAAGGTCATAATCGACAGGGATGATATCCATCTTTCCGGCTTCGATCTTGGAAAAATCAAGTATGTCATTTACCAGGCCAAGCAGGGTGTTGCCCGCAGTCCTGATGCTTGCCGAATAGGCAAGTACATTATCGTCATCGCTTTCGCGAAGTATCATTTCATTCATGCCGAGTACCGCGTTGATGGGAGTGCGGATCTCGTGTGACATATTGGAAAGAAAGGCGGATTTAGCTTCACTTGCTGCTATCGCGAGCTCTGACTGGCGCTGCATCAGCTCATCGATCTCATTGCTGACAACGAAGGCGTGAAGCAGGCTGGATCCAAGCATATATCCTATCGTATAGAGAGGAAGGAAGGGGTAGGGAAGCTGGATGAGAAGAAGGATCGCAACAACAAGACCAAACAGAAAGATAGTCCGGTATCGGTTCCTGGAAGCCCCCTCTGCCCTGGGGAGAGCCCTTAATGTATAGATTGAAGTCAGGAAGAGGAGTAATATCTGGAAAATGAGCTGTATATGTCTTGCGGGGCTTGCATGATAGGTACCTGTATCATCAAACCAGAACAGGATAGGATAAACAAAATTGATGACGGTCACCGTTACGACAACACCAAAGAAAAAGCGCCCCGCATAGGTAAGAAAGCGGCCGAAAGCATTATCCTCGCCCAGATACGTTACCACATACTGTGTCCAGAAGAGAACTCCCACAGCCATCGCTACATAATATACCACGGTATCGAAAAAGAGCAGTCCGGTGAGTTTGAGGCTGTCAAGGATTCCCCAGAGTATATCGGTAATGTAATATGCCATGATGCCGTATAAAAATCTTCGGTATATATTTATTTCCGGAAACTGCAGGCTTTTATCGCCCCTGAAAAGAATATCATAATTTTCTATTATGAGTACTGCTGTGGCAAGAATTCCTACTAAAGCATACCAGTACATACAGGATGTCTCCCTTCATGATAAACAGGAAAGAACGCTTGTATCAGCGTATCTGCGAGGCCGTACTTATCAAAAAATCAGATGATCCCGGTACGTCCTTCCATCCCGTCATGATCTTGTTTATAACGCTCTCTGAATCTCTTCCGTTGATCGAGGGAAGCAGTACATAAAACTGATTGTTATTGCTGTGCATGATAATGTCACTTTTTTCAAGGGATGAGCGTAATACCTTCTCAAAGGAAACAAGGGCATCGTTAATGATATTTCCATCCATGCCTTTATCTGCCGATACTATAAACAGAAGCACCAGGGATTTACCGCCGTAGTTATTGTTAAAACGATCAACAAAACGGAACAGGGTTGAAAAAGCATCGGTACCAAGTATAAGAGCTTCCTTTCCCTGATTTCTTTCCTCGATGATCTTTGTGATCTTTAAAAGCTCATCTTCCGGGTTTTTTACAGGGTCACAGGATAGATCCGAGACAACATATAAGGTGCATCCGTGCTTGCCGTTCTGCTTTGTCCTATACATCGCCTCATCAGCCATCTTAAACAAAAGGTCATAATCCGTGCCGTATTTGGGTACCGAGACCGCTCCCACAGATATTCCAAGCGGAATGGAGTGATCTGCACCAAGTACAACCCTTGAGCGTTCATCAAATCTTTTGTTAAGCCGGCCTGTAAACTCAGAGAGAGCCTTTTCTTCATGGAGATCACAGCAGAGGAAGAGGAATTCATCTCCTCCTATCCTGCAGAGGATATCTGCGGATCCTGCACTGTTTCTTGCAAGAAGGGCAAATTCCTTAAGTATCTCGTCCCCCTTTTCATGTCCGTAGAGATCGTTTACAAGCTTGAAATTATCAAGATCGAGCATTAAAAGCGCACCGGAAAAAGAGGCAAGAGCGTCCCTTACCCTTTCGACGCCTTCGGCCTTGTTAAAGAACCCGGTAAGCTTGTCTTTTGTGGCATCCTCTGTAAGGCTTTCGATCCTCTTGCTGTTATTGATGGTATTTCTTATACGGCTTATGAGAATATCCTTATTAAAAGGCTTGTGAATATAATCGGCTGCTCCAAGCTTTAATCCGTAACGTTCCGTTTCCTCATCCGATTCTCCGGTAAGAAAAATAACCGGGATATCCGGCTTGTTCTGCGCCTTTTCCTGCTTCCTCAGTGCGGCAAAGGTTTCAAATCCGTCTATTTCCGGCATCATTACATCAAGGAGGATCAGATCGGGATTATTATTTTCCATAAATTTCAGAAGGGCTTTGCCTGAGGGAAGGCAGCTGATCTTTAAATCCTCAGCCGCAAGCAGTGTTCTTACACTTGTCAGGCTCAATGCCTCATCATCTACAACAACTATCCAATTTTTCATATCTATATTCTCAATTTTTATCGACCTTCTGTCAAGTACTATTTAAAAAAATATCAGGGATTTCCCTGTCCTTAAACCTTATGCAGAGTCATATTTAGAATAGACTGCCACAGGTTTTGTGATATGATAAAAAGGAAGTATAATTGTATCTTAAGTCGCAGAAGAGGGGAGATCTTATGGATGATGCTAAAATGATACTCTTTCCTGAGGGGAAGGTGATACTGAGTGAGGGGCAGATAAACAGGGACATGTACAAGATAATCAAAGGACATGCCGAGGTATATGTAAGATACGGGACCGAACAGGAAACTCTTATCAGTATAATAGGTCCGCAGTCCTGTTTTGGTGAGCTTGGGATGTTACTTTCAAAACCTGAGATATATACTGTCGTTGCTTATTCAGACGTCCTTGCCCTTCGAATAACGGAGGAAAATATCGGGGAATTCATTCAGAAGAATCACAGGAATGTAGTTGATATGATGAAAAACATGGCCAATACCATAATGACCATGAAATTACAGGTAGAATTATTGCTTAAGGAGCTGGAAAACGGGAAGAAACCCGATGAGAGCACCCTTTTAAGGACCAGAAAGGCGATACAGGGGTATGGCATGTACAGGTCGATCCTTGAGGCTTCGGATAAGATCGGAATGATCAACAAAAAAACGTGAAAAACAAGCCTACTCACGGTCGAGGTTTTTGTCAAGAGCTATTCTTACGCGTTCCTTAAGATATATAGGATTAACCGGCTTTAATATATAATCCAGGGCACCTGCCGCGTTGCAGCGAAGGACAGTGTCTTTATTTGCAACAGCGGTAAGGAACATTATCTTTACGTCTTCGTAACCGCTTTTTTTGAGAAAATCAGTTGTCTTTATTCCATCCATCATCGGCATTTCAATATCCATTATAAGAAGATCGGGAACCCCCTTTGCCTTAAAATAATTAAGACAGGCGACACCGCTTCCAAGAAGAATAAGATCATACTCCTCCCCGAGTATTGCCTTTGTCTGCTCGAGGGATATCGGGCTGTCATCTACAACAACGATCCTCTTTGGAGCGTCTTTTTTTTGCCCGCGGTTTTCGTTTAAAACCGCAACTCCGTTTTTGGATTCATGCATCAGAACTCCGGATGCGGTGATGAAGATCCTTCTGTACTGAAGATTTGAGCTAAGGTCAATCTCCTTGCCCGATCCGTAGATCCTGATCCTGGGCCTTAGGGCATCGGGGGTGTTTGCAATAACAACAGCCTTTTCGCCGTTTGAGAGTCCAACGTCCATTCCGGGGGGATAAGCAGGGATAACCTTTTGCATTATCCTGACAACATTCTCATCAAAAAGGATATTGACTCCACCGGTCATATACTCAAGAGCCTCAACCGGGGCATATGGTTCCTTATAGGGTCTTCTGCTTGTAAGGGCATCATATATATCCACTGCATGTATTATCTTTGCATAGAGTGGTATTTCATCCCCCATCTTACCCAGGGGATAACCTGAACCGTTTAAATTCTCATGATGACACAGTACAGCCTGTCTGACGGCTGTTGAGATAAGGGGATTTGAATAGAGGATCTCATAGCTGTAGCGGGAATGATTCTTGATCTCTTCAAATTCCTCATCCGTAAGCCTGCCTTTCTTGTTGATTATATCGGGACTTATCATGGCTTTGCCAAGGTCATGGCAGAGAGCGGCCACAGCAACCTCCTGGATCTCCTCATCATCGAGTCCCATAAGGGTTGCCACGGCTGTGGCGTATACCGCAACATTTACGCTGTGATGATAAGTATAATCATCAAAGGATCTTAGGTCCAAAAGGTCTATGCTTATCTGTTCGATGGATGAAATATCCCTGACAAGCGCGTGAGCGACCTCCATGATGTCACTTATGCTCGCATCCGCCACGGCATCGACTCCGTTTTGAAAGGTCTCTTCTTTGACGGTTTCGGCGATCTTTATATCCTCTGAAAAAGGATCGGAAATATAGGCACCTAAATACCCGCTGTTTTGAAGGCGGATTATATGGGTGCCTGTAAGGACCATACCTTTTTCAAGCATTGAAGTGCGTTTTCTGTTTACGATCTTTCTGGCAAGTTTCATTCCCGGCTGCAGATCGCCTACAGCAACAAATCTCATTTATGACCTCCTTGTATCCTGCAGCTGCTGAACGACTGCTTTATACAGTGCATCGCAGCTTATCATAACCCTGTCTGTATCAAGATCTCTTACAGCTGCTTCAAGTGACCTTACTTCATCCGGACAAAAGTCAGGAATATCCATATCAAGCAGGAAACGCATATCACTCTGAAGAGTATTGATGTCAAAAGCTTCCATTGCCTTTCTTATGCTGTCTATCCTTTCAAGAAACTCCTCTTTGTCAAAAACGTCAGGCTTTTTTTCGCCAGAGACATAGACCTTAAGCATGTCTGTAAGTTTAAGATATTTTCTGACAAAGGGATCCGTTTTTTCGACTATCAGGCTTTGGGAATTATCATTACCTGCCTCTTCAAGGAGCAATGCTTCCTCGGAAAGCTCGGAGCCGATCGATCTGAGGGTAGTTTTCATGGAATGAGCCTGTACGCTGTATTCTCTGAAGTTTGCACCCGATGGGTCCTTTTCCACCGCATTTTTCAGCTTTATCAGCTTGTCTGTCTGGGAGGCTGCGCTTGCGACGATCTCTCCTATAACATTAAGAAGTATCCTTTTGTCCGGCATATAGTGAAATGCTCTTTCCCAGTCAATTCCTTCGATATATGGCATGATGTATTCCATGTCCGGCTCCTTTTGTCAGCTTTCAGTTTTCGGTTTTCCGATTTGGGTTGTCAGTTTTCAGTTTTCAGTTTTCAGGATATAAGCTCTGTGAGTAATATCCTTATTGTAAAGAATATCATTTATAACTATTTGTTACAATATAAATCAGGCATGATATCCAAAACTGTGATCTGTCCGGATATGGCTCATGGATGAGAGGTATATTTTGACTCTGTGCAAAAGATCCTATTGAATTACGGGCTGTATTATGGTAAAATAATTTATGCAATTTTTGATAGTGACCATTTCATATCAAACAGGTGCTGTCTTAAATACATGTAGATAAGGATATAACGTATTTATATGGAGGAGCTTTTAAAGATGAAAAGAAATTACGGAAATATATCAAAAAAATGTCTCATGGCTATACTTGCGGCATCAATAATAATGTCGTCTTCAGTATCCGGTATTATGGGTCCTGTTGCGGTATATGCCAACGACAATAACCCGTCATCAAATACTCAGGAAGGTGGCGCAGCCACAAATACTGCAGATACAAATAACGGAACGATTACAACCAATGCGGAAAGCGAGACCATTACAACAAATACCGGAACTGTAGAAACAAATAACGGAACAGTTACAACCAATGCGGCGGGCGGAACCGTAGAAACAAATAACGGAAAGGTAGAAACCAATGCGACGGGCGGAACTATTACAACCAATGCGGCGGGCGGAACTGTAGAAACAAATAACGGAACAGTTACAACCAATGAGAAGGACGGAACCGTAGAAACAAATGACGGAACAGTTACAACCAATGCGGCGGGCGGAACTATTACAACCAATGAGAAGGACGGAACCGTAGAAACAAATAACGGAACAGTTAAAACCAATGAGGTGCGCGGAACTATTACAACCAATGCGACGGACGGAACCGTAGAAACAAATCTGGGAAAGATAGAAACAAATAACGGAACCGTAAATCTGGTTGAAGTAACAGTTACTAATGATACTAATGGTAATAGTACTAATTATTGTGGATCGATTGAACTCAATTACGGTACTGTTGTCAATAATGGTTCAAAAGGTAAAAAATATATACAAACTGAGGACAATAATAATCAAGCTGCAAGACCTCAAGTCGTAAGTAATTTTGGGACAGTAGAAAACAATTATGGTTCAATTGGCGATAATTGTAAAACGGTTGAAAATAATTATTCGTATGTTGCTAGTAATATAGGACAAACATCAGAGGAGGGCAACATTGTTGGTATGGTAACGAATAATTATGGCTATGTAGCAAATTCGGGGGGACTAGCCGTTGTAGAAAATAATTATAATAATGCGGTATGTTCTGGAGATAAAGGAAATGGAATCGGAACTGTTATCAACAATTACAAAAACGTTTTGGGAGTCTGTAATGTGGAGAATAATTTCGGCAGCGTAGAAACATCAGGTACAAGTTCTACACAGGCTACGATCGTTACTAATAATTACAACAAAGGAACCGTAACAGCAAATGGGGTGCAAGCTGGTGACGCGCCCGAAGTAGTCACTGTTGTAAACAATTTCGGCGGCAGTGTAGTGAAAGGCGAGAATGGTACAACCAGTACAGTGACAGTAACAAATAATTATGAAGGAACTGTGGGAGAGGGTGTGACTGTAGTTAATGAGTTCTATTCTGTGACTATGAATGCAGACAGCAGTAATTCAACCGTTACATACTCGACCGGGTTTGTCAGTGCGAGCGATGGAACAAAGGATGGAACCAAACAGTATATA
>JAILEM010000096.1 GCA_024687745.1 Lachnospiraceae bacterium
TTTTTTTGTCAAAAACAATACACATAATAAAATAATAGTGATATACTTGTTACGTTATTGTCGGATATAATATATACGACAAATCATTATAAGGATAATCCTTTAAAATATAAACAGGGGTTTAGTGCCCGTAGTCAGGAGGAAATATTTAATGGAAGAACAGAAAAAAGGGGGTTGGAGAACCAATAAATGGGTTCGTGCCGCGATCCCCGCATTACTATTACACTGCAGTATAGGAACGGTATATTGCTGGTCGGTTTTCAGTCAGGAGATCGCAGATTATATCGGGTTTTCAAAGGGAGCGACAGAGTGGGCATTCAGTTTTGCCATTTTCTTTTTGGGAATGTCAGCTGCGTTTTTGGGTAATGTAGTAGAAAAGGATATTCATAAATCATCATTGATAGCAACGATATGCTTTTCTGTCGGAATGGCGTTAACAGGCTTTTTCATATATTACGGCGGACAGCATCAGAAGAGTTATGTTGCACTGATAGGTATTTATTTAAGCTATGGCTTCATAATGGGTGTGGGACTTGGAACCGGATATCTGTCACCGGTAAAAACCCTGATGCTCTGGTTTAAGGATAATAAAGGACTTGCAACAGGACTTGCGGTAGCAGGTTTTGGTGCGGCAAAAGCAATAGCAAGTCCGATAATGACGAAAATCCTTGATGCATATGAGGATGGCAGCGGAGTATATAAGATGTTCTGGATCCTTGCTGTAATATATTTCATCATGATGTTTGTAGGTCATCTTCTGCTTGCAAAGCCTGCTGACTGGCATGAGCCTACGGGAGATGAGAAAAAGCCAAGCATAATGGAAGTCCTGAAAACAAAGCCTATCACCAACTATATAGGTATATGGCTTATGTTCTATATCAACATTACCTGCGGTCTCGCATTAATATCTCAGGAAAAATCAATTGTTAAATGTATAGGACTTGTAGGAGCTGCAGGACTTATTTCTTCGATATCCGCAATCTTTAATGCGGGAGGAAGATTGGGATTTTCAACATGGGCAGATTACCAGAAAGACAGAAATACAATCTATAAGATAATATTCATACTTTCCATAGTATCTACCGGCCTTGTTATCATTTCAAAGGGTATACTCAACGGAGAAGGAAATACCTTACTGATTGCTCTTGACCTTATTCTTATTTTTATTGTCAATGCCGGATACGGCGGAGGCTTTTCGAATGTTCCGACGCTTTTGTCAGATCATTACGGTATGGGAAGTATAAGTGCAATACATGGAATAACATTATCAGCATGGGCATTTGCAGGTCTTACCGGAAACCAGGTCGCTACATTTATCGTTAATCACACCGGAGAATTTGTGGAGCACGACGGAGTAAAGATCAATCCTGTAGGATATCAGAATGTTCTGTATTTCACAATGGTAATGTATATTATCGCTTTAGTGGTCTGCTTCATACTGGTAAGGCCCAGCGGAAAGGCAGCACAGGAAAAGAAATAATAAACCTGATAATATAATTAAAACATCACGGAGGTATTAATATGTATAACGAGGGAAAGATATACATCGGAAAATCCGGTAACGAAAAAATATTCATCTATCCGAGCATGGCAAACAGACACGGAATGATAGCAGGAGCCACAGGAACAGGTAAAACGGTAACCTTAAAGGTAATGGCTGAATCCTTCAGTGACTGCGGAGTTCCGGTTTTCCTTGCCGATATAAAAGGTGATCTTTCAGGAATGTGTAATCCCGGAAGTTCATCTGAGGATATGAATGAAAGGATAGAGCGCTTTGGATTATCAGATGAGGGATTTTCCTTCAAGACATATCCGACCACATACTGGGATGTATACCAGAAGGTCGGAATACCTTTAAGAACGACTGTATCAGAAATGGGACCGATACTTCTTGCAAGGATACTCGGACTTAACGAGACACAGTCAGATATACTGAAAGTGATATTCAAGATAGCGGACGATGAAGATCTTCTTCTTATCGATACCAAGGATCTTCGCTCGATGCTTACATATGTAGGAGAAAATGCCAAAGAATACAGTCTTTCATATGGTAACATTGCAAAGACAAGCCTTGGTGCTATAATCAGGGCCGTGATCTCCCTTGAGTCAGAGGGAGGAGATATCTTCTTCGGGGAGGAAGCGCTGAATATCAATGACTGGATAAGAACAAACAGTGAGGGTAAGGGTTATATCAACATACTCGAATGTGAAAAGCTTGTAAACAATCCGACAATGTATTCAACCTTTATGTTATGGATGCTTTCGGAACTTTTCGAAACCCTGCCTGAAGCAGGAGACCTTGATAAGCCAAAGATGGTGTTTTTCTTTGATGAAGCTCATATGCTTTTTTCTACAGCAAGCGATGAACTGCTTGAGAAAATAGAGCAGGTAGTAAAGCTTATAAGATCAAAAGGAGTAGGTGTTTACTTTATAACACAGAATCCCAGGGATATACCAAACGGTGTTTTGGCGCAACTCGGAAACAAGGTACAGCATGCCTTACACGCATATACACCCGCAGAACAAAAGGGTGCCAAGGCAGCGGCCGAATCCTTCAGATCCAATCCGGAATTTGATACATATGATACATTATTAAATCTTGGGATTGCGGAAGCGCTTGTCTCGGTGCTTGATGAGGATGGAATTCCTACGATAGTAAAGAAGGTAAATATACTTCCTCCACAGAGCCAGATGGGTCCTGTTGATTCAGGAACAAGGCAGGCATTTATAAATGCATCCGATCTTTTTGCCAAGTATGAAAGTAATATAGACAGAGATTCCGCATACGAAAGACTGAATATTCTACGGGAAGAAGCAGAGAAAAAGGAAGTTGAGGCTAAAGAGGCTGCGGCTAAGAAAAAAGAAGAGGAAGCAAGAAGAAAACAGGAAGAGAAGGAAAGAATAGCTCAGGAAAAGGCTGCGCAAAGAGAAGCCGAGAGGGCTGAAAGAGAAGCACAGAAGGCAGAAGAAAAGGCGCAGAAGGAAGCCGAGAGGGAGGCAAACAAAAAGAAAAATGCCATAAAGAGTGCATCAAAGAGTGTTGCTTCATCGGCAGCAGGTACTGTTGGAAGAGAGGTTGGCAATGCCCTTGGAAAAACGGTAGGAGGAACCTTTGGAAAGAAGCTTGGAGGTAATCTTGGAGCATCCCTTGGAAGAGGTATAATAGGAACACTCTTCAGATTAAAATAATTCTAAGAATTTTTGCTGAGCATCCCACATGGGATGCTCAATCTTTGAAAAAGGATAATTTAATAATTATTTTTTTGGAACCTGATCACAGAATGGTCTGTGATCTTAAACAGAATAGTTGATAATATAGGTAAACAGGATGGATAATATTAAAAAAGAGCTGGTCGTGGTAATAGATTATGGTGGGCAGTATAATCAGCTTGTGGCAAGAAGAGTTCGGGAAAGCAATGTGTATTGTGAGATATATTCATATAAGACAGATATTGAACTCATAAAGTCAATGGCTCCGAAGGGGATAATCCTTACAGGAGGTCCGAACAGCTGTTATGAAGAGGGAGCTCCCGGTGCTCCCAAAGAATTATTTGAGGCAGGAATACCAGTTTTGGGGATATGTTATGGTGCGCAAATGATGATGCATATTCTCGGAGGAAAAGTAGAAAGACCGGAGGTTGGGGAATACGGAAGAACAGATATCAGGTATGAGAATTCTTCAAAGCTTCTTGGGTTTATGCCCAAAGAGTCTGTCTGCTGGATGAGCCATTTTGACAGGATAACCTCGGTTGCTGAAGGGTTTGAAGTTACTGCATGGACAGATGACTGCCCGATAGCTGCCTGTGAGAACACTGAAAGGAATCTCTATGCGGTTCAGTTTCATCCTGAAGTGATGCATACGATAAACGGCAAAGAGATAATAAGACGCTTTGTAACGGATATATGTGGTTGCAAGGGAGACTGGAGAATGGACTCCTTTGTGGAAGAGCAGATCAAATACTTAAGAGAAAAGATAGGAAAAGGAAAGGTGCTTTGCGCCTTATCAGGAGGTGTGGATTCATCGGTTGCCGCAGTAATGCTTTCAAAGGCAGTTGGAAATCAGCTTACCTGTGTTTTTGTAGATCATGGTCTTCTCAGAAAAAATGAGGGTGATGAGGTAGAAGAGGTATTTGGACCAAACGGACCGTATGAACTGAATTTTATACGGGTGAATGCGCAGGAGAGATATTATAAGAAGCTGGCAGGAGTAACGGAGCCTGAAGAGAAAAGAAAAATAATAGGTGAAGAATTCATAAGGGTATTTGAGGAAGAAGCAAAGAAGATCGGGTCGGTAGATTTTCTTGTTCAGGGAACGATCTATCCGGATGTTGTGGAAAGCGGGGTAGGCGGTGAATCAACAGTAATAAAATCTCATCACAATGTCGGAGGGTTGCCGGATTTTGTTGATTTTAAGGAGATCATAGAGCCCTTAAGAAATCTTTTTAAGGATGAGGTAAGGAAAGCAGGTATAGAGCTGGGAATACCTGAAAAGCTTGTTTTCAGACAGCCATTTCCGGGGCCCGGACTTGGTATAAGGATAGTCGGTGAGGTCACACCTGAAAAGATCAGGATAGTACAGGATGCGGATCATATTTACAGAGAGGAAATAGCAAAGGCAGCAGATGAGTGGAAGGAGTCTGACAGACCTTCCTGGCTTCCCGACCAGTACTTTGCCGCACTTACCAATATGAGGTCCGTAGGTGTAATGGGAGACGAAAGAACCTATGATTATGCCGTTGCTCTTCGCGCGGTCAATACCATAGATTTCATGACTGCGGAGGCAGCAGAGATTCCCTTTAATGTTCTACAGACAGTTATGAGCCGTATCATCAATGAGGTAAAGGGAGTGAACAGGGTATTTTACGATCTGACCAGTAAACCTCCCGGAACGATTGAACTCGAGTAGACGATAAATTGTGGGAATCCGCTTAAACAGTGGGTTTCCTTTTTTTGTGGTTGCAAAATGGTTGCAATTATTTTGCATTCACTCTTTTAAGAATTTTAAGCCGGATAAAATGACCGGCATCAATCACTCATTCGAGTAATTTTCACATATATAATTATCTACAAACATTTTCGGATTTTCGAAAATCATATGCCACATAGAATTAGGTCTTCTATATTATCATAAAATAATACTGTTAACTTTCAGTTCCAATCGTACCGACACTTTTGATATGCCGTACACACCTCAATTCTCACAAGTAGTATCACAAGATGAACTGAAAAACTATCCGGATCCTGCTGGCGGGTTGAATATTCTTCTATTACTTATAGATTCTGTTACTGGAGAAGTGAAGGGATTAAGGGGGTTCGCTACGGATCTGAAATTCCATAAGGAATTTGCGGAAGATGTATGTGACAAGATGGCGACAAGTTACTCCTTCGAGGCTGATCAGAGGGCATTAAGTAGCTTATATTCCCTTTTTCTGCACTCATATTTCAACAGATAGCATCTGACTTCGTCAGGAGCTATTTTGTTGTCTGAAAATGCAGTAATGGATCGTGTTTGCGTACCCTCGCAATGCGCGACTCTTGTCGTCGGATTTTGTCTTGGATCATGTTGTCCCATCTCCAAAAGTGGGACAAAAGGTGGGACAAAAAACAGCAATGAAGTGTGACACATAATAGTCAATGACAAAAAGTTGTCACGCCTTTTTTTTACTGCTTTATAGTATTATAATAATAAAAACGGAGGTGGTATACGCATGGCTAACAAGAAAAAAGGAATATTGATCTGCCTTGGTGTTGGTCTGGCTATGATACTTATCTCGATAATAATCATAATGGTAGCAGTTATGCTTCCCAAATACACAGCCACAATAACGGAGATTAAGTCATCATACAGTACAGTTGATGAAGATGCAAACAGGGAATACAAAGAAAAGGTCAGCTTAAACTTTACGGATTCGAATGGCAGGCAGATAACCGACGACAGTGTTCTTATCAAAAGAGATCATCCCGAAGAACTGCCTTCGGCCGGTGAGAATGTCACCGTTGTTTATTTTCTTTTCGGGGCCCATGAGTATGGTCTTATCACGCCGATCGCATGGACGGTTGTATTGTTCTTTCTCGGCCTGTTCTTTATGATAGCGGGACCGATAATAGTGTCTAAGCAGTATAAGAAAACTGATCCGCTTGACCAGTAAAACAGATAGTCCAAATGAGAAACGGAGGATTAATAAAATGAAGATGAAAAACCACTTCAAGGTTAACTATGTATCTGTATTTATTATTGCTGTTTTGCTTGTTGTCCTTTCCGGGTGCGGACTTGATTCGGATAAGATGAAGGATCATTTCGAAGCCGGACGCGCAGGAGAATCATACGAAGAGTATATGGAGAACAAGAATAAACAGGAGACGGAAGAGGCGGAAGAAAAAACAGTAAAGGAAGAAACAGTCAAAGATGAAACAAAAGACGAAGTAAAAGAGACTGACTATACCGGAGTGTACGAGGGCTTTGCCCTATATGAGAACGGAAGTTATTCGAGAAAGGACATTCAGGATACTTTTGACGGGTGGTACGTAAAACTTGAAGATAACGGAAAAGGCTTTCTTTATTTCGGTGATGATAATCAGGGTGATCTGACATCATGGAGCATGGATGGAGACAAATTAACGATAAAGGCCGGCGTTTCTGAATTCGCGGGAAGAAGCACCATCAAGGACGGGATAATGCTTCTTGATTTTGATGATTATGTCATAGCATTTCTGTCACCGGAAGTTGACAAGGCTTCATTGCCACTTGAAGAAT
>JAILEM010000147.1 GCA_024687745.1 Lachnospiraceae bacterium
ATGCCGATAAATATATTAGTAAAGGAAAAAGCACAGGAGAAGGAGCGTACGGCCTGATCCGATCGCAGGGAGAACCGGCCCGGATGGGAAACCATCACAATAACCGGAGAATGGCAAGGATGCCATAATTACAAAATTCAAGGAGGAAGAAAATATGGTAGTACAGCATAACATTACAGCAATGAACTCCAACAGAATGTTGGGAGTAACAACAAGCGCTCAGGCAAAGAACACAGAGAAGTTATCTTCAGGATATCAGATCAACAGAGCAGCAGACGATGCAGCAGGACTTACAATAAGTGAGAAGATGAGAAGCCAGATAAGGGGACTTACCCAGGCTTCCACAAACGCACAGGACGGTATCTCCTGCGTACAGACAGCAGAAGGTGCTCTCGGTGAAGTAGAAGATATGCTTCAGAGAATGAACGAGCTCTCGATCAAGTCAGCAAACGGAACCAACACAACTGATGACCGTTTTGCTATCCAGAAGGAAGTAGCAGCACTTTGTCAGGAAATCGACAGAGTATCAACATCCACAAACTTTAACACATTGAATCTCTTAAACGGAAGCTTCGAAAAAGGAAAGGCTCTTCAGGTAGGAGCATATTCAGGAAGCGATGTAGAGATCAACATAGTTATCAAGAAGATGAGCTGCTCAAAGATCATGACAGGATCAACTGTAAAGACAGCCAGCACAGCAGGTGTAGTATCATTTGCAAGTGGAAAGAAGCTGTCAAATGTTAAGAGCGGAGCAACAATCCTTGACGTATCAACAGCAACAGCTGCAAAGAAGGCAATAGCATCTATCACAAAGGCTATAGCATCTATATCAGCACAGAGATCTGATCTTGGTGCGGTACAGAACAGACTTGAGCATACGATCAAGAACCTTGACAACGTAGTAGAGAATACTACAGCAGCAGAATCCAACATCCGTGATACCGACATGGCTAAGATGATGGTAGAGTTCACAAAGAACAATATTCTGGCACAGGCAGGACAGTCAATGCTGGCACAGGCTAACCAGAGTAACCAGGGTGTTCTCTCATTACTTGGATAATACTTAATCTCCCATATATACCCATAAGGGGATCCGTGAAAGCGGATCCTCTTTATTTTTGAACAGATATTGGGTATACTTATGAGTGATTAAAGGATATTTAGGCGCATGCCGATATAATAAAAGAGTGAGCATAAAAATATTCGCGGGGGAAAATATGGAGATAGATCAAAGCTATTATGAGAGTTCGGTAAAGGATGGTTTTTATATTCCTTCCAAGATGAAAAGATCATTAGGGGCAACACTCGGTGTTCTTAATGAGGTTTCAAATGTATGCAAAAAATATGATATAAAGTGGTGGATGGACTGGGGAAGCCTTCTTGGTCTTATCCGTCATGGAGGGATAACACCCTGGGATGATGATATAGATATATCCATGCTCAGGGAGGATTACGATAAATTTCTAAAGGTCGCCAAAGATGAATTACCCGAAGGGTATTCAGTATATAATCTTAATACAGTTCTTGATTTTCATGAATACACATCCTATGTTGAAAACAGTGATACCTTGACAACCGACAGTATTTTTTTGATGAAGAACAGTGGATTTCCCTATTCTGCGGGAATAGATATCATGGTCATCGACTACATTTCACCGGACATTGATAAAGAGATAAAAGAAATTGTTGTGCCCGTTGATAAATTTGCTGACGCAATAGGTTATGAGATGACTTATAATGATATGCCTGAACATCAGGATTTTATAGATACCCTGGAAAAAGCATCTAAATACCATTTCGAAAAAGATAAGCCGCTTGGAAGACAGTTAAGACAGTTTTGCGAAAGCTATATAGTGGGAATAGACAAGAAAAAGGCCAAAGAAGCCACCTGCATGTCTGCACATATTATGAGAGATGATTTTGCGGCAGTCAATCCTATAAATTATTATAAAGATCTTATAACCATGCCATTTGAGTTTATGGAGATACCTGTTCCACTGCATTATGACCGTATGCTCAAAAAAATATTCGGTAATTATATGAAACCATACAGAGCCGGTGGAACTCATGATTATCCCAAATATCATCAGGATGAAGATATGTGTGTCAGGAAAATAGGACGCCGTATCATAGAAGATTACCCTTTTAATGCGTCAGACATAGAGGATTATGAAGCAAGAAGTGAAAAGGCAAAAAAGCTTTTTGAAGATAAAGAAAGAAAAAAGGATGTCATATTCCTTGTAACAAAGGCCGCTAACTGGAAGTTTATGAAGAAGGAATATGAAAAGGAAAAATCTGACCGCGCAAATAATATATATGTTATAGCCATACCCTATTATCATAAGGATAATACCTTAAAATCCGATAAAAAAGTCAGATATGAGGGTAAGGAGCTGTCATTGGAGGTTGAGGTTACAGGCTTTGATCAATACGATTTTTTCGGAAAAAGGCCGGATAGAATATATTTTGATACACCCTATGATGATTATGATACGGAATTGCTTGTGCATCCCATGTTTTATTCCGAAAGACTCAAAAGCTTTTCCAAAGAGCTTATCTATATATCCTGCATCCTTACGGATGATTACGGACCGGATGATAAAAAGGCTGAGGTAATGATGAGGAGCTGTATAAACACCCCGGGCGTTGCAAGGGCAGATAAGACCATCGTCCAGTCAGAGTGCATGAGATCAAGATATATAGAATCCCTGACAAGATGGGGTGGAGAGGAAACAAAGGCTGTATGGGAGAAAAAGATATTTTCCGGAGGTGTAACCTCGGATGATATACCAGAATACCCCGGGGTAAAAGATGATGAACTTGGTCTTGAATGGATAAGCTTTTTAAATGATGAGAACGGAAACAGAAGAAAAGTAATCCTTGTATACCTAAGTATCAGTGGACTTATAGAAAAGCCTAAGGCATCAGCAAAGAAGATAAAACAGATATTTGAGCTTTTTAGGGAGAATACGGACCGAGTTGTTATGTATTATCACCCGGATAAGAATATAGACTTGTATTTAAACAAATATGAACCGGAGCTTTATAAAGAATACAGACAGGTCATAGACAGGTTCATAGAAGAGGATTACGGGATATATGACGAGGGTGAAGATGACAGGTTTATGGTTAGGTTATGCGACGCATTTTACGGTGACAACGGGACCGTGATGTATCACTGTATGCGTGCAAAAAAGCCGGTGATGGCGATTGATTATGAGGTATAATAGAAATGTTTATTCCCGAATATTTTCTTGACAGTGAGGTAAGAGATGGCTTTTACATTCCTGCCAAAATGAAAAGGTGCTGGGCATCCATTCTTGATGTATTAAATGAGATAGCGATCATATGCAACAGACACAATATTAAATGGTGGATGGACTGGGGAACAATGCTTGGTCTCATAAGACATGGGGGGTATATCCCGTGGGATGATGACGTGGATATTTCCATGATGAGGCCGGATTATGAAAGGTTTTTAAAATACGCAAAGGACGAGCTTCCAAAAGGCTATAATATTGCAAATATCTATAACAATCATGATTATATAGATTCACTTTCAAGGGTTGTTAACAGTACCAAAATAAAGATCAATCAGGAGTTTCTGGAGGCAAATCATGGTTTTCCGTACGTATCCGGAGTCGATGTTATGCCGATAGACTATATCCCCAGGGATAAGGAAAGGCTTGAAAAAGAGATCGAACTTATCAGACATCTTCACGGACTTGCATCAAGTATAGATGAGGATGCACTTTATAAGGATATTCCGGAATATCATGGTAATGTAAATCATCTTGAGAATGAATTGAGAAAAAGCTTTTCGAGGACAAAACCCATAGCTCAGCAGGCTGAGATATTCAATCAGCAGATAATGTCTGCAGTCGGATATGAAGATGCGGATATGGCAGCTTCCATGGGAGCATATGCTACAAGAGATCATTTTGCCGCTGTTTTTCCAAAGGAATACTATGAGGATTTTATAGTATTGAATTATGAATTCATAGAGGTTCCCGTACCAATTCATTATGACTGGATGTTAAAAAAAGTGTTCGGTAATTATATGAAGCCTTACAGGGCGGGAGGAACTCATGAATATCCGGTATATATCAGACAGGAGAGAGTTCTTCTTGACGAGATACATGATGTAGCATGGTCAACCTGTAAATTTGACAGAAGCATGATTGCGCAAAATAAAGATAAAAAGGAAATTGTTGCAATGGATGGTAATTCTTCAAATACTCCTGAAAAAAAGAAAGATGTACTCTTCCTTATAACAAAAGCCTCCAACTGGATATATATGAAGAAAGAATACGAAAAGGCTTCTGCAGATACTGATAATAATGTTTATGTCATTCCTATCCCGTATTATGAAAGAACAAATACTATGGGAATAGGAACTCAGATACATTATGAAGGGAAGGAACTTGCGGCAACAGTTAATGTAACGGGATTTGATAAGTATGATTTCTTTGGGAGTAATCCTGATATAATATATTTTGATAATCCATATGATACTTTTGATGCCCATACCGTTGTATATCCGATGTTCTATACAGACAAGTTAAGGCACTTTGCGAAGAAGCTTGTCTACATATCCTGTATTCATGTGGATGATTACGGCCCTGATGACGGAAAGGCTGCAAAGATGATGGAATTCTGTATCAATACTCCCGGAGTTGCAAGGGCCGATGTGGTTATAGTACAGTCAGACATCATAAGAGACAGATACATAGAATCCCTTACAAAATGGGCAGGAGAAGATACTAAAGAAATCTGGGAGAAAAAGATAGTAACAGGTGGAGATGGAAGTGATGAGATTGAGGAATATCCAAAGGTAAAGGATGAGGAGCTTGCACCTGAATGGCTTGAGTTTTTAAGCGACAGAGACGGAAACAGAAGAAAGATCGTCCTTGTATATATCAGCATCAGTGGACTTGTGGATAATAAGGAAAGGGCTGTTGTCAAGCTAAAGGAGATATTTGATCTGTTTAAGGAAAATAAAGACAGTATTGTCTTGTATTATCATCCGGATATTAATATCGAAAAATATTTAGGAGAATTTGAACCTGAGCTTTATAAAGGATACAGGGAAATAATAGACAGTTTCATAAACGAGGATTACGGTATCTATGATGATGGCGAGGATGACAGCTTTATGGTAAGGCTTTGCGATGCTTACTACGGAGATAACGGGTCTACCATGTATCATTTTATGAGAGCAAAGAAGCCGGTAATGGCTATTAATTATGAGGTATAATAACAGTTTAAGGAGGGATAAAGATGGCAAATTTGCGGGATGCGATAGGTATTATGATAGAACATATAGATGATTACTGCTATATGCTTGCAACGGAAAGAAGACAGGCGGCATACAGTTATAGGAATGATATGGCCTTAGACTTCAGGTCAGTTATAAGTGCAATGCTTCCGTTATATGACAAACCCGAGCATGCAGATGTTAGAGAAGATAAGGATTATTGGATCGCGCAATATGACAGGATCTGTCAGGCACTTAGTTCGGATGATTCATTCTTTACTATCGATGTACTTAAAAATGAGACATCGGTAAACTTTAAGTTATATCTGAAGATGATAGATAAAGGAAAATGATCATAGGATCAATAAGTATTATTTGAAGTATTCGGTGAAAAATAAGTTAGATCAGGATACTGCTGGTAGAGCATGGAGAGGAGACAATATGGCATCTGTATATGATAAAAATATGGAAAGTATGAAAAAGAGATATCCGTATTATGCAAATAAGATCCAGGACAGATATACAAAGGAGTATAAGGTTGAATCGGGGGTCGAGCACATAGAGGACAGAACGGTTCTTTATACCTTATATAATGATAAACAGTATCAGCTTGATTCACTTTATGAAAGTGAGGCTCTTATAGATCTGTGGTACAGGGATTATAAGAATGATGATCTTTATAACGTATATGCGGTTTTCGGGCTTGGTAACGGTATGTTCATAAGAA
>JAILEM010000149.1 GCA_024687745.1 Lachnospiraceae bacterium
TGTCCGTCCTGGAGGACAACCCCCATCTGCCTTCTCAGCTCGCACTTATCCATGCTGTCAATATCCTTATTATCGTAGTAGATCTTGCCCTTTGTTGCCTTCTCAAAGCCAAGAAGGCACTTAAGCAGGGTGGATTTCCCGCAGCCCGAAGGACCTACTATCCCGACATAATCTCCCGGTTCGACCTTAAAATTGATATCCTTTAATACGGCGGTCTCATCTCCGTCATAGGAAAAGTCCATATGGCTTACCTCTATCTCTCCGGAGAGCTTTCCTATAGCCATACTCTGATCCGTTATCTCCGCTTCCTCCTCGTATATCGGACGTACCCTTTCCATGACCGGCTGAAGGTTTGCCCATGTTAAGAAGAAATTGGCAAGCTGGCCCATCGCAGATGTAAACATTCCGTAAGCCGAGTTAAATGCCGTATATTCACCTATGGTAAGCTCCTGTTTTTTCTTTATGACCGTATAATATATGAGAGCGGAATAGGCCATTGTCATTATGGTATTCACAACTGTTCCTATATTATTGACAGTCGTTGACGATATCCCGTAATTAAGGGACTCGATATTCTCCCTTTGATATTGCAGAAGGCTCCTGTTCTCTATCCCCGATGTTTTGATCTTTAAGATACCCGACAGGAACTGATAGAGGAGGTTATTTGCCTTCACCGAATGATCAAGCCTCTTTCTTTCCCTTTCTATCCTCAGATATCCGAAACCAAAAAGCAGTAGATTGGTGATTATTGTCATCCAGAGTCCTCTCCAGGACAGAACGCTCGATTTATCAAACATCCTCCAGAGATAGAAAAGCGAGAGCACAAAACCTATGACAGCGGTAACTCCTGCGGTTATAGTCTGTGAAAATACCCCCGATACCGAATTTATCCTTCCAAGGAGCTCTGAAGTACCGAAGCTGTTGATAAACTTCTGCGGGAGCCTGAAGATCCTGTCGTAGGTCGCCGACACTATATTATATTCCACGGTTTTGACCGCCCTGAAGGAGGCGAGATTCTGAACGATAGTGAAGAATATATTTCCTATCATACAGGCAAGCATTGCTCCGCCAACCTGATATATCGCAGAGAGCTGTCCGAGAGGGATCAGCTTGTCATACATCTGCTCATTAAATAAAGGCATCAGAAGCCCTATAAGCGTAGTCAGGATATAGAGGAAGAGATACCAGAACACATCAGATCTTTTGACTCTCTTTATCCCGTAAAACATTACCTCCTTGAGTGTGAGCTTTTTGGCGGGCAGATGTGTATAGGCCATATAGGCTTCATCGGTTAAGGTGTCTGCGACCTCCCTGTCTATTATGATGCTTCTTCTGAGGTTTAGATCATATAAAAGATAGTGGCTTGCTCCCTCAGGTATAAAGAGACAGGGATCTCCCGATTCCTTATAGAAGCCGACCATTGCCCCTATATCCCTTTTGTACCATTTAGGTTCAAGGCTTATCTTTCTGAGCACAAAGTGAGATGCCCTTGCAATATCCTCGATCCTGAGCTCATCTCCGTAGACATCTGCCACCGCATAATACGGACAGATCTTAAGCTTCATATAGTCACAGTAAATGCTTGTAATATCATATATCTTCGAACCTGAGGGTTCTAAATTCGCATCCAGCTTTTTTGCATTCTCAAACAGGGATTCCATCATGTTTACCCTGCCGATCTTCACAGCCTTTATCTCCTTATTGATACCGGCGATTATATCAGACTCGTTTTTTAACTGAGCCTGATACCATGTGGCAAGGGTCTCGGAAAATGATCCACTGTCTGTTTTCCCCTCAGGAAGTACGGATGAAACATCGGAAAGGAATCCCTCTCTTATCCTTTCTTTCTCATTTTCTATCTCCTCTATCGTTATAACAGCCTTTTCCTTAGCCACGAGAAGGAACTGCCAGAATTCGTTCCTTGCCTCATTTCCAAATGAAAAGGTGGGGATATCCTTACCCTCCCCCATTTCGCAAAAGAAGATGGAACGCCCTATAACGGCATCCTTGACATGTACGATGTATACATACACGGTGCCGCTTACTATATGGAAATATTCCGCCGGATCTCCGGTAAGATATTTTCTTGATCCCACAAGGGTGATTTTGATCTTTTTATCTTCCATATAAATTCCTAGTCGGACTCTGATACAAGCTTTCTGTAGATACCGTTTTTATTCATAAGCTGTTCATGAGTTCCTCTCTCCCTTATGCGTCCTCTCTCCATTACTATGATCTCATCACAGTCCCTGATCGTTGAGAGCCTTTGCGCAACGATCACACAGCTGCAATGTCTTCTCTTTATATTATCAAGTATCTTTTTTTCAGTTGAGGTATCAAGGGCTGAGGTTGCCTCATCGAGTATGAGGATCGTCGGATTTGTCGCAAGAGCCTTGGCGATCTCAAGTCTCTGTCTCTGTCCTCCCGATATGTTGGAACCGTTCTCCCTCAGTTCATAATCATAGGCGCCGGGCTTTAGGGTAATCTCCTCATGGATACAGGCATCCTTTGCGGCCCGGACTATATCCTCCTGCTTTATGGTCTTATTCCAGGTTGATATATTGTCATAAATACTTCCGTCAAAGAGAGCTATTGTCTGGGTTACCATGGCTACAGAGGAATACATTACTTCCCCGGGTATCCTCTTAACCTCTATCCCG